>JACRIL010000116.1 GCA_016235825.1 Planctomycetota bacterium
CGAAGGTGGCGCCGAGGCCGTGATAAGCTATCGCACCCACTTTCAGCGGTTTTTCGACAATAACGGCCTGTGGCATGTCGATTTCTGGGCGAAAATCAAGGAAGGCAAACCCAAGCTTACAATCAGATTTATAATGCCGGGGGCGGATGCATTGGTCAACCAACCTGTTGAGCTTACGGATCAATGGAAGAAGTATCAACTCACGATGAAGGTCGAAGGCGTTGGCGAACCAAAGGACGCCAAAGCGGGGGATGCGTCGCCGCAATTTGTATTCGCGGCAGTGGACGGACAGGTGCTGCTGGACGACATAGAAGCGTGGCTGGACGGGGACAAAAATCCGACGGTCTTTCGCGATGAAGTTGTTGAGACTCTCAAATTATTCCGGCCGGGAAGCATCAGGTATTTGCAGATGGGCGGCGACACGCTGGAAAACACGATAATGCCGCCTCTGAAAGCTTACAGCCATGACTCGCAGGTTGTCGCCAAGGGCGGGCCGGAGAATCGCCACCTGAAGAACGATTACAGCCTGCACGAAACGTACCAGTTGAGCGAATATATAGGCAGCGAACCGTGGTACTGCCTGCCGGGAACGCTGAGCATCGATGAAATCAAGGCGTTCATGGAATATCTCGGCGGGTCAGCCGACACCAAATACGGCAAGCTTCGGTCCGACCTGGGGCATCCCAAGCCATGGACTGAGACGCTCAAGCGGATACATGTCGAATTCGGCAACGAGGCGTGGAACAACGCCGTGGGATACAAGTGCGGCGGATTTAACGGTCAGGATTTCTGGAAGGACCTTATCGACGCCGCCAAGGCTTCTCCGCATTACAAGCCCAATGTCATCTTTCATGCCGGCACGCAGGCCGCAAACACCGGCAAGACCGAGCAAATCTGCGGCTACGTGCCGAACGCCGACCGAATCGCAATTGCTCCGTATATTGCCGGCCTATTCGACAAAAGCGACGCCGAGGCGTTTGACACCACCGAGAAGCTCTTCTACTGGGTGTTTGGCTGGGCGCTTCACAGGTCGTTGGAAAAAGAAAGCAGCATGGAAACGACGTATCAAACAACAAAGAAGGCCGGCATCGAAATGTCGATCTACGAGATTAATCATCACATAACCATGGGCGACGGCCCCGAAGAGCCCCGCAATCGCATAACCACGTCGCTGGCTGGCGGAGTTAACGTCGCCAACACCATGCTGCTCATGCTCAAACGGCACGGCGTGCGAACGCAGAATCTTTTTGCGTTTATCCAATATGCCTATAAAAGCAAGGCGGGCGGAAATGTGCGGCTGTGGGGAACCGCCCTTAACATGCGCAAGGGCAGGGAACGCTACAGGCCTACCTTCCTGGCCTGCGCGATGGCCAACAAAATCCTGGGCGGCGACCTGGTCGAAACCGTTCACGGCGGGGCGAATCCAACATTCCACGCCGCCGGAAGGTTTGAAGACAAGAAACCGCATACCTACGACGGCAACTGCATCTGGAGCTACGCCTTCAGCGACGGGAAAAAACGGGGCCTGATACTGGTGAATCTGGACCTGAAAACCAATCTGCCGGTGGAACTGAAGTTCCAGGGCAAGCCCAAAGGGACGGCGACATGCTGGACCATGGCGGCCGACAATCCGGCCGCGAGCAATGAATTCGAGAATGAAAAGCCCCAGGTGGAGGTCGTGGAATCGCAGGTGGAACTGCAAAGCGGCGGCAAACTCACGCTCCCGCCGTGCTCGATGAAGGCCTTGGCATGGGAGGTTGAATAACAGGAATGGACAGTCAACGCCAGATGTCCGGAAGCCGGGCGCATTTATGGTGCGCGTTGGCATGGTATGTTCTTCTGCCATGGCCCTGCGGCGTTTTGGCGGCTGGGCAACCATCCGGGTCTGTTGTGGGGCCGCAGATACTCAAGACCGACGGCCTTCGTCCGGGGCTCTACATTTGCATGGGCTGTAATGACGCCTCACTCGCTGTAACACTCAGCGAAAAGGGAAAGAATCTTGTCCAGTCGCTCGTCCTGAAAAAAGACGACGTGTCACTGGGAATGAGCCTCGTCGAGAAGGCCGGCCTCGCCGGTCGCGTAACCGTCCGGCAGGCATCCTACGACAGCCTTCCGTACGCGGATAATCTGGCGAATCTCGTTGTGGTCGACAACCTGGAGGCGGCTCTCGGGGCCGGCCTGTCTCTCAAGGAAATCATCCGCGTCCTTGCGCCCAACGGCATAGCCTGTCTGGGCGGCAGGGACGGCGAGTCCGAAAAGACGCTCCCGGACCTCCTTCGGAAGAGCGGCATCGAGGGCTCAAAGATCGTCAGGGAGAACGGGGTTTGGGCGGTGTTTGCCAAGCCCAGGCCGGAGACCATGGACGAGTGGACGCACTTCGAGCATGATGCGGGCCGAACTTCCATATCTCTGGATCGGTCCGTCGGCGTGCCTCTCTCGCTGCAATGGCTGGCCGGCGGGCACTGGCCGGACCTGGAATTTTCCGGCAGCGGAGCAGGCGTGGGTTTTACCTCCGCCAACGGCCGGAATTTCTATTGGTACAATATAACGGGCCGCGCTGGAATCAGCCGGCTGATCTGTCGCGACGCCTACAACGGCCTTCTGCTCTGGGAAAAGGAGATTGAACGGCAAGCTCACGGCGGCGCGCTGGCGGCAGTCAAGGATCGCGTTTATGTTCACCTGGGGAAATCCGGCCTGGCGGCTCTTGACGCATCCTCAGGGGAGGCGATTACGCAATTCAAGGATGCCGGAGATGACAAGAATGCCGAACATCTGTATCAGGACGACATCCTGATACAGCGGGCTGGCGAAAATGTCCAGGCATTTGACGCCCGCTCCGGAAAATGTCTCTGGAAGAAGACCAATAAGTTTCTGGAGCAGGACGCCATTGTGGCGGGTGAAGGAAAACTCTTTTTTCTGAACCGGGAAGGAAAGGATAGCTCTGTTTCTCTTGTTTGCTGCGATCTGCGAACCGGAAACAGCATCTGGCAAAAAGAGGCCGCTGCCCTGAAGGTCGTGGCTTCTTTAAGCCTGTTATCCTGCAACAAAGGCATGCTCCTTCTGGCCAGTTCTCCCCGCCGATATCGGTACGGCCACCCGGAAGACAAGTGGGCCGCTGTTTACGCGGTCTCGCCCGAGGATGGGCGAACCCTCTGGACCTACGAATATGAGGCCACCGCTCATTTCGGAAGCGCCGCCAATGTGTTTGCCCTGGAAAAGGCCGTGTGGGTCAAGCGGATGGGCGACAAGGACAAAAAAAATCCCCTGTATTATTCATGGGCGTCTTTGGATCCGAAAACCGGCAAGGAGCTCAATCGCCTGCCGGCTCCTTACAATCGCTGTTTTCCGGATCACATCGTGGGCCAATATGTGCTGACCGGCGACATGGATTTCTTCAATCTTGAGAATGGAAAGTTTGAAGGGACGAAAGCTTCTCGCGGTTCATGCGGCGTCGGCTTCATGCCGGCCAACGGATTGACCTACAGTTTTTACCTCAGTTGCAACTGTTTCAATATGGTGAGGGGGTTGATGGGTTTTTCATCAAAATCCGCGGCGGTTCCGGATGGCGCCGGCATCGCGGATCGACTTGAGAAAGGCCCGGCGTACGGCATGGCGCCGGCCGAAGACGCACAGCCGGAAGATTGGCCCACGCTTCGCCATGATCCGATCCGCAGCGGCGGCACGACGGCCGCGGCGCCTGCGAGCCTCAAGGTGCTGTGGAAGGCGGACATGGGCTGCGAAGCGTCGAGCATTACGGCGGCAGGCGGCAAGGTGTTTGTCGCGGCGATCGACCGTCATTCCGTGGTTGCCCTGGATTCCAAAACCGGCGCAGTCAAATGGACATATGTTACAAATGGCCGGGTGGACTCTCCTCCCACGTTTTACAAAGGGTTGGTGCTGTTCGGCTCCGCGGATGGATGGGTTTACTGCCTTTGCGCATCTGACGGCAGGCTGGCCTGGCGTCAGCCGGCCGCGCCGCGCGATCAGTGGATAGTGGTCGAAGAGCAGATCGAGTCTTCCTGGCCTGTCCACGGCAGCGTACTTGTGCAGGATGGAACGGTTTTCTTCGCGGCCGGCCGCCATAGCTTCACGGATGGCGGCATCTTTTATGGCGAGGCAGACCCCTTCACCGGAAAAGTTCTGTGGCGCCAAAACGCCGGCAGGAAAATCCAGGATAATGTCTGCAGCGTTCCGATCAGCGATGGCAAGCTGATTCACATTGGCCAGCGGCTCCAGTTCGATCCCAGGACCGGCAGCCAGGGCAAAGGAGGAACAAATGTTCTCTTCTCCATTTATGGCATCCTCAAGGACAACACGCTTCCCGGAGCGGCAAGCGGCGGTATGACATTCGAGGCAAGACCCTGGGCATATGGAAAAATCGTCCCCGGCGGAGAACCCCGGCTTAATACATGGCATGCGCCCCGCAAAGGAAACATCCTGGCGGTGAGAGATGAGGCCACATATGGCGTTATAGAGGAATGGCGCACTACACCGGCGCCCAGGCACAGGATTTGGACGTTGTTCGGCCAACCCGCTGCAACCGGAAAGAAATGGGCAGTGGAAATTGATTACTCGCAGACGCCAAAGGCCTTGGCGCTGGCTGGCGATGCGATTTTCGTGGCTCTCTGCAATAAAGACGGTAAAACCGGAGAGATTCGTGCGTTTTCCGCGTCCGACGGGCGCGAGTTGGGGCGCATCGATCTGCCCGCCGCCCCTCGCTGGGACGGAATGGCGGCGGTGAAAGGATATCTTTTTGCGGCCGCCACAAATGGCCAGGTGTTCTGTATGGGGAACAAGTAATGGCCTTTTGGCTCCGGATTGTTCAAGGGGGGGGGCAAAAGTCAGAGGTGTTTCCGGCAACCGGACTTTTATTGATCTTTTTTATTGCTCGTGAAATCATCCCCGCGGAGGCCGAGGAACTCTTCTCTTGGGATGTAACTGCCATTTTCCGCAACGCGATGGAAGAAAGCAGGATGAAAATTGCCGCTTTTAAGGTAGTCGTCGATAGTGCCGCCGGCCCGCAGGATTTCGCGTGCGGCGGCTTCGCATTTCACAGCCTCGGCCATGCGGTCATTCCACATCCCGGGAAAGGAAGCGAGTGCATAACGGCCCGCCAGAATCTCACTGACAAGGGCGTCTTCGCACGTTATATCCCGGTCCAGTTCGACATAAAACATTCCGACATGCTCGGTCTTGTGCGCGTCCGAGCCGGCGACCGGTCGCATGCCGCGGGACCTGGCGATGGCCGTGAATTCCGCGGCGAGTGCAGTGTTTACGTTCATGCTCAGGAACTCCATGGCGTCGGGGCAGAAGCTGTCCAAATCCAGCGAAAGTTCCGGGCCGTTGTCGAAGGGATGGTTGAGAATGGTAAGGGCTCCTGCGGCGCGGATTAGCGAGCCCCATGCGGAAAGTTCTTCAGGCCGCAACGGCGGAATATCGCGGAGGCTGCCGCCGATGACGCCGATGTGCTCGCCGGTTCCGACTAAGGTGGCCTCGCAGCCCCGGAACACCTTGCAACGAGGATGCCGCTGCTGAAGCCTTTGCTGGTCGGCGACACTGAGCATGCAATCGTGATCCGTAATGACCAGTCCGTGCAGGCCGCGTTCGATGGCGGCCTCGATCATCTGCTCCGCGGTCGCGCGGCCATCCGATCCCTCGCGTGTGTGAATGTGGAGATCAATCTTCATTCTTCCATTCTCTTCAGAACGCCTGTTCGTCACAATCCTTTGAACACGAGGTCGGGTTTGACTTTGCTTTCGCTGAGCATTTGCCGCGTGGTAACGCCGGTCAGGACGAGCGAGACGGAATAGCCGAAGCTTTTGGCGCCAGCCACGTCTGAGGCCAGAGAGTCGCCGATCATCATCACCCGCTTTTTGGGAATGGCCCTGCCGAGGCGTTTTTCCAGAACCGCGTGGCTGTGGCGGAATATGCGGGGATGCGGTTTGCCGAGAAACACGGTTTCAATTTCAATACTGCGATCCTTGAGCGACTCTTTGATCAGCCGGGTCAGCGCGCCGGGGGCGAGCCGCATCTGTTTGCGGGCGTTCAGGAAATATGCGTCGGGGTTTGGCACGACGAGCGGCTTTTGCGGATTGGCGGCGAGGAAGTTGATGACGGCGTTGATGTTATTCTGCCAATCGTACCTTTTTTCACCGATGATGACCGCGTGGCAGCGGGTGAGCTGCGCGATGTCCGTAACGGGGGTCATTCCGGCCATTTGGGCGTAAGACGGCTGGCCCAGCGAGCCCATGACAAAGACCTTTTTGCCGACAAGTTTTCTTTCAGCCGCGAATTCATCAAGTGGGTGCGACGCCGAGACGATCTCGTCGCGATTGATTCGCAGGCCGTATCGCCTCAGATCGCGGACCTTCTGGGCGGGTGAATTGCTGCCGTCGTTGGTCAGCAGAATGAACGGAATTTCATCCGCGCGAAGCCTCGCCAGCAGATCGGCCGCGCCGCTCAGAAGGTTTTTCCCGTTGGCGAGGGTTCCGTCGATGTCGAGCGTTATGGCATCCAGCCCGTCGCGGTTGGCCTTGATCCAGCGGCGGAATGACGGAAATATTTTCACGCGTTTTTCCCGCCTATCCCGCACGCCAGGGCGTACATCGAGGTTACCTCCATTATTTTGTGGCGGATCAGAGATCGTGGGTTGTTCCCGATTTCGCCGCTTCGCACGGCGGGGCACTGGCCGGGCAGGTACTGGCTTATCAGCGCCAACGAAATTTCCTTGTGGTCCAGATTGGCGAGCAGGCGGCTGATGGAGTTCGACACTTCGGGCATGGGCAGGTAATACCGGCAGCGGTCGGACTGGCTGAACATCCGGCAGAATTTCTGCCGCTCCGCGTCGCCGTGATAATATTTCTTCCAGTGCGCCGGACGCCGGAGCATTGCGCGCTCAAGTGAGTCCCGGAAGGCGGACAGCTTTACGCCGCGTTTGCGCCAGAGGGTTTCTTTCTCGATGAGTTCAAGGGCCAGCAGGGCCTCGCGCAGGGCGAAGGTCAGCCACGGCCCGACCTTGAGCACCGCGAAATGATCCTGAACGAGGTTCCGCAGCGCGTCGGCGGACTGGTAGTCCGTCGAGTGCGCCTCGTAGATGAAATTGGCGTGCGTCCTGATGTACCTTGAAAGGCCGGCGGCCTTCTTTCGGTCGTACACAAAAACCGAATCGTCGCCGAACTCGACGCCCGGCTGGACGACGACGGCGAAGACTCTTTCCCAGGCCGACTCCAGGCCGCGCGAAACGAAGGCGGCCTTGGCGGTCTCTATGGTTTGAGCCACGTCGGTGGGTTTCGAGATTCGCATTCCTTCCGCATCCCCGGCCGCGCCGCCGGGCGGAGGCACCTCCGTGCCGATCACGTAAACGGGCGGAGGCGAGCCGGGCCTTTTGTTCTTCCAGGCGTCTTCGGCCACGCGGCACAGGTCCGCGGCCCGATCCGCGACGACCTCGTGCGGCATGGGGCCGCCGTCTCCGGGCGGGTCGTCCGCGCATCGCATGCTCGCGTCGAAATGAATCTTTGAATACCCGGCCTCCACATATTCCCGCACAAGGTCGCGGGCCTTCGACATGGCCGAGACAGCAGACTCGTTTTTCCAGGCGTTGGGTCCGATGTGATCGCCGCCGAGCAGGAATCTGCCGGCAGGCATGTTCACGGCGCGGGCGATGCCCTTGACGTAGGCGACGAATTTGACCGGAGTCATCCCGGTGTATCCGCCGAACTGATCGACCTGGTTTGACGTCGATTCAATGCAGGCAAAGGCGCCGTCGGCCAGGGCCTGCCGCATGGCCGCATCGAGCACAAACCTGTTGGCCGAGCATACCGAGTATGCCCCGACGGCATGGCCGGCCTTCTGGGCCCGGACGATGTTCAGGAACGGATTTTCGGACTTGTTTTTCGGCATATTATTGCGGTTCGTAGATTGTAACGCCCTTGACGACCCTGGTGATCGTCCCGCTGGCGCTGGGATTGTCCGGTTTGAGGCCCAGCGAAATGCACTTGAACATGGCGAACAACTGGCCGGCGACGACATCCGTTACGACGCGGTAGATGTCGGGAACGGCCGGGCAATCGGGGAACAGTTCGACCGCGTGAGCGTCGAGATCGCCAAGGCTCTCGAAGTTTTTGTCGCACAGGACGATCATGCCGGCGCCCTGGTTGTTGGCCTTCAGTTGCCGGAGCATGTCCATCTCGTACTGGCGGGGATAAGGGTCGCTCGAAAGGGCAGCGAACACCATGCACTCGTCGTTGACGAAGACCTGCGGCCCGTGCCGCAGACCCAGGAACGATTCAAACCTGCACACGACCCGGCTTTCCGTCATCTCTTTCATCTTCAGGTGGCATTCCTGCATCGTCCCCAGGAGCGCGTTTGAGCCGAGGAAGCAGGCCCGGTTAAACCGGCGCTGGGCGGCCTGATGGAACAGGTCGCCGTAGGCGTCGAGGATGCGCCGGGCGGCGGCGGCCAATTGCCTTGTCAGGCCCTCGAAATCCTTTCCCTGCGCGACCAGCGGAAGCCCCAGCGCCGTCAGGGCCATCGTCGAAAACGAACTGGTCATCACGAGCGAGCGGTCATTCGTCTCGTCCGGCAGGACGATGCACAGCGCCCCGCCGTCGGCCCCGGCGGCCTTGACGAGCGCGCCGCCGCGGTTGCACGTGATGACGATGTGCCGGGCCGCCGGATGGAATTTCCGGATGAACCGGTAGGTCGCCAGCGACTCCGGCGAGTCGCCGGACCTGGCGAAGTGAACCACCGCGTATTTGCGGCCGGGGACGAGTGCGGTCGATGGGTGAGTAACGATATGAGTTGTGGGGACCGAAAGCACCAGCCGGGAAAGATTGCACCGAAGGCCGTGCATCGTCGCGTTGCCGATGAACTCGGAAGTTCCCGCACCGGCGAGGATCAGCGTCGCGTCGTCGCCGCCCGTCAGTCCCGAGTCGGCCAAAAACCGGCGGATTTCATCCCCGCGGGCCGACAGGTCGCGGGCGGCCTTGAGCCAGACCGCCGGCTGCTGGGCGATCTCGGGGGCCGTGAACGCAACACCAATCTTCCTGCCTTCGGCGGGCGGCAGTTGCAGCAGTTTCTCAAAGGCGTTCATTTTTTCGCGTGTTCCTTCATGAATCTGATTATGTCCTTGCAGGTCGATCTCGCTCCGACTCCGCCTGCGAACTGGCAGCTTCGTGCGCCGGCAGCGATTCCGAACCTCACCGCCTCGATAACATCCATCCGCTTTTCAAGGATGGCGTACAGCACTCCGGCATCAAGATTGTCGCCCGCGCCGGTAGTGTCCCTGATTTTAACGTTGTATGACGGGATGGAAACAATCCTGCCGTTGCGGCAGACCATCGCTCCATCCTTGCCCATCTTTACTATGGGGCAGGCGGTCATCTTCGCCAGCCGCATGCAGGCCTGGCGGGCGTTGCGGCCGCCTGTTATGGAAATCGCCTCGTCGGCGTTGGGAAAGAACCACGTCAGCAGGGGGAGCCATTCCTTCATGAATTTCCACTTCTCCGTAACGTCCCACTGGGGGTCGAGCGAAGTTGTAACGCCGGCCCCGGCGGCGGCCCGCAGGAGTCCGGCGATCTTCGGCCGCAATGCGGTCTGCTGATATGGCCCGGCGAAGTGAACATGATCGAACCTGCTGAAAATCCTGCCATTCAGTTTCCTGCCCGCGTATTCGGTGATCGTGCCGGGGCAGGTAATCTGCGACCTGCTGTGGCCGACTATCAGGTTGACTGTTACGCCCGTCGCGACCTTGTCCGTCAGCTCGACAAGCGAGGCGTCTATGCCGAACTGGCGCATCCTGTCGAGCATGAGCCGGCCGTTGGCGTCCTTGCCGGCCAGCCCGGCAAACCATGTCCGCCCGCCCAGGAACCTGTACGCCGACGCGCAGATCAGAGCGCTGCTGCCGACCGTAACGTCATGGCTTCCGCACGTGATCTCTTTGTTGGGAACCGGCTGGGATGGCAGCCCGCCCATGATGACGTCCACGTTTATGTCGCCGACGAACAGCACCTTCTTCATGAATCGAGGCCTTTCTTTTTATTGCATTTTGTGCCGCCCCGCCGGGGCTAAAATCATAATGCCGCCTGTGTTCCGGAGGCTCACGCCTCCGGCTACTTTCTGCCAGCCCTTCGGGCTTGAAGCGTTTATGTTAAACGCCGCTCCAGTATATTCGGCGCAGAGACCGGCTTCGCCGCGTTGCAGTTTTAACCAGCGGCGAATTTCAGTTCGGCCGTGAGGCGGGGGCTGAAATCGCTTTCAAAGTTCACGACCAGAATGCAAGGCTGGCCGTGGGCCAGCGGCGGATTCAGCCTGAGCTTGAACTCGTAGGTCTGCCAGTGCTTTTCCCAGTGCGCCGCGTTCTTCTCCATCGTCGAAAGGTTCAGGTTCTCATACCATGAGCTTATAAGCTCGCCTTTCTGGCCGCTGCCGGGGGCCACGTTGTACAGCATGAAGGTAAACCTGCCGAAGGCCTTTGTGGGGTCTCCGTAGGCGTCAAGGGCCTGAACGCGAGCCTCCACGCCGTAAGTCTTGCCGGTTTCGTCCAGCGTCCTGGCCCCGGTGAACGGGTGGATCTTCAGTTCTTTGGGCAGGAGCAGGTCGATGGGGTGCGGAACGGTCTTTGTGGATTTGGGGGGATTCAGAAAATTACCCAGATCGTCACCGCACCCGCCTTGGGCAAGCAAGACCGCGCCACCCGCAAAAGCCGGGGTCAAAAGAAGAAAAAGCCGGACCAGTTTTGATTGTTCCATTGGCATGAACGTTGATGGTAAACCAAAACCCGGCGGCCTGACAAGCAAAAACATTAAGAGTCCCTGACAGGATGCCCAATGGCCCGTCCCCAAAGGGTTTCGACGAAAACCGGCGTCTGCGGCGCCAGACCTTCTCGACGACCCTAACCGGGTCGCCTGCGTCAGTCTTCCTTGCATCCATCCGGTTTTTGCCGAAACGCAGCTCATCGTAGTTATTCGGATAGGCTCCAAGCAGGTCGGTCAGCCTCGGCCTTCCTTGCGGCCGTCCGGTTTTGGTCGAAACGCGGCTCACGCGGCATTCTGTCAGGGACTCCGAGTATCCCGGCAGCAAAAAAAAGTGAAAAATTTTCAACTTCCTGCCAATAAATTTGCACAAAAATCGCCGATCTGGTAATATACCCGTGCAACGGAAAAACATATCTTGACGAGGTTTTAGGTAAAATGGACATCAGAGCCAACAACATACTGTTAGTTGAAGACAATCCCGCGGACTCCTGGCTGTTCAGGGAAGCCATGAAGCTGAACGCCTGGAACATCAATCTGCACGTCGTAACCGACGGCGTGCAGGCGATGGATTATCTCAGGGGCGCTGGGCTCCAGGCGCCGCCTGCCCGGCCCGATCTTATCCTTCTGGACCTCAACCTTCCCCGCAAGGACGGCAGGCAGCTCCTTGCCGAGATCAAGGCTGACAGCGATCTTCGCAGAATTCCGGTCATTATCCTTACGACTTCCAGCGACTCGCGTGATGTTCGCATGGCCTACGACCTGTCGGCCAATTGCTTCATCCGCAAGCCGGTCGAGCTGGATCAGTTCTGTGCGATGGTCGAGCGGATACGCCAGTTCTGGCTGGGTACGGTTCAACTACCGGGCAACTGATCCAGGAGTCTTGCCATGTCGTCGGCCCGCCCTAACGAGCCTTTGCCTAGCGTGCCGCTGGTCAGGGATTCCGGCACGATCATGCCGATCTCTCTCACGGGCGAGCGCCTGCCCATCCTGCGCCCCGGCGACCAGGTCATGATCAAGGTGCTGAACATGCTGGGCGAGGGCCGGGCGTTGATAAACGTCCGGGGCGTCAACCTGGTGGCCGAGGGTCTGGCCGACATGCCGTTGGGCACGCAGCTTGCGGCGACGGTAAAGGAGGTTCATCCGCGGCCCGTTCTGCAACTGGCCAACGCGGTCGCCGGTTCCGCGGCGGGGCAGGCAGAGCAGGCCTCGCAGACCCAACCCAGGACCGTCTTCCTCCAGGAGCAGCCTGCCGCGGCACCGCAGTCCGGCGGGGCGCAGGGCGGCCAAACCGTCGAGTTGTCGGCCTCGCAGGCCGGGGCCGCAAAGACAGCCGGCGGGCAGATGGTCGAACTGGTCCTGCCCGACGGCCGGACTATGGCCGGCCGGATCGACACCGATATCATGCCGGGCGTCAAGGCCGGCGAGCGGTTTGCCGCCGTCGTCCAGGAGGCCGGGCCGGGAAAGGTTGTCATCTTGGCCAGGGGCCAGACGCTCGTTCTGGAGTCGCCCGCGCAGACCCCGGCGGCCGGCTGGGCCGGCCCGGGACAGGTCTTGGGCGCAACCGTCGCTCGGACGGGCGGCAATCTCAGCATTGTTCTGGAGCAGCCGGCCGAACCGAACCAGCTTTTCGCCGGCATGCGGGCGGGCGGGCAGTTCAAGGCGACGGTTGTAGATCGCCTCGCAGACGGCGGGGCTCTTATGCACGGCAGGGGCGGATTCTTCGAGGCCGACCTGCCCGCTGATATCAGGCCTGGCACGAGGCTCACGCTGGCCGTGGGCGCCGAACGCGGCCAGCAGTTCCTTCAGATAGTTCACCAGGGGCCGGCGACCGACAACCAGTCGGTCCGGCAATTGGAGACTCAGGTCGCCCAGTTCCTTCGCCAGACCGCCTTGCCTGAATACTCTCCCGCACAGTCGATGCAGCAGATGCGGCAGGAACTGGCGACCCTGCTGGCCGGCCAGCCTGGCGCTGGCCATCCGATTGCAGGCCAGACCGGCGCGGGCCAACCGGTCGCGGGGGAGTTGGCGGCGGGCCAATTGGTCGGCGGCCAGCCGAACGCGGTGCAGTTGCCGCCGGAACTGGCACAGGCGGCAAATGCACTACGCGAGCGGTTGGACCAGATGATAGGCCAGGACCCTGTAATCAAATCGGACAATATCCGCCAGATTGTGCGGGACGGCGGGGTGTTTTACGAGACCAGACTGTATCAGGCTACCCAGGCCGGCCCCGGCGAAATGGCCGCAGCGGCCAGAAACGATCTCAAGGGCCTGCTGCTGGGGTTATCGGACGCCCTTGCCTCGGCCGGCTCGCAGGCCGGCCAGTCGCTGGCCGGGCCGACTGCCGGCGCCCTTGCCAACGTCGAATCGCAGCAGATGATGAACGCCCTGTCGCAGGCCCGCGGCGGTCCGGTCTGGATCGAGGTCCCGCTCGGCAGCGCCATGCCCTGGACCGCCGTCGGAATGTTGATCGAGCAGGAAAAATTGTGGGCCGGGCGCGATCAGGATTACACCGGCCGGGACGCATATAGCCGAGATTCCGGGCAGGGGGCGTCAAAACCCGGCCACAGCATCCTCTTTCTGCTGAATATGGAGCAGCTCGGGCGGATTCGCGTTGACGCCCGCGTGAAGGAAAAAAATGTGCAGGCCACCATCTACGTGGAGAACGACCCGGCCCAGGAGAGCTTCAGCAGGTCGCTGACGGAACTGGCAGGGGCGCTCGATGCGCGGGGCTATCCCAACGCGGCCCTGGCCGTCCGAAACAAGATTCACACACCGCCGGACAAGGATCGCAAATTCAACAACCTCCAGCGGGGCTGGACCGCCTCGACGAGCGTGATCGACGTGAGGGTCTGATGGCCAAACAGAGGATAAAAATCCGCCATGCCGCCGTCGCGCTGAGCTATCAGCCCGACAGGGACGACGCCGCGCGGGTCGTCGCCAAGGGCAGCGGCCTGGTGGCCGAGAAAATCATCGAACTGGCCGTCAAAATCAACGTCCCGGTCCGCCGAGACGCAGACCTCGTCGAGGTGCTGTCAAAGCTCGACCTCGACGATGAAATACCCGAAGACGTCTACCTCGTCGTCGCGGAAATCCTCTCATACGTCTACACCACCTCCCAGCGCCACAAGCTCAGGCAGTTCGGAATTTCTTCCGATCGGTAAACTTGAGAACAACCTTGTTGTCAACTTTTGTCTTTCCCACATCTTTCGCAAGATAATACATTTTCATGGAAAACAGGATCTCATCCCAAAGACGAGGTTGATGAGATGGCGACTCTGCCGCATAACAACATTGTGCATAAACCCAGGGCTGCCGGCGGGAACGGGCAGTGATGGATCAGGTCTAGGACGATTGCACAGGAATGCGATGCATTTTCCTGGAACGTCCATTTCAGCACCGTCCGGTGCGGCATATTTGTAGCCCCGCGGTGAAGCGAGTCCGCCGTCAGGCGGATGAAGCGAAACCCGGGGAAAAGTCGCCGATCCATGTATTTTTTTCTGATCCCGCCACTGGCAGACGATCCAAAATACCGGGATATCCCGGCCAAGAATTCTGGCCAATTTATTCATCCTTTTTGGGATGAGGCCAATGCGAGCGAGGGTGTTTTTTTATCACAACGAATAAATGTCTCGCTAAAACCCCTCGGCCAAGGCATTACGTGATCCCGGATCGTCTGCCAGTGGCGCAAGCGAGAGTTGAGACTTTTCAGTTCAGTCGCCGGTTTGCGTTGTTGCAGGCGGGATAGCGGGGAGTTTCATGCGGACGAACGAGCCGGCGGCGCGCTCCAGATTGCACCTTTGGGCGATGGCGGTGAGGTGTTCGAGTTGTCCGCCCGGCTCGGTGTTGCCGATCCAGTCTTCCGGCCGGAGCGTGGCATAGACCGTCTTGCCCTCGGCCAGGACGGCGTTGAGGGCATTTTGCGGCGATGGGTTATTGAGGTTCGCGCCCAGATCGAGCGGCTTGAGCCTCGCGACGCCCATGCGGTTGAGGTAGTAGGTTACGGGCAGGCCCTGGCCGGCGATGACGACAGCCCCGTCTGGCAATTCCATCAGGTCGCGGCAGAGCCGGCCTCGGGTCTCGACGTGAATGTAATAATACGAATAGTAAAACTCCGCCCGAAAGATCGCCAGGGCCAGCCCGAAGATTACTATGCCCGCCGCCAGCGATCCGGTCAGGATATCGCGCCTGGAGCGGTGGATTTCGGCCAGCCGCGCCAGCATGGCGGCGACTATCGGGCAAAGGACCCACATCAGCGGCAGAAGGTATCGCGGCTGACGGGGCAGGTCGTGGTTGAGCAGCAGCCACAGGACGAATGGCACGATCGCGGCGGCCAGCACAAGCATCCGTCTGGCCCGAAAGGCCGACCACAAGACCGCTGGTATCGCCAGCACCGCAACGGCCGGCGCGCTGACGTAGGCATATTCGCGAATGTGGCCGATATTTTCCATGATCGACAGGCCGATCCTCGCCCGGCGTTCTGCCATGTAATTGGACCACCCGCCCAGATTCCCGAAAAAGCCCGTGTCCCAGGGATACCACGCCCACGCGGCCAGGACTGCCGCACCGAGCGTCAATGCCGCGACCGCAGCGGCAAGCAGAATCAGGCAGACAGGTTTCAGCGGTTTGTAAACAAACAGGCTGGCCAACGGCCAGAGGCCCAGCATGATCAGCGGTTCGCGGACGTCGATGGCGATTCCGAACGCCATGCCCGCCGCGGCCGCCCAGAACCATGTCCGGATCGGCAGGCCGGACGGCGGCGAAATTGAACCGGAGTCGCCGGTTTGCAGAATGCCGGTTTGAGGCATTTCACTTTCGGTCCGGTGGTCGACCGCCCGTTGCCAGGCGTACATCGCGGCAACAAGCGCCAGGCACGCCATGCTCTCGGTCATCACCGAGGCGGAGTAAACGCCAACCAGCGGGGCGGCGATTATCAGCAGGCCGGCAAACAGTTCCGCCCGGCCGCTGCCGGTAAGCCTTCGCGTCCAGGCCATCAGCAGCGGCACGGCCGCCGCAGTCATCACCGCACATGCGATCTGCATCGGGATGTGGGCCGAAAGCGGCGTGAGGTCCCAGATCAGATGGCAGGGGAGGTAAACCGCCCGCATCAGTGCGATGAACCACCAGCGGCCCAGGCACAGGTCGGAGCTGTGGCCGGCGACGGCCTGCGAGGCGTAATCCCAACTGTCCCAGTCGCCCAGATGATTGCCGCGGCAGGCCAGCCCCACCGCCAGCATCGCCAGAAACGCCATCCCGCGCCGGGCCGTCGTGTTGTTGCACCATGCCCACCCAGGCCGGTCTGTTATCAGATCGCTTGACATATATGACGGGGATTTTGACCTATCCGCCGATTTTCCGCAAGTCGCCGGTTATTGTGGTTGTTTTTGTGGCACGGGCATCTTGCCCGTGTGTCCCACGGCCGTCCCGGCCGTGGATGTTGTTGTTTTTAAAAACTGTCCATGGGCGAGACGCCCATGGGACACACGGCCGAGACGGCCGTGCCACGAGAAAACTATCCCGCGGGGGCGGGTTGGGCGGGAGCGGGCGGCGGGTCGGCGCGGAAGAGCTGGTACAGGAATCCGCAGGCCGCGATGGCGATAATCGCAATCGGAACGAGGTTGACGTTGTTCCGCAGTTCCGGGCCGACCTTGTCGGACAGTTCTGGGATTCGGAGCATCATGGCGGCCAGGCCGCAGAAGATCATGCCCCCGCCCTGGAAGGATGTCAGGATGATGACGACCAGGCGGAAGACCATGAAGGCCAGCAGGCTGAAGATCAGTCCTGCAACGATGCATCCGGCCCAGGAATACTGGAGGAGTTCCGGGCGTTCGAGGATGGTTACGGCCTGTATGAATATCTGCCGGCCGAAAATTGCGCCGGCCAGTCCGCCCATGAGCGCCACGGCCAGGCGCATGAAGGGCCAGGCCAGCAGCCCGGCCAGCGCGGCGCCTCCGCCGGCGGCGTAGAGCCACAAATCCTGATGCTGGAATTTGACGGCCAGCAGCGCCCCGGCCGCGGCCCCGAGGATCGCGGCGTTGACGATCACCAGCGCCTTGAAGGCCTTCCAGCCGTACAAAAGGTAGATGACCCCGCAGGCGGCCAGCAGTGCGGCCTGAAGCGGCTCGATTCCCCTGATGAACCCGATAATCTCGGAATGGTCCGGCAGGCGGGCGTTGCTGATCCGGTCGAGCGTCGCCTGATCGAAGGCGGGCAGGCCAGCCGGCATACTTGCCGGAATGTTTTGTTCGACATCCATGTCTGTTGAATTCGCCGTTTTTTATGCAGGCAAGATGCCCGCACCACAAAAACCGCCGGAAACGCAGTCATCCATCCGACCGGCCGGCGCGGACCTCGCGGAGCATCTCTTCGGCCATCCGCATCCGGCGGTGGTCCCGAAGTTTTTCGACGGCCTGGGCCAGATACTGCTCCGCCATGTCGTACTTACCTAAATATCGGGCATAAATCACGCCCAGCAACATAGATACTTCGCCCGCCGACTCGTTGGTCGGGTAATGTTTCAGGAAAAGCTCGTAGGCGTCGGCGGCCTGGGCGGGCAATTTTTCGGCGGTTAGCCTGTTCGCCACGTCCAGGTGCTGCCTGCATGGCAGGACGGCCTGGGGGTTCACAGCGACCAGTTCGAGATATTTCTGCGCGGCCGAGGCCAAATCTCCGGTCTGGCAGGCCTCGGATACGGCCTTTCGCAATTCCAGTTCCGCCGCCTGCGGCCCGTCGGCCGGCGCGACGCTGCTGGAGATGACATCCGCCTGTCCGGAGTGCTGCATGTAGGCGGCCCGCTGGTAGCTGAACGGGTCGTATCCGCCGGCGACGACCCTGCGGTAGTGCGTCCGCCTGCGATGGTGCTTGAAGAGATTCAGCAGGTCCATCGGGTCGCGGGGCAGAATCTTTACCGCCAGCAGCCCGGCGGCCATCGCTATCCCGAAGACGTATCCGACGCAGTGTGCGGCGTAGGCCACTTCGCCCTCGTTTTGCGCCAGCGACTCGAAAAGGTTGAAGATGAACTGGAACGCCAGAAACAGCAGGCTGGATATCTCCATCGGAAAAATCCAGATGAAAAACCACAATACCGTAACCCGCGACCTTGGCAGCAGCACCAGATAGGCGCCCGTAACCGCCGAGATCGCGCCGGAGGCCCCCAGCAGCCGCCCCGTCCCGGTAAACAGAACGTAACCCAGGGACGCCAGCACCCCGCCGGCCAGATAGAACGCCAGGTACCCGATATGCCCGAACTTGTCGTTTATCGCCCCGCCGAAGACCCACAGAAAGAGCATGTTGCCAAGCAGGTGCAAGATCGAGGCGTGCAGGAAAACGCAGGTTACGAACTGGTGGAGCCGCGGTTCCTGGGCGTCGAGCATGAGATCGCCGATTCTGGCGTCGCCGGCGACGGAGGCCCCGTGATATCCCATGGCGTACAGCGCGATGTTGGCCGCCAGCAGCGCGTAGTTTATCCACGGGATTCGCGACATCCTGTAATCGGTTCGGATCGGGATCGGGATCATTTAGAGCCTATCCCGATGGATACACGGACATGATTTCATGCCGGAGGCCATCAATTTGACTTCGTGCCATATGCCCTGACGTACGATTTAACAACAAGGTCGGGAATTGAAGAGTCGACATCGATGGCGAAGTTGGCATCCTGGCCCGCCTTGAGCGTGTTTCCGCCGTCGATTGTCCCCGGCGCGTTGCCGGCAGGCTGATTCGTATCGGTAAACACATCGCATTGCAGTCCCACGTTATTAAGAGTCGCGCCGACCTGGCTTTTGACCTTGCCGTAAACCTTGACCTTGCCCTGTTCGGATTTTTTCTCGATATTCGGCGGAGGCGAGACCATCCAGATGACCATGTCGTTAGGCGCCTTCGTTACGCTTGTTACCACCACCTTGTCCTTGTTCAGCCCGCTGCCGGAAGCGTCGGGGGGGAGCTGCTGGAAGCAGTAGGGCATTGATTCTTTGGGCGGGAGATAGTCGATCTGGACCGGGGCGACGCGATGCCCTTCCAGATTCAGGTTGAGCGAGACGCTCTGGAGCGGCGACTCGCCGTTGTTCCTTATAAAGCCGCTGAAAAAGCCGCTTTCGTTGATCGGGTAGAAGCTCCCGCTGAGAACCTCCACGCTGGATGCTTCCGGCGCGGGTTTTGGCTGTTCGGTCGGCGGGGGAAGATACACGTTGGGCGGCGGCTTGAAAGGTTTGGTGGAGGACGTGGATTCGCCGCTTGTCCCGGGCGAAGGGTTCTGCGCCTGCTGATCGTCCTTGGGTTTGACCTGGCCGCCGATGTTAATGATGATCAGGACTATCGCCACGATGATGCCGACGCCAAGTGTGCCGACGACGAGGGCCGGAATCAGTATCGAACGCTTGCGCCGGACATATTTTTCCGGTTCGGCATCTTCTTCTTCTCCGCGGTCTGCGCCTTTTTTCTGTTTTTTGGAACCCTTGGCGGGCTTTGCGCCTGTTGCGGCCTTGGCCGGCCTGGACGGGGCGGATTTTTCTTCCACCGCCGCGCCAAGAGCGGCAAACGGGTCTTCTTCCTGGGCCTGCTCTTTTTCGTCGGCGACTTCCTCGTCCTGAAGGTTGTACGTTTTACCGGAGGCCTTCTGATCTGTCTCATCCGCGGAGGGGATATCATCCGGAGTATCTTCGGCGAGGTCCTGGATTTCTTCGGCCGGTTCGGTCTGTTCCTGCTGGCCGGTCAGTGCGGCGAACGGATCTTCCTCGACCTGTTGGGGCGCTTCCTTGACGGGCGGGGGCGCCGCCTGGCGGGGCGGGGGCACCGTCTGGCGGGGCGGGGCCTTGGCCAAAGGTTTGGACGCGTGTTTAGGCGGAGGCGGGGCGGGGCCTTTGACGACCGGTTTGGGCGCCTTGGCGGCCTTCATCTCCGCGGCAAACCGGGCCGGCGGACGCGAGGTGGTCTTTCTGGCTGAAACCGTGCCGTCGTCGGTCTGGTCGGCCAGAGCGGCAAAAGGATCCTCGTCGCTCTGGTCCGCGACATCGGCGGCGTTCGTCAGGGCCGCCAGAGCGTCGCCCGGATCGGCCTGGGATTCCCGTGCCGGCGGCTTGGGCGCGTGCTTAGGGGGAGGCGGGGCGGCGCCTTTGACGACCGGTTTGGGCGCCTTGCCCGCCGCGGCCCTGGGAGGCGTTTGGCCGACGGACACCTTCGGCGGAGCCTGGCCGGTGGATACTCTCGGAGGGGCTTGTCCGGCAGAAACCTTCGCAGGGGCTTGCCCTACGGATACTCTCGAAGGGGCCTGGCCGGCGGACACTTTTGGCGGGGCCTGGCCGGATGCAGCTTTGACGACGGGCGGAGGATTCGGCTTGGCCGCCTGAGCGGGCGGCCTGACAGGCGCCGGCTGGGCAGGGGCCGCCGGTTCTTCCTCGTCCGCGAACTTGGTCAACAGGTCTTCCTGATCAGCCTGGCTGCCGTTGTTGGCGGAGTCCTGTTCCACTGTCTCATTCTCCTCGTTTTGGCCGGGCGGATTTGGGGAATTGGCCGTGTCTTCGGCCGACGCGTCCTGGGGTTCCGCCGGGGGCGCTGTTTCAGGCGCGGCGTCGGCCGGCGGGGCGAATGAGGGGGCCGCCTCGTCCTGGGATTCCTGCGATGTGCCGACGAACATCTTCATGCAGTATCTGCACTGAAGCCTGGCCTTCGCGACCGCCTTGCCGAGCTTGATCTTTCTGCCGCAGTGAGGGCAACCGACCGTATGCATTTATAGGTCCTTCGCGCCAGCCGAAACCGGGGTAAAAACTGATTCTAGTGCTCTGTCAGCCGTAAATTGATGATTAATAATGGGCCTCTTTGCCGATGGGATAAGTATAACCCAGGCAAGGAGACCCGCCATGAAGAAAAAGTATATCGTGACGTTGACGCAAGAGGAACGACAAATGTTAA
>JACRIL010000118.1 GCA_016235825.1 Planctomycetota bacterium
CAGAGAGTAGCCGGAGGCGTGAGCCTCCGGTTTGGACCGCTCAAAGAGAAAAAGCCTCGGAGAGGCGACAGAAATTCATAAACTTTGTGCCGCCTCTTCGAGGCTCAAATCCTAATGGAACCCGCGTTCCGGAGGCTCACGCCTCCGGCTACCCTCTGCCAGCCCTTCGGGCTTGAACTTTTCGACAAGAACCGGCTCTCTGAAATACACAGATCGGGAGCATGATTCTGGCATTACAATATTAACCTCATCTTTATTTGCAACAGAACCGTTTGGGATGCAATGCGACAATCATATCCGAACGCGAACTGCCTTAAGACAGTTGTGTCGTATAGGAATTCGGTAAAATCTGATCCGTCGTAGTCTTGTATCTGTTAAACCAGGCTCTAAAATATCCCCATGGCCAAACGGGATTATTATGACGTGCTGGGCGTTCCGCGCGGCGCCAACGAGGCGCAGATAAAGTCCGCATACCGCAAGCTCGCCCGGAAATACCATCCCGACGTGAACAAGGCGTCCGACGCCGCGGCGAAATTCAACGAGGCGACGGAGGCCTACGAGGTTCTCGGCGACCCGCAGAAACGCAAGCAATACGACCAGTTCGGCCACGCCGGACCCGAGAGCGGATTTCGCTGGGGCCAGGCCGGACAGGCCGGGCCGGGGCCGCAGGGCCAGCATGTTTCGGGATTCAATTTCAGCGATTTCTTCGGCGGCCGGGGCGGCGGCTTTGCCGCCATGAGCCTCGATGACATACTCGAGGCCCTCGGGGCTGCGCCCGGCAAACGGTCGCGCCAGCAGGCCCGCCAGCGCGGAAGAGACCGCGAGTCGCACGTGAATCTCGATTTTCTCCAGGCCGTCAAAGGCGCCACGATTACCATGCGGCTTGGCGGCAAAGACGCCCCTCGCCAGGAAACCATCGACGTGCACATACCGCCCGGCGTGCGCGAAGGCTCAAAAGTCCGCGTGCGGGGCAAGGGCGAGCCGGGACAGGCGGGCGGCGGCGATCTCTACATCGTCGTGCATGTCAAAGAGCACCCCTATTTCCGGCGCGAGGGCAACGACATATACGTCGAGGCGCCCATCGGCATCGTCGACGCCGCGCTGGGGACGAAAGTGGACGTGCCGACCATCGACGGCATGACCTCCGTTACGATCCCGCCGGGCGTCGCAAGTTCGCAGAAGCTGCGGCTTCGCGGCCGGGGCGTCGGAACGACGGGCGGACAGAAGGGCGACCAGTTCGTGGTTATCAAAATCGTCCCGCCGGCCAAACTGTCGCCAAAGGGGCAGGAACTGCTGCGGGAACTCCAGCGCACCGACGATTGCGGGGCCAAGCCGCCATGGAAATGAACGGCCATAAAAAACACTCGATGCTGAACTTTGTCATCACGGCTATCTTCCTGGCGACGATACTGGCCGGGCTGGGCGTGCTGGCCTTCATGGAGATTAACGCCGCCGGCGCCACGGGCAATTACGACCTCAAGCGGACCCTGGTGCGGATGGCATGGCTGACGATATCGCTCGGCGGGCTGATACTCATCCTGCTGGTCTGGATGGCGATAAGGCTCATCAAATTCCGGTTCGTCATTTCGATCGAGCGGGGTTCAAAGACCGAGTATCAGGACGCATGGGCGCTGGCCGGCCGGAGATTTAAGGTCGAGGAAGGCGGCGAAGACCGCTCCGATCAGCCCGGCCCCGACGCCGAGGGAGACGATTCCGGCGGGACTGACGGCAAGGACGCGGGCGGCGGCGCCGTAAAATAACGGCGGATGATGCGCATCTGCCCCGGCCGCAGTGTCATGCGAATCTCCTTGCCGACATGAATCGCCGCGTCGTCGCGGTCCATCTGGCCGCGGCTGAAATACACCGGCAGCGCCTGCCAGTCGGCCGTGCTCCACAGGACCGTCCTGTGGGCAAGCAAAATTGTGGTGCGGCACTTGCCGTCGGCCTGTCCGGGCGGGCCGGGCAGATTCGTGTAATATTCTGCCGCATTGACGACTTCCTGCCGGCCCAGATAAACCCATGTCGCCGCCAGCACGCCGGCCGCCCCGGCGACCGCCAGAATCAGCTTCAGCCGCGGCCCGCGGACAAACGACAGCACGCCCGCCTCCACCAATAGCAGCAGCAGGCCCAGCAGCACCAAAGCCTTTTTGTTGTAGCCCGGCTGGTCGGCACTGAGTTTTTCCCACTGCCTGTAAAGCTGCGGGTCGATGAATTCCTGAGGGTTGACGAGGTCCTGCGCGCTTGGCCAGATGATCTCGCACGTTATGGCCTTCTCCGCCGGCCCCGCCGCCGTGTAAGGCCGGACCTCGTAGGTCTGGCGGAGATCGGTCGCCGGCAGGCCGACTGTTATGACGCGATTTGACCCCGGCGGAACGCTGCAATCATGGATATACGTCGCCCCGCCCCGCGAATTCCGGATCGCCAACTGTACAATCGGCTCCTTCGCGTCATTCTTGACCTCCAGCACCGCCGTCCGATACGGCGCCAATCCCTCATCCTGCTTCTGCGCAACAGTCAATTTGGCCGTAACGTCCCCCCGCCCGGCCCCGCATGCTGACAACACCGCCAATATTGTTATCCAAAATAATCTCATTCCCATAACCAGACAAAATTTGTTTCTTCGCAATGCAAATTTCATTACAAATTGCAACCAACCAATGCACCGATTGCTCCCATTAATACGCCTGCAAACATGCCTATCAAACCGAATAATTTATTTCTTTTGACGTTTGCAATATTTAAATCTTGTTTCGCCAAACAGTATGGAAATAAAAATAGCATAAAAGCAAGAACACATAACATTGAATATGGCATTATTTTGGCAACCCACCATATTGTTTGAGAAGCATGAAAATAGCGATGGCTTCGCCAAACTACCATTTCTCCGGTATTCGGCATAACTCCGGCCTGTCCGATCCACCCGAACCAAACAAAATTAAGACCAATCAGAATCATGCAAAAAGAAAAAATAAGTCCTCTTTTCCCACCCCACAAAAATGATTCAATTCTTTTATAGTCAAGTTTATATTTCATCTTAGATGTACATCGCACCCCCCATCGGGGGGCTATGAATGTAGCCACGGGTGAAGCGTCGCAGCGACGAAGTCGCTCGACGCGGAACCCGTGGAGAAGATTTCCGAAATATTCTCGCCCCGGAGGGGCGAAAGAGCGTTTGAAAAGGAATCTTTCCTCCGCCCCTGCCGGGGCGGGTGAGAACAACGGTCTTTTCCACGGGTTTCGCTTCAACCGCCTGCCGGCGGCCTGCGCTTCCGGCTTCGCCAAGGCTACGCCGGACAAGCCACCCGTGGCTACAATCCAACGCACCTGCGGTGCTGAAAAACATCTGTATCGCCCCTTCGGGGCTGGGTTTCAAGGGGGACCGGGACCGGAGGCTTACGCCTCCGGCTACCCTCTGCCAGCCCTTCGGGCTTGGGCAATTGGCGTTCCACAAGTTCCACAAGTAGGGCGTGCAACTTGTTGCACGCGGGGAAATACGCGACACAGTTTGCAAGCAAACCGTGGCACTCGATTTATTTGACGTTGTGAAGATGGTCTTTAAATGTTGTGCCGCCCCTTCGGGGCTGGGTTTTATGGGAGACCGGGACCGGAGGCTTACGCCTCCGGCTACCCTCTGCCAGCCCTTCGGGCTTAGACGGTTGGCGGTCCACAAGTTGGGCGTGCAACCTTGGCCTGCGAAGCCTTGGCGAAGCAGACTTGTTGCACACGGGGAATCCAAACGACCGGTGGCACCCCCAAGCGTTGTTTGCTTGGAGGTAGAATTGCGATACACACCCCCAAGCTCCACGTTGTTTCGCTTGAGGGTGCCACCTACTCTCTGCCAGCCATTCGGGCTTGGCCGACCGGCGTTCCATAAGTAGGGCGTGCAACTTGTTGCACGCGGGAAATATGCGGAACAATCGGCGACATCCCCAATCGCTGTCTGCTTGGGGATGGAATTGCGGTGCACACCCCCAAGCTCCACGTTGTTTCGCTTGAGGGTGCCACCTACCCTCTGCCAGCCATTCGGGCTTGGCCGGTCGGCGCTCCACAAGTAGGGCGTGCAACCTTGGCCTGCGAAGCCGGGCGCTACGCCGGGACAAGCGGGCGCCATCGGTCGCATCTGTTTGCGGCCATCTGCTTTTTTATCCTTTTCCGGCATGGACGGCGTCATGTTCCGGCGGCTCCTTTATCCGCACTTGCGACTAAGGATTGTACCACGCCATATCAACTCCGGACAACAATTTACAGCCGCCGTTTTTTCCGCAACGGCCGGGTAATTTCAATTGGGCCGCACCGCCAGCCGGGAACTTGCGGCCATGGACCGCAATACCGTCAGACGGCTTTCAATCTTCGTCGATCCAGATGGGGCTGGTCCACTGGTGTGCGCCGTTTGAGTCCTCGATCCTGGCGTAATAGACAACGAACGGTTCGGGATGAAACTTCGCGCCGCGAATGGCGATCTTGCCCAGATCGTCTGCGTCCTCAAAGACCGCCTCGTTGACTTCCGCGGCCAGGTTGGGGCCTCTCAGCGATTTGGAGTCGAGCGGTTCGCCGTTGCGCATCAGGATGACCTTCGCGGAAGCCGCGTTTTCAGGCGTGAAACGGACGCGAACCTCGCGTTTGGCCCTCAGGCTTCTGTCGGCCGGCATTTCCTGCCCCATGTTCGCGTCGCCTATCCTCAGATCGACCAGAGATCGCGCATGCGTGGTCGCATAGACGTTCCTCCGCCGCATGGACTCAAAGAGGGATTTTCGCGTCAACTCCGGCGAACGGACCGCCGCCAGCCCCTTGTGGGCAAAACCGTTCAGCATGGATACCCCGAATGGATCGACGCGAAAATGGAAAACGCTCCCCGGCAGAGTGGCGTGGTCGTCGCTGGATGCGATGACGCCGAATCGCGCGCCGGCCTTCAGCGCATCGACGAAGTAAGACGGCGCGTCGTTATTCCCGCCGCTCATGGGCAATCGCGAGTGCCGCATCTCGGACGATCCCCAGCTTGAGTATATCTCGAACAGCGGCTCGCGAGCCGAATCGTAATAATCCTCATCCCAGGATCGGTATTTCGCCGCCCGTCCGGTATGGTGAGGCACGGTAAAGTACGCCTTGCCGCTCATATCGGTCTGTCGCCACAGATCCCTGACATGGACCTTGGGGGCTATGCCGCGCATGTCGTCCCTGTCCACCCAGAAATAGGGCGCGTCGTCGTCGAGATAATAGACGTTGTTGTCGCCGCCGAAGCCCTGCGCGTGAGAACTCTCGAACGCAAGAAATGTGACAAACTTTCCCGGCTGATTGTGCTGGCGGGCCAGTTCCTGAAGCCTCGGCCAGCGCAGTTTGTCGGACGCTATTCCCCGCAAATGGTCCGCCGGGGCCACGAAATCCAGCATCGATACTTCCTGCGCGTACTGGTAGCACCACTGCGGATCCTGGCACCGCCATGGGCTGCAATTGGAATACTTCGTATGGACATGTATGTCGCCCCAGAAGAGCCGGTACGCCGGATTTTTGAACACCCACGCCGGATTCGACGAGACGACCGCCGAGACGTCCGGCACGTCAGGCGTTTCGATCCTCGCACGGATAACGGCTGTGCCGGCCTCGCACCCGACCGCCTTGAGCGGCCCGACTTCGCCGGCGAATTTTCCGGGATCAAGCCTGAATTTCGCCGGGAGCCCCTCGACGCCGACGCATCCTTCAAAATAAAAGACGTTCGGGAAATAATCCATCGGCATTGCGTCAGCCCCCGTAACGGCAACTCTGGCCATAAACGTCTCGCCCCCGGCGAGTATGGAAGGTATCACAAGATGGATTCGCCTGCCAATAACACACGCCAGGTTGCGGGCGGTTTTCAGCAATTCTTCTTTCATAATCTCCTCTATCCTGACACTCACGGACAGGGCTTGTCCGGCGAAGCCGGATGCCCGCGCCGCGGCCAAAGCCGGTTTTCATGCACGTTCTCGGATATTTTCAATGGTTTGTATTTTATTAGGGCCGGAAATTTTTTCAAGAACATACTGTCGGATCGCGGATAATATGCCGGCCCCTCGCCTGTCGATTAATCCGATCAATATTTTTTTCTTGACAGCACCGGGAATTCCAAGCATTGTGAACTGCGTAACGACATTAATGCCAATATGTTAACACGACAGCGCGACTTTTGGTTGAAACACACGAGAATGTTAGGAAACTCAAATAGTCGTCTGTCAAGTTTGAACGGTAGAATAAGGACTTACGATCAAAGTCGCGCTGTCGTGTTAATGGCGGATATAAAATGAACAGCATCTCGGAAAAGACGATAGGCCGCCTGAGTCTCTACCGCCGAATACTCGGCGAACTGGCCCAAAAGCAGACCCAGCACATCTATTCGCACGAGCTTGCTGCCATGGCGGGGGCAACGGCAGCCCAAGTCCGGCGCGACCTGATGCCGGTGGGATATTCCGGCAGCCCGACCAAAGGCTACGGCGTTCGCGACCTGATGGACAGCATAAGCAAGTTCATGGATGCTCCATGCGGCCAGTCGGTGGCGCTCGTCGGCCTCGGGAATCTCGGCCGGGCGATACTGACCTATTTCGCCGGACGGCGCCCGAACCTGACTATCACCGTCACATTCGACAACGACCGCTCTCGCGTCGGAAAGGCTTTTCACGGCTGCCGCTGCTATCACACCGAGGAACTTCAAAAGGTCATCGCCCAGAACAACATCCGCATGGCCATTATCGCCGTGCCGGCCGATCATGCCCAGTCGGTGGCCGACAATCTCATAAACTGCGGGATATACGGGCTGCTCAACTTCGCCCCCATTTCACTTCGCGTGCCGGGGCATGTTTACGTCGAGTACATCGACATAACAACGTCCATGGAAAAGGCCGCCTACTTCACCCGTCGTGCCATCGAACGGGCGAAGAGCGGCAAGTCTGCATAATCGCAAGGAGTCCCCGGGACGATCGACACGAAAGCAGGCATTTACGGCATCCTGAAAAACCGGCTTCAAGATAATGGAAAAGGCGGCCTGCCGGCTATCCTGATAACCGCCCCTCAAAGAGCGGATGATGGCGGCCATCTTGTGCTTGACAGATCGCCGCCCTTACCTATGCTGTGCCCACTTGGGCGCAAACAGACGCGGATACCTGACGAATACCATCTTTATTAACGGAAACGGCAACAAGGCATGGCCAGACAAAACGTAACCGTGATAGGCTTGCAATGGGGCGACGAAGGCAAGGGCAAGCTGGTTGACTGGCTGGCCGAGTCATGCGACTACGTGGCCCGCTACTGCGGCGGGGCCAACGCCGGGCATACCGTGGTCGTGGGCAAAGAACGCTACGCCCTTCACCTGATTCCGTGCGGCGTGCTGCACAAGGGCGTGATGAACGTCGTGGGCAACGGCGTGGCGTTCGATCCGGCAGTCGCCGCAAAAGAGATGGATGAACTTTCCGCCCGCGGCGTTTCTGTCGGGCCGGAAAACCTGATAATATCCGCCGCAGCCAACGTCGTCATGCCGTGGCACAAGCTCCATGACAGCCTGAGCGAAAAGCAGCTCGGCGATTCCAGGATCGGGACTACGACCCGCGGCATAGGCCCCTGCTACGCCGACAAGGCGCTCCGCTGGCCCGCTGTCCGCGTGGCCGACCTCGCCGACGCGGATCAGCTTGTCGGCCGCATCCGCCAGATCGCCCCGGCCAAGAACGCGATCTTCGCGGCCCTGTATCAGGCGCCGCCGATGGATGTGTCGGCCATCGAGGCCGAATGCGTCGAACTCGGCAGGAGACTCTCGCCGATGATCGGCAACACCGGGGCTGTTTTGCGACGAGCCTGCCAGCAGGGAAAGCGGATACTTTTCGAGGGCGGCCAGGGCAGCATGCTCGACGTAGATCACGGGACGTATCCGTTTGTAACCAGTTCGTCGGTGAGCGCCTGCGGCATTCCGGCCGGGGCGGGCGTCCCGCCGTCGGCCGTCGGGCAGGTCGTAGGCGTGATCAAGGCGTATTCCACCCGCGTCGGCGGCGGGCCGTTTCCGACAGAGCAGAACAACCCGACCGGCGACCGTGTCCGCCAGCGCGGCAGGGAATACGGCACGACGACCGGCCGGCCCAGACGCTGCGGCTGGTTCGACGCCTTCGCCGTCCGCTACACGGCGGCCCTGTCGGGCGTCAGCGAGCTGTCGCTCTCGCTGCTGGACGTGCTGGGCGGGTTCGACAAAATTCAGGTCTGCACCGGCTACAAAATGGACGGCCGCCCCGTCGCCGACTATGACGCGGCCCTGCTCGACAAGGCCGTGCCGGTCTACGAGACTCTGGCCGGCTGGCCGGACGAAATTTCAGACTGTCGCAGCTTCGGCTCGCTTCCGCCGGCCGCGCAGGTTTACGTCAACCGGCTGGAAGAACTCGTCGGCAGGCCGGTCGGGCTTATCAGCGTCGGGCCGGAACGTTCGCAGACCATCAGGCATCACAGCGGCATCGAAGGGCTGGCATAGATGGCCGATATCTCGCCGAAAGCGGTCGCCGAGGCCCGCCTGTCGCTGGGACTCCCGCTGGAGCGGATACCGCGGTCGGTGGCGATCATCATGGACGGCAACGGCCGGTGGGCACGCGCCCGAGGCCTGCCGCGAAACCTGGGGCACTCCGCGGGCGCGAAGGTCGTCCGCAAGATCGTTACCGAGGCGGCCCGGCTGGGCCTGGATGCCCTTACGCTCTACAGTTTTTCCATTGAAAACTGGAGCAGGCCCAAGGAAGAGGTCAACGCCCTGATGCACCTGTACGCGGAGTATCTGGTCCAGGAGCGCAAGACCGTCATGGATCATAACGTCCGCCTGCGGCACCTCGGCCAGCGCGAGGGCCTGCCGGAGGCGGTCCTGCGGGAACTGGACGAGTCGGTCCGTGTCTCTTCGGTCAACACCGGCATGTACCTGTGCCTGGCCCTGAATTACGGTTCGCGCGCGGAGATCGTCGATGCGGTACGCAGCCTTGCGGCCGGATGCGCCGCCGGAAAATTGCGCCCGCGGGAAATCGACGAGGAGAAAATCTCCGACTCGCTCAATTCCGCCGGCGTGCCCGACCCAGACCTGGTCATCAGGACCGCCGGCGAGATAAGGATCAGCAACTTCCTCCTCTGGCAGATATCCTACGCCGAGCTTTACGTAACCGACATCTTCTGGCCCGACTTCACCGAACAGGAATTCCAGAAGGCCCTCGCCGCCTTCGCCGGCAGGCACAGGCGATTCGGCGGCGTGGACGAATCCAACAAATAAAGGCATACCCTGAAGAACCGCTCAGTTTTTAACTTCCGTCAGCTCCACCTTTGTTTCCATCTTGCCGGACGAGTCGTCGTCGAGCCGGACGATCCAGTTGAGCACTTCACGGCAGACGTAAGTTTTCATATTGAGCGTTTTGCTGCCAACCTTGACTTCCCTCGTGTAAACCTCGCATTTCACGTCCTTGCCCATGACCTTGATGGTCTCGTCATCCGCTTTCTTGCCCAGGAAGGAGAGCTTCTTGTCAAGCTCATCCTGCGTGTAGAGTTTTTTCTCGACCTTTTCGCCCGGTTTTTCGCCTTCCTTGTCGACTGTTTTTTTAATCGTCACGCTCTGCTCGTCGGCCTTGATGACCTCCTGCGTCATGACCGCCATGCCGGAATCGGAAGCGACCTTGAATTTCAGTACGGCCCCGACCTTTGCATCGGCCCACGGCCCCTTGATCGAGGGTTTTTCCTGCGACGGGTTCGTCGCCTGGGCGAATGTCAGGCCCGCAAGGGCGAATAATGCCGCCGCGGCGAAAAGGCGGATTCCTCGTTTCATTTCTGTCGATCCTTTCGTAACAATGCCTTCGTCCCGAAGGCCGGGCCGCTATCGCTTGAAGTCGGCCAGCTCCAGGACGGTCTTGAACTGCCCGCCTGACTCGTTGTCAACCCGAACCACCCAGCCCGGCACCGAACGGTTGAAATACGCCCTGGCCTTGACCTTTTTGCCGTCCAGGTTGATCTCCTTCTCGTAGACCTCGCATTTCATGTCCTTGCCCATGATGGTTACGGTCTTGTCGTCGAGTTTTTTGCCGGCCATCCACTTGTCCAGTTCCTGCTGGCTGTACATCCGCTGCTCGGGCCTCTCGTAGCTCTTGCCGCCCTCGCTTGTGCGAAGGGTAACGCACCTCCCGTCCGCCCGGACGACCTCGATGGTCCTTGTCGCCTGGCCTGCCGCAGACGTAAGCTGGAGTTTCACGAACGTCCCCGCCTCCGCCTCCGCCCAGGGGCCTTTGACCTGGCTTTCATCGGACAAATCCCTGTTCTGCGAAAATCCGCCGCCCGCCGGCAGCAGGACGCACAGCAGAGGCAGCATCGCCAGAACCTTCCTGGTGTTCAGAGTCGTCTTCATAATCCGTCCCTCTGGCCGGCGCACATCCGGCCCCATATATTATGACACACAGCTTATCCGATTGCCCGAAAAAAACAATATCGCTCTGGCATATATGCCGGCATTAGCGTTAAATACCCGGCCATGACAAAAAGGATCATATTCGGAATCCTGATGATATTGGTGTTCGCCGGAATAGTCGTGGCGGACTGGCGCCTGGCCCGGAAGGCATCCTTATTTACCGGCCCGGGCGTCTTTGCCGGGATGGGCGCCGTTTACAAGGGCATACCTCTGGCGGCGGCCATTTTCGTGCTGATCCCGATAGCGTTCTGGGAACTGTACAGGCTCGCCCATGCCTGCGGCGTCAGGCTGCTGGCCGCGAGCACTCTGCTGGGCGCGATGCTGATCGGCCTGGAACCCTACTGGGTCAACTGGGTGTACTGGAAAACTCGCGTATTCGACGGGGCCGATGTCCTGCTGCTTCTGATGGGCTTGTGCATTTTGATGCCCTTCATCTCCCAGATCATCCTGCGATCGACCCAGGACGCCATGAAGCAGATCGGTTGTTCGCTGCTGGTGATGCTCTACATTGGGATCGGCACGGCCACGCTGCTACAGATGCGGATCGAGATGGGCCTGGCCTCGTTCGTTCTGTTTATTCTGGCGGTCAAGTTCACGGATATCGGGGCGTATTTCACCGGCACCGCGATCGGAATACACAAGATGATCCCCTGGCTGTCGCCGAAAAAAAGCTGGGAAGGATTGATCGGCGGACTGGTCCTGGCGGTCGGCCTGTGCGTACTGATGAGCTGGCTGAGCGGAAAATATAACCTGCCCGATAAATGGCATCTGGACGGCGGCCTGCCTTCCATCGCCAGATCGGTTTTCTTCGGCCTGGCGGTCGGCCTTGCCGGACAGTTCGCAGACCTCTGCGAGAGCCTGCTGAAACGATCTGCCCAGGCGAAGGACTCCGGAACCGCGATACCAGGTTTCGGAGGCCTGCTCGACGTCATGGACTCGATCATCCTTGCCGCACCGGTGGC
>JACRIL010000115.1 GCA_016235825.1 Planctomycetota bacterium
CCATAAACAGGCAGCAGGGCCGATAAGGACAGATTTTTAACGCAAAAATATGAAACTTGCGGAAAACAACAACGGCCTCGCGACGAATCAAGGTTGTGGACGACTAAATCGACAAGCCCTGAAGCGGGGGCCTGTTACACAACACAGGCAGAATAGTGCGCCTTTTCAATAGAGCGGCAAAGGTTCGCTGACTTATAACGCCCGATAAGGAAAATTATGTCGCAAAACCTCCCCGAATAAAAAATGCAGGCGCGACGCCCGCACCGCAAAAAATTCTCAGGAAATAAGCTTCAACTGTGGAACGGCGGACGGCGCGGGGATATCCATGATGATAGTCGTTCCCACATCGCTGGAATCGGCGATGGTCAGGTCCCCGCCGTGCTCGCGGAAAACGGCCCTGGCGAACGGCATGCCGATTCCTTTGCCGCCGATCAGGACGGCGTTTTTCTTGACGCTCTTTTTGGCGTGCGATTCCAGGAACTGTGCCTGCAATTCGGCCCGCCGCGGGCTGTAGCCCCAGAGATACGTGCTGTAAAGATGGTCCCGCGGTATTCCGTGTCCTCCGTCGGTTACGGTCAGCCGAAGCGTCTTTTTGTCGCCGGCGCCCTCCCTGGCGACCAGTGATATCTTCACGGCCGAGGCGGAACTGGCCCCCATGTGCCTGGCCAGCGGCTCGGCCATCAGTCCCTGCTGCTCAAATCGTATGACGCAGGTTGCCGCCAGGGCGTTGTTGACGATCTCTTTTATCGCCCAGTCCAGTCGCTGAAAATCCGTCACCACGGCCGGCACCGACTGCAAGTCGGTCTTGATATAATTGCGGGTCATCCTCGGCGTGCGGTCCTGCCCGCTTCCGTAATCCACGCCGGCCATCTGCCTGAAGCTCTCGGCCGCCCGCCAGAAACGGTATTTCGAATAGCTTCTGCCAGTCGAAAGGGCCTTGGCCTGCTTGGCCGCTATCCGGATCGGGTCAGCCTCCTCGATATATTCCTGGAAAAGCGTTACTATCATGTCCCGCAGGTCGGTCGTCGGGTTGAGGAATCCCCAGCTCCGCCTGTTGGATCGCCACGACTGGCGGACGGTGCGGATCAGGTCCAGCATCCGGATCATCCGCATGTTCAGCCAGAACATGTCCTCAAGGCACTGCTGGACGGGCTTGTTGGTTATCGCCGAGCCGGTCCCCGGCAGGCAGATGATGAGCACCTCGAAGTTGGCGAAATCGCGGACGAGCCTGTTCATCAGATTAAAATACTTTTCAGAGTCGTCGACCGTCTCGGACCACGTGTTCAGGAATTCATCCGCCGGTTTCTTCCACAGGCCGTCGAACCACTCGCGCATCTCCGCGGCCTTTTTGTGGAAACTGCTGATGAGGTTTTCGCCGGTTGAAAGCTGCATGCCCGACAGGGCCGGCATGTCCATCGAGGTCAGAACCGGCTTGGTGGCCGCGTCAAGCGCAATGACCTTCTCCTCGTATTGAGTGGTGCAATCGCGGAGGACGGAGTGCATGTTCCGGAAATAGGTGGACATGGCCTTGACGGTCTTGTCCTTCTTGCGGCAGACGTCAAGCCAGCGAGTTACGCGGGCGAAATCGCCCAGCGTCTCGAACTTCCACATCCTCATGGATTGCAGCCAGTCACCCAGCGACAAATGCGTTTCCTTTCCGGCCATCTTTCAGGCGGCTATTCCGAATAATCTCCGGTTGCGCCCATCTTCCTGAGATATCTGAACATTTCGCGGCGATACTCGAACGGACAGCCCTGTGAAATAAAACTGGTAACATTCCAGCCGTTTGAGGCCTTTGTATTTATATCGGCGCCGGCGTCCAGCAGGATTTCGACTGTTTTCACGCTGCCCGAGCAGACGGACTGGTGCAGCGGCGTCTGGCCTTTTGAGTTCCTGGCGTCAACGTCCGTGCCCGACCGCAGCAGCAGCTTGACCATGTCGTCAAAATGATACAGGGCGGCCACGTGCAGCGGCGTGTTGCCGTCATTATCTTTTGACAGGAGATTGGCGTTCGACTTGATGAGCGCCTCGGCCGATTCGCACGCGCCGGTCAGGGCGGCAAGGTGCAGCGGGGTCCAGCCCTTGTTGTCGGCCGCGAATATCCTGGCGCCGGCGGCCAGGAGCCGGCTGACGCACTCGGGAAAATTATTCCTGGCGGCGTAGTGCAGCGGGGTCCGCCCGCCTTCGTCCCTGCCGTCCAGCGAAGCGCCCGTCGCAAGAAGCCTGTCAACCTCGTCGGCCTGGCCCTTCGCCGCGGCCTGGTGCAGCGAGCTGGCGTTGAGCGGAATCCGCTGCGAAACGGCCTGGCTGACCGGCCCGCCGGCGGAAATCGAGCCCATAAGCTCGTCGTCGGCCAGGCTTTTGGAATCCACGCCGCCTTCAATTTTGACGGTGCTCGGGCCGCTCTGGTAATCTCGCTTCTTCGCCAGGTCGGCCTTGTATTTTTCCGGGTCGATCGTCGGCTTGCCGAGAAGTTTTTCCATCAACTGCGGGTTGGATTTTATATCGCTGAGAGCCGACATGTCCGCCGGGGTCAGCCCGGAAGCGGTTTTGGCCTTGATGTCGGCCCCTTTGCTGACGAGCAGTTCGGTTACGTCCGAGCGGTCTTTCTGGGCGGCCCAGTGAAGCGGAGTCTTTCCGCTGTCTTCCCTGGCGTTCACGTCGGCGCCCTTGTCTATGAGGGTATGGGCCAGCGTATTGTGTCCCAGTTCGCAGACCAGGTGCAGCGGCGTAACGCCTTTTTCGCCCTTGGCATTGACGTCCGCCCCGCGATCGATGAGAAGCCGGCCGGTCTGGTCCCTGCCCCATGCAGCCGCCTCGTGCAGCGGCGTCCAGCCGTCCTCGTCGCGGGCGTTCACGTTGCTGCCGCGGCTGAGAAGGATTTCGACCAGTTCGTTGTGTCCGTTGGCGGCGGCCTGATGAACCGCGCACTGGCCAACCTTCGTCGCCAAACCGACGTCGGCCCTGCTGCCTACCAGAAGTTCCGCCATCGGCCTGTTTCCGACAGCGGCAACCTTGTGAAGGGGCGTCGCGCCGTCCTCGTCGCGAATGTTGACGTCCGCTCCGGCCTGAATCAGCAGCCGGGCAATCCGCTCGTCGCCCCGCATCGCCGCGATGTGAAGTGGCGCCAGGCCCTGGGCTGTTTCAAAATTGGCCTTGGCGTTCAGATCGGCGCCTTTTGAAAGCAGCAGCTCGACAAGGGCCGCGTTGCCTGTGCGGCACGCGTAGTGCAGCGTCGTTCCGCCGTCATTTTCCTTGGCTTTCACGTTGGCGCCGCGGGACAAGAGCAGCCTGGCGACAGCCATGTCGGACATGTAGTGCTCCTGCATCTGCCGCCCGGCCGCATCGGGGTCGGGCCTTGCAGCCTGCGATTCCTCCTGCCGCCCCGCCGCCGGCGTCTGAGAGTAAAGCGACGACAGATGCAGCGGCGTCAGACCGGAATCATCGGTGATGTTGACAAGAGCGCCGAGCGAAATAAGTTTCTCGACCAAGGTGCTCATGCGATTGAAGACCGCCCAGTGCAGCGGAGTCCAGCCGTCCTCGGCCGGCTCATTCACGTCCGCGCCTTGGGCAAGCAGGCTTTCGACCGCCTGCATGTCCCGCTCGGCTATCGCATGGGTGAGGCTTTTTGCCATAATATTTCTCCGGACCTTTCGGCGCCTGTCCTGCGCATTGCTCAGGCGACGGTCCCATTGCCGGACAGAGTGAACTGATTGCGCAACCTGACCTTAGAGCCTATCCGGATAACTACAATGGCTGCTCATCGTAGTTATTCGGATAGGCCCTTAATAGGATATTTCCGGCCCGTCCGGTATTCAACCAATATTTTTCAGCATTATCGCCGGGAGGTCAGATTTTAAAAGCCTGTTCCTGCGGCCTGGAATGTTTAAGCGGCGCCGGCAGCACGCGGATCGGGCCGGCAAACGAAAAATCGCCGCCCGCAATTTTGTCCTTGTCCCACGAGCGGACCCAATTTTCCCAGCGGGCCGGCCTGTCGGGGTAAAGCAGAGTCGCGGCATCGATATCCGGCAGATCGGCCCGTCCGCCGAGGAAATGCGGCCTGATTATCGCGCCCTTGCGAAGGTCGTATACGGCCTCGGCGTCCGCCGCGTCGTCCCCGCCCGGCCTGGCCGTGCCGATATCAGGCCAGACGACCAGCCCGCGGTCGGATATGTCGTACGAAATATCCCGCGGATCGAAACATGCCTGTATCTGCTCGCGAATCAGGTCCACGCCGGCCATCCTGTAAAGCCCGGCAAGAGCAGTTTGCAGCAGGGCCTTCTTCCGCTCTTCGAGCTTGTCCAGCCAGCCGGTCCTTGCCACGCACGCCACCAGCCAGCCCGACTGTTCCTCAAACGCCAGCCACAGGCTGCTATGGGGCAATTGCGGACAGCGGAGCTCGATGCCGATCCGGTTTGAACCGACCCTTATCTCGCCGACCGATAATTCCAGACTATCCCAGCCGCCACTCAACCGCAGCAGTTCGATCAGATCGCGCTCGACGAAACGTGCAACGGCCTCTTTCACGTGGCTCAACGCCTGCCTCTGCCTGCCCGCCACGGTCTGATAATCGTGTCCTTTGGCGTTAAGCTCGGCCCGGCGGATCTTGGCGTACAACTTGGGCAGCGTGCCGGAATGGAAACCCGGCTTCATCAGACGGATCATGGTCTCGCCGTGATGGCCTATCGGGACCGGCCTGAGATTTCTCGGCCTGTTGGCGGCGTACAATCGCCAGTTGGCCTTGAACTCCCAGACCAGAAAGCCGAACATGCCGGGTATGGAAGTTAGCACGTTAAAAGTCAGGGCATAAGCAGCCGCTCTTTCCATGCCCCAGGTAACAACCAGATATTCGGCCAACGGCTGCCACACCCCGACAAGCAGCTTGTGCGAGACGGTTACGACCGGAAAATGCTTGATGGGGTTGATCTGCGGCTCGATAAAGACGTTGACCAGCAGACGGATGATGTACGAGACATAGAACCAGACCACCCCGAGTATCGGCTTGATTATCCGCATCGCCAGGCCCTCTGCGCCCTTGAACCTGAGCCACTCGTCCACCGAGTATAGCAGGCGGTCGAAAGCCTCCAGTATCATTTTGAAGATTTCGAGAGTCCAGACGATCAGGCCGTAAAGAATGTTGACGCGAATCACCCGCCATGTCCGGGCCATCCAGTCGGCGGCAGCCTCCTGGATTCGCCTGCCGGGCTTAGTGTTAAACAGTATGCTGGCGGCAAGAAAAAATCCGGCGCTTATTGACATCGTAACATTGCTGTCGGCCCTGCAAAGCCACATGCACAGCCAGACCACGCCGGCCAGGATCAGCGGATTTACCATATACCGGATCGCAAGCATGAAAATGCGGCTCTGGATTATCGACTGCACAAATCGCGTGCCAAGGATTCGCACCGGCAGGCCTATCAGGATGAACCGGATCGCCCTGAACAGCCCTTTGAGGTACCAGAACATGGCCTCCCGGAATACGGGAATATGAAGCAGGCATAAGAGCGCCAGTCCGAGCGTGGCGAGGTTGGACCACGAGGTGAAATCCGCCGTTGATGAAATGAACAAATGAATCACGGCCTTGACCGCTTCAAGCATCAGGAACGCCCCGCCGAAGGGCAGCAGGAGGTACAGCGTAAGCCATCGCCCCAGAATCGTGCCGAAGGTCAGCGAACTGAGCCGCTGAAGCCATCGCATGTAGATTTCGCCGCCCCTGTACGCCCCGTCAAGAGCCGCTGCCAGCTTGTGGTCCAGCCGCAGGAGCATGTCGCCGCGGAAAAAATCATAAAAGCCCTTGCCTGTCCATTTGAAAAATTCCAAAAGCCCGACCCACCAGCTCTGCCACAGAAAATCGCCCTTTCCGACAATGTCCGGCAGCTTCAGACTGTTTCTGGAAATTGTGTCGCGAAGGTCCTGCATGGTCAGCAGGCCGCGTTCCATGATCCTGTCGAGCAGTTCCTCGACAATCTTGTTGTACGCCACCTTCTCCGGCACGTTAGCCGGCGCCATGCCGACCTCGTCCATGGCCTTGCTGACGACACGATGCAGATCGGCCCGCAAACGGTCCTGCCGGAACCGCTCGGCCGAACGCACCAGCAGAGGCAGACTTTTTTGGGATTTATTCCGCGGCATGATTTTGGCAAGCCTAGCCGCCGCGCTGCGGATGTGCCGGACGATCTGCACCTCACGCTGGACGGGCAGCGGTTTTTTAAGCGGTTTGCGGCCCAGGCCCATCGCCCATTCCACAAGGTTTACGGAATATCTCTGCCGCTCGTTCTCGACGCAGGCCTTCTGGAGATCGTAGAGGAAGCGGGCCTCGACGGGCCAGTACCCGCCGGCGGCGCGGTTGAGCAGCGATTCAAGGGCCAGACGCCACTGTTCCTGGCTGTTCTGATCGAGTTCCAGCATGACGGCCAGCCTCCGGGCCAGATGGCCCAGCAGAGACCTGGCCTGGTCTCGCATGCCGGCGTACTCCTCGCCCTGCGCGACATTGGCGGCCCGCATCATGAATATCGCCGCACGCACCGTGTTGCCGGTCCTGATAGCCCCTTGACATCGCGCCATCAGGCGCTCAGGATCGTCGCGGAATAACATTCGTCCGGGTTTTTCGGCGGCGCCGGCATCCTCGCCCGCCGGATGAACCGCCTCCAGCATGTCCAACGGCTCGGCCGCGCCCTCAGGCCGGGTCTGGGCGAACAGCTTGGACGACTCGATGTCCTCCGCGAGGATCATGTCAACGTGGTCAAGGCTCCAGATCGTCGGGAAATATCTGGGCAGAAGATGCGGCGCGAAATGCCGCAGCTCCAGATAGACCGCGGCGAATTCCGTGTAGGCCGTCAGATTGTCGCGAGGCGGCAGAAGCTGGTTGTCGTGCCGCAGGACAGCGCGAATCTCGTCGAACTCGGTCTGGCCTATCTGGTGAATCCGGCGGCGTATCATGGCCGACGTGAGTTTGCCCTCGGCATGAAGCATTTCCATGACAAGGTGCACGCGGGCGTGAAACAGCACCCGCCACAGCTTCAGAAGCATCAGGGGCGGCGGAGTGCCGGCGATCTCGTCCTGGTCGGGCCGGGCGACAAGGATTATCCGGTCCGGCAGGTCCCGCTCGTCGCGAAGGCCCAGCTCGTCGGCGTCGACGATCTCCAGCAGGTCTTTGCGATTCATGACATAGCAGCTCCTGTGCGGCATCTGGAGGCCAATGCCCTGGATTCTGCGATGCTGTTTGATCACGCGGCACAAAAGCAGCGGCGGGGCGAGAACGGCCGAGGCGTCCGCCGCACGAAGTGCCTCCTGGAGCGATTCAAGGGCCGCATTGCCGGCGAATCCTCCCGACCGTCTTTTTTCCGCTGATTTCCTGTGATGCATCCGACAGGCGCCTTGCAATCCGATGCCGGGCCGATTTCCCCCGGCCCGCTGCGCCGAGTATGCCCGCTGATTTCCATAATATAAGCCCCGGGCGCCGCCGGCACAAGACGAACAACTTCCCTCGAACAACTTCCCTGACAACTTTCACTCGCCAGTTTCCCGCATTGCGGTTGACTGAAAGCCTGATTCAGGATATTTAAAACCTGTCAGAAGAACCTTCGCATCCGAGGGACCAGGCCTTTCAGGAGGCATGAATGTCCGCCTACGACGAGGAAAAATTCGACGAGTTTCTGGATGGCGAGTCCGGCCCGGATGGCCAGGCCGGCCAGGACGCCACGGCGGATTTAACTTCGCCGCGGGACGACCGGGCAGGCGATGCCGGCAACGGACAGCCCGACCGCCAGGGCGAGTCGTTCCGGACGCTGCTCGGCGATTTCGCCCGGCATTTCGCCGACGAGTTCGGGCCGCTGCTGGTTCCGCTGCGCGGCGCCATTGCGACTATCGAAAACGCACCCGACGATCTGCCGGTCCGCCGCCTTCTGCCGGACCTCAGGCAGCTCGACGGGCAGGCCCGCGAGCTTGTGCAAAAGATCGAATCGCAGCAGGCGTGCGTCCTCATCTTCGGGCCGCTAAAGAGCGGCAAGAGCACGTTCATGAACGCCCTGTGCGCCAGCTACGTCAGCGAGGTTACCAGTCTGCCGGCCTATCCGTGCCTTGTAAAGGTCCGTCACGGCCGGGAGCCGGCCTTCAACACCACCGCCTACGACGGCTCGACGAAATCATTTTACAGCCACGAGCAGCTCCGCCAGGCGGTCGATCTGGGATATGAAAACCTTTCGGCCGCGATCAGGCAGGCCGAGGCCGACGGCCGCGACTTCGACCCAGCCGGCGACATGCCGCAGGCCATCAGGCAGATTGACATCACCCTGCCGCTGGACATCCTGGCCCGCAGCGGCGCATCGCTGGTTGACACGCCCGGCCTGTACACCAGGATGAAGTTCAGCTACGACAGGCTCACGAAGGATTTCCGCAACACCGCCGCCTGCGCCATCTTCATCGTCAAGACCGACAACCTGTTTCTCGAACAGGTCTTCGAGGAATTCAACGAGCTGCTGGGCCTGTTCGGCAGGATTTTCCTCGTGGTGAACCTGGACGGGTCCAAGAAGGACCTCCGGCCCGACGGCGCGCTGGCGGCCAGCCTCGAACACGACGAACCTCGCAGGATCGTCGAGGCGTTTCGCGTCCTGACGATGAGCGAGCCGCTGAAAAACGCCGCCGATCACGACAAGCTCAGGATATACCCGGTCGATCTGCTGCACGCCGCCAGCAGGCGTATCCGCAAGTCGCTCAGCGGCGGGGCAAGCCCGATCGCCGAGGCCTTCGACGAGCCGCGCGGACAGGCAAACTTCGACGCCCTGCTGGACGATCTGGCTGAATATCTCAACAGCAGCAGATACATCGTGGAATTCATCGAGACCTCGCTTCACGGCGCGACGGACCTGGCCGAACGGCTTGCCCTGGCGACGGACCATCCGGCCATGAAGGAACTCGACGGGCACATCAGAATCCTGCGCCAGGAACTCGATCTGCTCGCCACAAGGTCGCAGGCCCTGTCAAGATTGAAGGGGCTGGATTGGGCCTCGTTCGGTTCAGCCTCATGCCAGGCCATGCTGGCGAAAAACCAGAACCAGGCCGCCCAGCTCCGGGAAATCGCCTCGCGGGCGTTGACCGGCGCGATCGACAACTGGTTCCTGGCCGACGCGAGTCTGTCGAAGCTGAATGCGGACAGCATCGCCCCTTTGCTGGCCCAGACTCGCGATTCCATGTCGCAGACGGCGTCAGGGGCGTTGAAAGACTGTACATCCGTCGCGAATTGCGGGCTGGATGTCTCCGAAGGCATCATGGGCGACCTGGAACTCTGCGAGATTGAGCTGCCGGCCCTTGCCGACAGGATCGTCGGGGAAATCGGCCAATGCGATCAACCTCAGAACCCGACATGGCAATTTTCGGCCGAGGAAATTCCGGTCAGGAAGCGGTTCTGGGACTGGCTGCTGTTCCGCGGCAGGGCGAAAATCCGCAAGATCGTTTTCGGCCCGCCGGACAAAACCGACAAGCCGATTCCGCCCAAGGTGAAGGCCGGGCGGCTGGGCCGGCAGGCAAAACAGATAATGGCGGAAATGGCCGAGCACAAGCTCGGCGAGATTATCCTGTCGTGCGCGTCCGCCTCGGCCAAGGAAATGTTTGAGGCCTATTTCAACCGGATGGCCGCTCTACTGGTCGATACCCTCGACAGGAAGGAGCAGCAGACCGCAAGACGGCTGGCCGATCTGGAAAAACGGCTCGCGGCGGCGGAAGAGTCATTCAATGCGAGAAACCACATTCGCGACGAGGCCCAGAACACCATCCGCTCGATGCAATCGCTCATGGACAAATTCGTCGCTCAGCCCGGCTCGCCGGGGCAGGCCCCGGCCTGGCCGGCGCCTACGTCGTCGGCCTGGGCCGTGCCCTCCGAAGACGGCGGGCTGGAACGGCCCGAACCCCGCGAATCGGCCAACAACTGGCAGATACCGCCGGGCGACTGGCCCGCGGATGATGATGAATCCGGAAATAAATCTGAAAATGAAATCCCAAAATGATCCAGCAGACCGATAGCGAGATTCCGGCACAGACGCCTGAAAACGGTTCGCGGCGCGGGCCGGCGATCATGCCGGTCTTGGGCACGCTGCGGGCCTCGCACTGGATCAAAAACGTCTTCGTCGCGGCCCCCCTGCTCTTTTCCGGCAGATTCCGTGAAGCCGCGGCATGGCTGGAATGTCTGGCCGCCGTCGGCGTTTTCTGCCTGCTGGCCAGCGCGATGTATATCATCAACGACATTCTCGACCGCCAGTCCGACCGGCAGCACCCCGCAAAATCGCTCAGGCCGATCGCGTCGGGGGCGATACCGGCATCAGCGGCAATAATACTGGCCGTAATTCTGCTTGCCGCCGGGCTGGGCGGCTCGGCGCTCTTTTGCCTGCCGCAGTTCAATCCGGCCAAACCGCTGCTTGGCGCCGGCCTGTTCGTCTGGGCCTGCTGTTACGTGCTGCTGATGCTGGCGTACAGCCTGGCCGTCAAGCATCTGGCCGTTCTCGATGTCATTGTCGTCGCGCTCGGATTCGTGCTTCGCGCGATGGCCGGCGCGGCGGCGATTGCGGTGCTGCCGAGTCCCTGGCTGATCGTATGCACGTTCTGCCTGTGCCTGTTCCTTGCCCTGCTCAAGCGGCGCGGCGAATTGCTCGATGTGCCGGAAGACCTGGCGCCGCGGGTGCGAAAGGCCCTGGCCGGATACAGCAGGCCGGGCCTCGACCTTATGATCGCCGCTGTGCTGGCCCTGTCGCTTGCGACCTACTGCATCTACTGTCTTGCCCCGGCTACGGTCGAACGGTTCGGTTCGTCGAACATGGTCTGGACGATGCCGCTTGCCGTCTACGGCCTGCTGCGAATCGAAACCCTTTGCCGCAAACGCGGCGGCGACCCGTTTGGCCTCATCATCCGCGACCTGACCTGCTGGCTGACCGGCCTGGCCTACGTCCTCCTCACAGCCGCCATCTGGACCTGGGGCGGACTCGATTATTTCAAAATCCTGCTGTAGCCGACCGTCGAAAAACATTTTGAAACAACATAGCACTACAACACTGCGAAAACTCTGCACGGAACGTTTTGTTTCTTGAGGACAATCGTTTTGGCATTTAAAAAAGAATAATTATTTCGCCCCTTCAGGGCTTAAATTTATGGACCGGACTGGTTCCTGGGGCGTTGCCCCAGGCTTTCATATTACGCCCCTTTGGGGCTTAGCGATTTCGCCGTCATTTATGAAATTCGCGATTCAAAGTGTGACGAGATGGTTGATGTTTTTTTAAAAAGCCCCGCATGTAAATGCGGGGATGCTGTTATATTTGCGGTTGGGGAAAAAATAACAAATATCCCCCTGCTCGTGGGCTTTATGAATGGTTCGCCGATGGATGTTTCGCCCTGAAAGGGCAGCAATATGACAGCCCAGGGCAACGCCCTGGGAATCGGCGGGAATGAAAACGCAAAGCCCTGTAGGGGCGAAATAAGTCGATTGAATTCGCTTACCCGACGGCCAAAACGGCCTTTGTAACGTTGTAGCTATAGCCACCCTCTCCCGCGCACGCTCATTCCGACGGCTTGGTCGTCGGGTTGGAGTTTTTCCCAGGGACACCAGCTCTGTACGATGGATCAGCAACAAACAACGTTATTGTCCTGAAACGTATAGGACGGAGTCGTTTTTGTCCAGCGGTGCGGAGGGCGTGGTGCTCGTCGCGTCGGAGGAAGCTGTCGTGCCGGCCATGTATATGCTGTGATTGTTCAAGTCGCAGTTAACAGTCTCCGACCATGAGACGGAACCGTTGGCCCGGAGGATGTTGATACCGCTGTTTTTGCCGTGTGTCCAACTCTCGCTGTTTAGATCGGTGAGGGGGCAATCTTTCCCCGGGTTCATATCAGCCATGATTACAAAGTCGCCGGGCAGGTTTGCGTCCAGAGGTGCTGGGTTTTTCAGGCCATTGACGCCAATGTATTTCCAACCGGCATGATAACCGTATTGGCATTGAAGGCGAGGCGTTCCGGTGGTGAAAAAACCACAATTAGTGCTTCGATTCGGGTACAATTTTGCATCGCTGGCAGGACAGAGAAAATTATTAAATGCAATCATACCGCTCAAACCTGGCAGCAAATTAAGATTCTCGCAGATGTTCTGATGATTCGTTCCCGAACCAGAATCGAGCAAAGTGTAAAATTTAGCGGATGGAACCAGCCCTTGCATGTTTGATCTAAAATTATATGCACAAGAATAGTCGGAATCGGAACATATCCATGGGTAACTGTCGTTGAACTCGCCGCCATAAAGTTTCAAACTCTTTGCGATGGAGCTAAGGTTGGATTGGCAGGCTTTCTTTTTGCTGTTTTGGCGAGATTTGATAGTGAACGTACCCACGAGAACAATAACAATACTGGCAATCGCAACAATTGCCAGCAGTTCGACGAGCGTTATGCCTCTCTTATTCATGTTTTTTCCCTAGAATCAACATCATACTTTCATCGGCAGGGGTTCGATGGCTGCGCCGCTTTTTCTCAGCCGGTCTCGCAAGCCTTTCACATCGATCGCGCGTACGTCGCTGGCAGGCAGGCTCATGGCGGCGGCAAGCCCTGCCGCCTCGCCGATATTCATCACCGGCGGCATCACGCGCAGGCTCGAGTGCATCCGCACGTCGCACGAGATGCTCCGCGAGGCGACCAGCAGATTGGTCAGCCCCTTGGGCGTCAGGCAGCGATATGGAATCTGGTAATATTCACCCGGAGGAAGGTGCTCGATCCTCACCTTGCCCTGCTCCTGCTGATGGATATCGACGGGATACGAGCAGCAGGCGATTCCGTCGTCGAATTTCGCGCAGCGGTCGAAGTCCTGGCCGGTCAGCGTGTAGTCGCCAACCACCCGGCGGCTCTCGCGGACGCCGATGTGGCAGGCGGTCTTTACCAGGTAGCAATTCTCAAAGCCGGCCACGCGGGCCTTGAGCCAGGCCACGTAATTCTCGACCCGCCTGCGCCCTTCGGCCTCGGCCCGGCTCAGATCGAAGGCATCCAGCGTGTTGCCAGGGATGCGGATCGCGTTGATGTAGATCATCCCGCTTGGCCCGATGCTCGTGCAGCTCAGATTGGTGTTGACGAGCGGCGGATTGTCCTTGCCGCCTTCGGCGCAGAGTTTGCGCAACTCGCCCCAGGGAATTTTTGGCAAATCGGCCCCGCCGATCACAAAGAAGAGCGTCATGGGCATGACCTTGCCCGCCTCGTCGCCGAACTGGAACTGCGCCCCGGCCCTGGCTGAAAGCAGCGCATCGCCGGTTGAATCAATGAAAACCTTTCCGCCGACAGCTATAGGCCCGGAATTGTGAGCGAGGTAAATCGCCTGCACCTTGCCCTGCGAGGTCTGCACGTCGTAAAGGGCCGCGTGGAAAAGCACGGTAACGCCGGCCTCGGCCGCCATCTCGTCCAGGATCAGCTTGAGAGCCTCGTCGTCGAAGCGGACGCACCCGCCTTTAGTATCCAGCCCGCCCGCCTTGCATTTCTCCAGCCGGGCGGCGACCTCGGCGAATATGCCGGCGTTGACCATGAATCTCTTTTTATCCGCGTTTTCGGACGTGATGCACGGCATGAACGGATTGACCATCATCACCGTCGCCCCGCCGCCCATGAAACCTTCGCGCTCTATCAGCAGCGTCTTTGCCCCGGCCCGCGCGGCCGAAACCGCCGCCCCGAACCCGCCCGGCCCCCCGCCAACCACCACCACATCGTAACCTTCCATCTGTTGCATTTGAATGTTCCTTTTGCAGTCAGTCGCTGTCTACCCGCTGAAAAAGTCGTACCACAGTAGCACGGGCGTTCCGGCTTCGCTGAAGCTACGCCGGACAAGCTCGTCCGTGTGTTCCAGGGGCGTCTCGCCCCTGGAATGCCAGAAAAAACAAAAGCCACGGCCGGGACGGCCGTGATACTCATGGGCAAGATGCCCATGCCACTTTTGTAACTGCCTATTATTCCATTTTTTTCCCCACGCCGGCTGCATCGAGAATGATATCGGCGCCTTTATATTCGCCCCGCATCTTGCCCAGCGGCTCCAGTGGGGCGGCGTCTGCCTTCAGGTTCCGGATAGTCTCCTGCCAGACCTTGAGTTTCTGGCCATCCAGCGAGTTTTCCCACATGCAGTAACTGAAAAGATTCCAACCGGCCAGCAGCACCGATCCAAAATGCTCCTTCTGGAATTTTTCGTCCGCCTGCGCCCATGTTGCATAAGCGACAGCGGACAACTGGTTTTTCATCTGGGGGAACCTCAACTTCCATTTCACGGCATTTTCTTCTTTTTCATACAGACCGTTTGATTCCAACGGCTGAGTCGCCGTCTTGAGGCTGCACCTGACTTTAGGTTCCCCAACGGCCAGAGCGACGTAACTGCCCAGCACCGTTATCGCATATAGAATCTTCACCCGCTCTTCATGGGAGTCTTTCTCGGATATTTCCAGTTTCGCCTGTTTGATTATGTCCGACAGCCTTTCGGCGAATTTGTTCTGGCCAACTGCAAACAGCTTTTCCATTCCGTCTTGATAAATTTCCAGACTGGCGACAGCCTGCGCTTCATCCTTGTCCAGGCCGGCCTTGTTAATAAGGATCAGTCTGGCAATTGATTCCTCATTGTTTTCGGAAAATATTGAGGGGATATCTTTCTGAGTGCAATAACCACGTTCGACCAGGTAAAGCATCAGCCTGGCAAAAATTTCGGGGCCTGAGACTTTATTGTCCTCATTGGCGCCTTGAGTCGTGGCGACAAAAGTCATCGCATTACCCAGCCACAGATACATGCAGATGTTTTTAAGGTCGGCCCTGAACGGCCCCTTTGCATATTTCATCAGTTTTTCCGCCGCCTTGTTCTTTGCGAATTCATCCTCTGCCCATTTGATGGTCATGTCGGCCAGCAGGTCGCAGGCCTTGAGGCGGATTTCGATCAGGCCGACGATGTCGTCGCTGCCGCGGAATCGTTCGATGTAGATGCAGGCGGTCCCCATGTCCGTCTTGTAAGTGGCGTACTGGCCGTAGCCGTCCTTGACGTCATCGGGAAGCCGGCCGGCAAACAGGCCGGAAGTTATCGGCTTGGTCGAAGGCTGCGTGTCGGAGGATTGTTGCTGACCGGCCGGATGGAAATATGTAACCCGTTCAATCTGCCGGTCCTTGGGTTCCATCTGAATTTCGTAGACATCCGTCGGGCAGCCGTATGCGGCCAGAAGCGAACCAAACGCCAGAACAACCAGTGTCTTTTTCATTTGAGGTCTCTCTTTGAATTTGTGACAGTCATGATATCAGGAAAACCGTCTCGCAACAAGTTGCGCTATCTGCAATATGAAATTTCAAATCTCATATTTTTGAAGGTTTTCGGCGGGGCTGTTTGTCAAAAAAACGAGCCCGACCTTTGATGGGTCGAGCCCGATTTGAAATCTCAGATTTGAGATTTGTATTTACGGGTTTAGTACATGTCCTCATCCATGCCGCCCTGGGGCATGCCGGCGCCTTTCTTCTTCTTTTCCGGCAGGTCCGAGACGATGGCGTCTGTGGTCAGCAGCAGGCCGGCCACGCTGGATGCGTTCTGAAGGGCGCTCCGCTCGACCTTGGTCGGCACGATAACGCCGGCCTTGACGAGATCGCAATACTTGTCGGCCAGAGCGTCGTAGCCGAAGGCCGGATCGTTGGATTCCATGACCTTGGCGGCGACGATGCTGCCGTCCAGGCCGGAGTTCTCGGCGATCTGCTTGATCGGGGCGACGAGCGCCCGGCGGACGATGTCCACGCCGGTCTTCTCGTCGTCGGTGTCGGTCTTGACCTTGTCCAGGGCCTTGAGCGCCCGCAGGACGGCCACGCCGCCGCCCGGCAGGATGCCTTCCTCGACGGCCGCACGGCATGCGTGCAGGGCGTCCTCGACGCGGGCCTTCTTTTCCTTCATCTCGACCTCGGTGGCCGCCCCGACGTTGATCTGCGCCACGCCGCCCGACAGCTTTGCAAGCCGCTCTTCGAGCTTCTCGCGGTCGTAATCGCTGGTGGTGGTCTCGATCTCGCGCTTGATCTGGTCGATCCGGCCCTTTACATCGGCAGTGGACCCGCCGCCCTCGATGATCGTGGTGTTTTCCTTGTCGATGCGGACCCGCTTTGCGGTGCCCAGGTCGGCCAGGCCTATGCTCTCCAGGCTGATGCCCATGTCTTCCATGATGGCCTTGCCGCCCGTGAGGACGGATATGTCGCGGAGCATGTCCTTGCGGCGGTCGCCGAAGCCAGGGGCCTTGACCGCGCAGCACTGAAGCGTGCCGCGGAGCTTGTTGACCACCAGAGTCGCCAGGGCCTCGCCCTCGACCTCTTCGGCGATAATCAGCAGCGGCCTGCCGGAATTGGAAATCTGCTCGAGCATCGGGATCAGTTCCTTGATGGTCGAGAGTTTTTTCTCGTAGATCAGGATGTACGGTTTTTCGATGTCGGCTTCCATCGTCTCAAGCTTGTTGACGAAGTGCGGCGAGATGTAGCCCTTGTCGAACTGCATGCCCTCGACAACGTCCACTTCCGTCTCCATCCCCTTGCCTTCTTCGACGGTAATCACGCCGTCCTTGCCGACCTTGTCCATGGCGTCGGCGATCTTCTGGCCGATCTCGACGTCCTGGTTGGCCGCGCAGGTGCCGACCTGGGCGATTTCCTTCGACGACTTGATGGGCTTGGACATCTTCTTGAGTTCATCGACAATCGACTCGACGGCCTTGTCGATGCCCCGTTTGAGCTGCATCGCCTTTGCGCCGGCGGCCACGTTCTTTAGCCCTTCCTCGAAGATCGCCTCGGCGTATATGGTCGCCGTGGTCGTGCCGTCGCCGGCCGTGTTGGACGTCTTGCTGGCTACCTCCTTGACCATCTGGGCGCCCATGTTCTCGTGGGGGTCTTCCAGCTCGATCTCCTTGGCGACGGTTACGCCGTCTTTGGTTACAAGCGGAGCGCCGAACGATTTCTCGATCACCACGACCCTGCCGGTCGGTCCCAGCGTTACCTTCACCGCGCGGGCGAGCTGCTTTATGCCCCGCCGGATGGACTCTCGTGCCTCAGAATCATATGCAATTTTTTTCTTGGCCATTTTCCGGAATCTCCTGTCAATTGCCTTTTGGTTTGACTGCCTGTTTTAAACGTTCAGTCCAGGATCGCCAGGACGTCGCCCTCATCCATGAGCATGTATTCCTGGCCGTCGATCTTGATCTCTGTGCCGGCGTAGCTGGCGAACAGGACCTTGTCGCCGATTGAAACCTGAAGTTTCGCCCGCTTGCCGTCCTTGAGGAGTTTGCCGTCTCCAACCGCCAGCACGGTTCCCTTTTGGGGCTTTTCCTTGGCCGCGTCGGGCAGGATGATGCCGCCCTTGGTCTTTTCCTCGGCCTCAAGGCGTTTGATCAGCACCTTGTCGTTCAGCGGCCTGATGTTCGGCCTGGGGCATGTGCACTCGCCCTTTGCTTCACTCTTTGCGGCTTCCTTCTTCGCCTTGCTCATCTGTAACTCCTTCTATTTTTTATCTGTTAATGCTTCAACGCTACGAAAATCGTTTTAGCAGTCTGACAGCCAAAACTGAACACTTTATTTCGCCCCTTCAGGGCTTGACGATTTTTGTGTATCACCATTTCCCAGGGCGTTGCCCTGGGCTATCTTATTTTGCCCTTTCAGGGCGTAATATCATCAGTCCGCACTTCACACATTGAATCGCCGAATTTATAAATATCGGGCGACTCGTGCAGCCCCAAAGGGGCGTAATATTACAGCCTGGGGCAACGCCCCAGGAAAATCGCCCCAATAACCGTAAAGCCCTGAAGGGGCGAAATAAAAACCTTTTAATCCATCAAACCCGGATGAAGAAAAACTACATATTTTTCACGGGCGAAACGCCCATGCGACTAAAATTCGTCGCCTCGTAGCATCCTGTCGAGCCGAAGCATTATCCGCTGTATCTGCCGGAGGAGTTCCTCCAGTTCCAGCGGCTTGTTCACCACGCTGAAAGCGGCCAGCCGCAGGGCGTCTTCCAGCCAGCGGCGGTCGCGATGCACCGTAACAATGACCACAGGCAGCATGTCGTTGAGCCGCCGGATCATCCTGAGCATCTGAAGGACGTCAAGTTCGCCCTGCGACCCGTCGTCCAGGACGACGGCGTCCGCCTGGCCCGACTCGATCGCGCCAAGCAGTTCCCGCGAGTCGCCGGCGGTGTAGGCCATCAGCCACTGCGGGCCGACGATCATCTCAAGGGCCGGCAGCCAGCTCTCCGCCTCGCCCGTAACCACCAGCCCCAGCGGGCCTTTCTTATGTCCTTGGTCAACCAGCATCGCGGCTTCTTTCCGTAGTTTCCGCTGATCGGCCACCCATCGGCCGATCCCCGGCCTGTGGACAAAATGCATCCGCAACTTTTATTTTGCAAGTGCGGTGCCAATGACCGTAACAGATTTTACCGCAATAGGTTAAGCTAATATCGCTGAATGTTTAAGAGGCCGAAAATCTGCCGTATTATGCCGGTTTTTACGCCGCATCTGCTTTATTGGCAGTTACAATTCGGCGACGGTCATATTGGCGCGGCGATTGATGTCGGCGCAATATTTATCCCGTCGGCCCGCAGCAGCGGCCTTTGGCCTTTGAGCAGCCCGGCCGGGAATCGAGCCTTCAACGTGCGGGATTCGCCGGGGAAAAGCGAGACGTAGTTGTCGTCCCAGAAGACCGGCAGGAACGACATGCCGCTGCGGTCGCCCACCAGCATCAGTTCGAGGAAGAAGGCGATTTGTCCGCCTGTGTTTTTCAGATCAACCGTCGTCTCGATCATGTCGCCGTCGCGGCAGGACGCGGCCTTTACGGTCAAGGTTGTCGGAGGGATTCTACGGAGTCCGACGAGGTTGGCGAAATCCTTGCTCTTATTGCATCGCCAGACCATCGCTCCGACTTCCTCGGGCGTGCTCAACGTATCCGGTTTGGTCGAGAGCCAGTAGAGATTGTCGCTGACGGATTTTCCGTCCTTCCTCAACCTCAGGTCGAGGAAATATGTCTCGGTCAGGCCTTCGGCTGCCGGCAGCGAATGGATACGGGCAGATGCGTTGGCCGGGACGGAAAACGGAACGGCGGCCTCGTGGCAGACCTTCAGTTCCGTGGTGAGCAGGCGGATTTCGGCGGCCAGTCCGGCGACGGCGCGGCGATGCTCGTTGACGGCGTACACCGCATTTTCCTTGTAGTTATACGCCAGATGCAGCGGCTCGTTGGCTTTTCTGACTGCGTAAAAAGCCCCGTTCGGCATCAGGTAGTGATCGAAAAGCTGCCAGTACAGCTTCGGCCAGGCGCCGTTGAACATCCACTGGATAATGCCCGTCGCCCGCGGCCGGTTGACGGCGTAGGCCTCGAACATCGACCGCATCAGCTCATAATTCATGATTTGCGCCCGGCGCAGGAAATCCTCGGGCGAATTCCAGTATGAGTATCGCAACTTGAGGGCCTTGCAGAAAAAGTCCAGATTCTGGTAATTGTGATATTCTTCGGTGTTTCGTGAGCAATGGAAATCCCAGTGCGCATCCATCGGCCAAAGGTGCTCGGCCGGGATCATCCGCCGCATGCTTTCCAGAGGCGGCGGCTCGGCGCCCGGGCAGGCCTCAAAATTTATCCCCTCTGCCTTGCCGGAATACCAGAAGACCGGCGGGACAAACTGGTAAGGCCCCGCGGAACTGATGCCCGACGGCCCGGAGACGGGGCTTTCCGTGCGTTCGATGTGCGTGAAAATGACGCGGCCTTTGTCGAGCCGGTCCAGAATCTCGCGCTGGCGGCGCTCCATCTGCGGTTCCCAAAGCAGGTCGCTGCCGATCAGCCACCCCGACAGGCCCGCGTGGTTGCGCAACTGCCGGACCTGCGACTCCAGGTATTTGCAGATCAGGTCCTCGCCTTCGGCCGTCATGATATGCGTGTTGTTCTGGCGGACCGGGCCGCGGATGTACCATTCCCACTCCCATTCGCAACTCCACCCGGCGACGAAGAGCAGGCCGTAGCGGTCGCAAAGATCGTAAACCAGCGGCGTGGAGCCCCAGAAACCCTCGAACCGGATGCAGTTGAGCCGTATATGCCGGGCATATTGTATCTGGTGCTCGATTTTTTCGGGCGTGTCGGCGAGCATCATGTCGTCGGTCCAGCCGGCCCCGCGAAGCATGAGCGGCTCGCCGTTGACCTTCAGGCCTTTGAGGCCCTGCTCGTTAAAATATTCTTTTATCTCACGCACGCCGAAGGTAACCGACGACCGGTCCGAAGATTTGCCTTTGACTAGAAACTTCAGGTCAAGCTGGTAGAGGTTCGGCTCGCCCAGAGTGTGCGGCCACCAGACGCGGGGGTTTTTAAGCCTCAATTCGGGAAAATGTTTAACGTCAAACGCCGCCGTCCAGCTTTCGCCGGCCGCAAGCGTCAGCGTTTGCCTGACGACAATGTCTTCGACCGTGGCGACCAGTTCGCCGCTGACCGGCGCCTCGCCGCAGTTCGTCAGGTCGGCGGCAATGCGAAGGTCGGCGGTCTTCATGCCCGGCAGGTCAAGCTCGGTCGTAACGCACGGATTGCCGATCCTGACCGGGCCGGTGAGCCTCAGGCCCGCCTGCCGCCACAAACCCATGTTCCGGTCCGGCGGCGCGGGATTCCAGTCGACAAAACCCATGGCGTAGTCTTCCGGTTTGGGCGGAAAGACCTCGATGGCAAGAGCATTGCGGCCTTGCCAATTGACGAACTCCGTTACGTCAAACTCGAACCGCCGGAACACGCCAAAGACGGCGTCCTCGCCGGCGACTCTCCGGCCGTTGAGCCATATCGCGGCCCGGTAATTCACGCCGTCAAGAAAAAGCCGGACGAACCGCTTTGGCCCTTTCGGCAGGCGGAATTCCGTGCGGTACCACCAACTGCACAGAAACGGCTCGCGCGGAATTTCCAGAAGGTTTTTGCCGAAGTACGGATCCTTATAGACGCCGTTTTTGATCAGGTTCGCCAGCACCGTGCCGGGCACGCCAGCCGCCTGCCACCCTTTCAAATTACAGTACGCGACTGCGGAAATCTTCTGGCCCGCATGGCGAACATGCGCGGAAGATTGCATGCGCCACCTGCCGTGCAGCATTATGACGTGATTGTTCGACCCAACCGCCCTATTTAAATTCATCATTTTTTTCATGCAACACCTTTTAAAAAAAAGTCGGTTTCCCACTACGAAGGTATTCATGCTTCTAATGCTACAACTCTGCAACGGCCATTTTTACCACCTTGATGGCAAATTCCAACCATTTATTACGCCCTTTCAGGGCTTTACGGTAAATTTCGCCATTTTCCCAGGGCGATGCCCTGGGCTGTCATATTTTGCCCTTTCAGGGCGTAACAACAATTTTTCGGCTCTTTGTGTCCTTTGCTTGCCAATTTTCAAATGCCGGCCAAATCGTTCAGCCCCATAGTGGCGAACCAGCTACCGGCCACTCCTCATGCCTTGAATTGCCAATTTTTCCGATGTCGGCAAAATCGTGCAGCCCCAAAGGGGCTTAATATGAAAGCCTGGGGCAACGCCCCAGGAAACCGGCCACCCCAAAAAAATAAGCCCTGAAAGGGCGAAATAAACCCTGATCGACACGCAACTCAGTCGCCGACCCTGTTGACCGTCGTCTTCTCGGTTCTAATCGGACCGCCACTGTATATCAGCAGAAAAAACGGATCGTAAAAATGGCAGAAACGATATTCGATCCGGATCCTTCGCCCGCCCAGATTCTGCAAAATACCTATGCCTCCGTGGCCGAAGTCGATAACTCTCTCGAACCCGTCCTGCGTAAGACCTTTGAGATCATCGGGATGATTTTCAAACGAATCCGGCCACCTCATATTTCCGGAAATAACCATAATCTGTATGAAATTAAACGCGGATATAATCGGCAATGTTTGAAACAGTTCCAGGTCCCGCTGACATTGAGGCGAAGGTTTAAAATCGAATTGCCCGCATATCTTCGCTATGTATCCAGCCAAGTACCTGTCCTCGCGATTCGTGTGTATTTCCGCCTTCAGGAAGATCCTTTGCCCTTCGCGCAACAGCTTGAACACGGCATTCAGTTCATCAACCTTCGCCGCATCGATACCGTCCAGGTCGAGGTCTTTGTTAAAATCAATTAGAGGAGTTGAATCTTTTTCCGTTATCCGTTCCAGCACGCCGATCCTCAAGCGTTTAGGATTGACAGGAATCCAAAGGACATCAACATATTCAGTGGCGGCATCATGTCGGGAAATGCCGCATCTGCGTTCGTCGTCATGCAATCCATCCGACAGGCCCCGAAAAACATCTTTCAATTTCCGGAAGGCGTCATATCCAGATGGCTCATTTCTCCATGTCGCCGGCGTCTCGCGAAAATATTCCGGCGGCACCTGGACCTCCAGCCGCCGATCGTAGAAACCAAGCTGTGTAATCAAAAAGTGTTCACGCGCACAATTAATATATTGTTTGGCAACGACATTCCCAGCCTTGTCCGCCAGCACCCCCATACTCTTGTTGGCCATGATCGACGGCAACGGCCAAAGGAAATACTGAAAACATGAATAAGATTTTCCATCTATCTCTGGCGCGGTTGTGGTCGACGTCAGCACTCCGCGGCTGGCCAGGGGTTTGCCCATGTCGATCTGGTTATACTGGTCGAGTTCCGGGTTGCACCCGGCCGACAGCAGCACGGCCAGTCCGCACAACGCGATTGTCTTCATGGCTGACACCTCCTTAGTCTCGTGAATCACCGGATTGTAAGCGATTCCCGGCAGGCAGGAAACTCTATTTCCGGAGACATGTTTTCTGGGGTGCATCGGAAAATAGTGGCGTTCAGTTCGCCGCTGGCCGGTCCAAATATGGTTGCAGTATTTAACCGTTTTATTCCGCCCCTTCAGGGCTTGAATGTTTGGGTGTGCCGGTTTCCTGGGGCGTTGCCCCAGGCTTTCATATTGCGCCCCGTTGGGGCTGCACGATTTGACCGCCATTTAAAATTCGGCAATCCATCGCATGATGGCCGACTGATAGCTGTTACGCCCCGAAGGGGCAAAATATGACAGCCCAGGGCAACGCCCTGGGAATCGGCGATTTTTTAATCTCCAAGCCCTGAAAGGGCGAAATAAGAATCCTTGTTTATCCCCAGAAGCAATTTTCAGACCACTATTTTCGATGCACCCGTCTTCCTGAACCAACGGCCAGGTAATGTCCGAATCGAAATGGCTTGACAACCACAGGCCATGAAGATACTTGATGGAATCCCGACCAATGGCATGAGTTTCCGATATGATAAGGGGCGTCAATTGACTGAAAATCTTCGGAATCCCGTTATTCTCGTGATAAACCCTGGTTCCACGTCCACGCGGACGGCCGTATTTCGCGGGCAGGAACGTCTCGCCGAGCGGCACCTGGAATGTTCGCGGGAGGAACTGGCGGCGTGCGGGACGGCGATCGGGCAGGTTCTGATGCGGACGAAGCACGTTTTGGATTTTCTGGCCGGCCTGGGCCCGGATGCCGCCAAATTCGACGCCGTCGCAGCCCGCGGCGGGCCGCTGCGGCCGGTGCCGGGAGGAACATATCGCGTCAACGCCGCGATGCTCGACGACGCGCGGAGCGACAGGTTCGTCGAGCACGTCAGCAAAATCGCGTGCATCATCGCCGACACGCTCGCCCGCCAGGCCGGCACCACGGCTTTCGTGGTCGATCCGATCTCGACCGACGAATTCGACGCCATTTCTCGGATAAGCGGCCTGCGGGAATTGCACCGCAAGCCGCTGACACACGCCCTCAACATGAAGGCGGCGGCCCGACTGTTCGCCGGCGAGACGGGCAAACCTTACGAACAGCTCAATCTCATCGTCGCGCACCTGGGCGGCGGGTGCTCGATCTCGGTTCACAGCGGCGGCAGAATGATCGACTCCGTGGACGCAAACGGTGAAGGGCCTTTCTCGCCCCATCGCAGCGGAGGCCTTCGCACCGACGACCTGGCGCGTTTCGTCCTGGAGAGCGGGCGGAACTTCCACGAGATTCGCGGCATTCTCACACACAAGGCCGGCCTGTTCAGCCATCTGGGGACCGACGACGCCAGGGAAGTTGTCCGCCGGATCGAAAACGGCGACGCGGCCGCCCGCCTGGTCTTCGAGGCGATGGCGTATTCGATCGCAAAGCACATTTGCGCCCTTGCCGCGGCGGTCGCCGGCCGGGTGGACGGCATACTGTTGACCGGCGGGCTGGCAAACGCGAAGATGCTGACGGATTGGATTGCCGCCAGGGTCGGATTCCTCGGACCCGTGCGGGTTATGCCCGGCGAACGCGAGATGGAAGCGCTCCGCGACGGCGCGGCAAGGGTTTTGTCGGGTTTGGAACGCCCAAAGATATATCCGAGCGGCGAAAGCGAATAATGAAGAATTTTGACGACATAATCTCGCAGGCGAAAAGAGCCGGCGGCAGGCGTGTTGCCATTGCCGGGCCGTCCGACGGGAATCTGCAAAAGGCCGTCGCCATCGCGCGGGAAACCGGGCTTGCCGACTGCAAGGCTTACGATCAGACTGAATCGGCAGTAGCGGCGGTCCGCGCGGGCGATGCGGACCTGCTGCTAAAGGGCGGCGTCGAGACAAAGACATTCATGGGCGCCATACTGGACAAACAGGACGGCCTGCGGAGCGAAAAACTCGTCAGCCACATCGCCGTGCTGGAAGTCCGCGGCAGGCTGATCCTGGTAACGGACAGCGGGATATGCCTTGCCCCGACGCTCGAAGACAAGGTCGAGATTATCCGCAACGCGATTCCTCTGGCCGGCAGGCTCGGCATGATCCCGGCGAAGGTCGCGATCCTTGCCGCCGTCGAGAAGCCCAACCCAAAAATGCCCGAAACGCTCGACGCCGAGAAATTGGCGCGGATGGATATTCCCGGCTGCGTCATTCAGGGTCCGCTTGCGGTCGATAACGCGATGAGCGTCGAGGCCGCCAGGGCAAAGGGCGTTTCCGGCCCCGTCGCCGGACAGGCTGACGTGCTCATCGTGCCTTCCGTGCTCGTCGGGAACATCTTCTGCAAGGGAATCATGTATTCCTCCGATTGCCGGTTCGGCGGGGTGGTGGCCGGCACGACGCGGCCGGCGGCATTTCTGTCGCGGGCGGACACCGTGGAAACAAAGCTGAACACCATCGCGCTGGGAATCTTGATGACACAGGAGAACCGCAATGGCTGAACGCCAGTTGATGATGGGCAACGAGGCGGTGGCCCGCGGCGCGTGGGAGGCCGGCGTCAAGGTCTCCACGTCCTATCCCGGCACGCCCGCCACCGAGATAACCGAGTACATGTCCGCCTATCCGGAGGTCAACGTCGAGTGGTCGGTGAACGAGAAGGTGGCGCTGGAAGTGGCCATCGGGTCGGCCTTCGCCGGCGCGAGGACCATAGCATCCATGAAGCAGGTCGGAGTCAACGTCGCGGCCGATCCGCTCTTCAGCCTCGTTTACTCCGGGATCAACGCCGGTCTCGTTATTATCACCGCCGATGAGCCGGGCCTCCACTCGTCGCAGAACGAGCAGGACAACCGCTACTACGCCAAGTTCGCCCAGGTGCCCATGCTCGAGCCCTCCGACGCCCAGGAGGCCCTCGATATGGTCAGGGAGGCCTTCGAGATAAGCGAGGGGTACGACACGCCGGTTTTCGTCCGCATGACTACGCGGGTCTGCCACACCGCCTGCGTCGTCGAGGTCGGCGAGCGGGCGGAAACGCCCCGCCGGCCGTACCGGAAGAATTCCGACAAATACACGATGGTGCCATCGCACGCTTACACGCGGCATTTCGAGGTCGAGAAGCGCCAGACCCGCCTTGAGGCCCTGTCCAACACGTCGGAACTCAATCGCATCGAGATGCGATCCCTCGAATACGGCGTCATAACGAGCGGCCTGAGCTACCAGAACGTCCGCGAGGCCCTGCCGGAATTTTCCGTCCTCAAGATCGGCCTGACATATCCCGTGCCAAGGCAGATCATCCGCAACTTCGCCTCGCAGGTCAGGTACCTCTATGTCGTGGAGGAAAACAGGCCGTTCCTCGAGGATGAGATTCTCGCGCTGGGCATCCCGGTCGAGTGCAAGGAGCTACTGCTGCGTTTCGGGGAGCTGCCGGCCGAGGCCCTGCGACGCCGCATTCTGCACGTCAAGTCGCCGCAGAAAGGCCCCGCCGACGACGTGCCCAAACGCCCGCCTCAGTTCTGCCCCGGCTGCGGCCATCGCGGAATATTCCATCTGCTCGCCAAGCACAAGCTGATCGTCAACGGGGATATCGGCTGTTACGGCCTGGCCGCCCTGCCGCCCTACAACGCCATGGACACGCTGATATGCATGGGCGCGTCAATCGGCATGGACCACGGCTTCCGCAAGGTGATTCAGCCGCCGGAAAAATCGGTCGCCGTGATAGGCGATTCGACTTTCTTCCATTCGGGCATGACCAACCTGGCGAACCTCGTCTGCAACGGGGGAAATTCCACAGTCATAATTCTCGATAACCGCATCACGGCCATGACAGGCCATCAGCCCAGCCCCGCCACCGGCAAAGACGCCGGCGGGACGAACGCCCCGCGGCTGGACATCGCGCAGGTCGCACGGGCGCTGGGCGTCAGCCGGGTATTCGAGATCGACGGTTATGATCTGGACGCCCTGGAAAAATGCCTGCGGGAAGAGGTGGATCGCCCGGAGCCGTCCGTGCTCGTCGTGAAGGAACGTTGCGTCATGGTGGATAAAACCAGGCGCGGCGTTCCGCTTGCCGTCGGCAAGAAATGCAAGTCCTGCCGCGCGTGCCTCAAGCTGGGGTGCCCGGCCCTTACTGTCGAAGGAGACAGGATCATGATACTTGAATATCTCTGCGACGGCTGCGGCATCTGCGCGAAGGTGTGCCCTATCGGGGCCATTCGTCCGGGAGGTGCGGAAAATGACTGATGGCAAAACCGTAAACGTCCTTGTCGTCGGCATCGGCGGGCAGGGAATCATACTTCTGTCGGACATCCTGGCCGAGGCCGCGTTCGAGTCGGGCCATGACGTGAAAAAATCGGAGATCCACGGCCTTTCCCAGCGCGGCGGCAGCGTCATCAGCCACGTCCGATGGGGAACGAAGGTGCATTCGCCCGTCATCATGGACGGCCAGGCGGATTTCATCCTTGCCCTGGAGGAGATCGAGGCGCTCCGCAACGCCCACGTGGCCAAACCGGGCGGCATGATACTTGTGAACGATTTCCGCTCCCTTCCGGCCTCCGTGGTAAGCGGCGCGGCAAAGTGCCCCGAAAACATCGAAAGCCGCCTCGCCGAATACGCCAGCGTCGAAAAAGTGCCGGCCACAAGCATCGCACGCGAACTGGGCAATATTCGCACGTCCAACATCGTCCTGCTGGGCGCCCTTTCGCGGCATCTCGAAATCGCGGATGCCTTCTGGCAGGCCGCGGTGAAAAAGCACGTCCCCAAAAAATACGCCGACCTGAACCTCAAGGCCTTCGCCCGCGGCCGTGCGGCGGAACAGCATCCGTCCTGTACTGTCATGATTTAGATGTGCATCGCCGGATCCAGTTCCGGCAGGGAATATCTCTTGTTTGCGGTTGCCTCCCGGTTCATGTCCAGGAGTGATCTTCCTTGACATTGCCAGAACACTGCAATACTATGTGCCGCCCAAAATGCCTTATTATTGTTCTTCGTATTGTCAATGTAACTCGCCACAAGCGAGTTGCCATGTATTGACGGCTTGGACGATAATTTTGTTACTTTGGCTGGACGAAGATCAATAACAGGTTGCAGGCATTGCCGCGAACTGCGGTGGTTCGCGGATTAGCCTTAACTGACAGAAGGAGATTCGCATGTTCAGATTGATTACAGCTTCAATGGTGCTCGCGGGTGCGGCAGTGATGATCGGATACGCACAGGATCAGGCAGCCCCGCAGCCAAAACCCGCGGACTCGCAGCCCGCCGCCAGCGCGCCGGCCGGCGAAAAGAAACTGGGCTCGAAGGACAACCCGGTGAAAGTCTCCCAGATCAAGGAAGCGACAGTCGACGGCGATCTGAAGGAATGGAACGACGTCAAGCCGCTGCCGCTGCCCTTTGCAAAGAAGGACGCCGGCTCGCTGAAACTGGCATGGACAAAAGACGGGCTGTTTGGCGCGCTGACCGTCAAGACCGATGAAATCAAGGTCGACGCTCAAAACCCGTGGGCCGGGGACGCCATCGAGGTATTCATCGAGAAGGACTGCGCCCGCGCCGCCGGCAAAGGCGACACGGAAAACGCCGCTCAGTACGCCTTCGCCCCGACGCAAGATGGCGATGGCGGGGACGGCACGATCGTCGTCGCATGGGGCGCAGATCGCGACCAGGCCGCGGACCTGAAATGCTCGTGGAAAAAGACGAAGGAAGGCTACGTGCTGGAATTCTCCATCCCGGCCAAAGTGCTTAAACCGGCCAAACTGGAAGAAGGCACGAAGCTCGGCTTCAACTTCGCGCTCGACAAGGCCGGCAAAGCAGCCGAACAGTTCTTCTCTGACAAGGACGCCGACGCCGGCTATGCCTCGCCCTCGACCTGGGGCGTTATTGTCCTGGATAAATAACTCGGCCCGACAGCCGCACAGCATGAGTTGGCACGAAAAAGCCCCGTAAAATCGTTTGCGGGGCTTTTTATTCGCGTTATTCGAAAATGAAACATACTTATTACGCAAGGAGAAACCATGCTCATGCCCAACATGCTGATTTTGAACGGGAAAGACATCCCGCTTTCCAACGCCATGGCTCATCTGCACGACAACGCCGAAGGGCTGCTCGATTTCCCGACCGAGCTTCGCATCCTGCTGTGCGACGTCCCGCCGCCCCCGGACGCCCTGGTTGGAATCGTTTTCGATATTCCGGCCGAGGTGATAGCAAAGGCGGGCCGGCTCCGCGGACTGCTTCTCAAGGTGAATCCCGATGACCTGGGAGAGATCAGGATTGTCCTGCTCAACAAGCCGGAACCGCCCCAGTCATTAGAAACGTTCATGATCACCTCCAGCAGGAAAGATACGATCCGGGATTTCGCGATGACAGGCAGCGCCGCCAGCGGCACGATAGAATATGGCGGAGACGGCAAATCGGTCTTTACCAATATCCCCGATCTGGCCTTTTCGGCAACATTCAAGGCCGAAATAGTCAACGAGTCGGCCGTTACCGCGGACCTCAAAGGCAGGGATGCCCTAAACAGCCCGCAGGCCAGGTTGATATTCAGAAAAGGCGAGGCACTCGAAAAGAAAGACTTCGCGGCCCTCGCGTCCCTGTCTACTGAAAACGCCAACCGCAAACATGAGGCATTTCTTTCCAATCCTCAATTCCAGGAGATGATTACGCAGTCCGGCACGGATATGAAGAATTCCATCGAAACAATTACCCGCGTGGTGGAACGGGGCGACCGGTCCGTCGTGATCTTTGATGCCAACTCATGGGCCGTCTTCGTCCGCGATGGCAAGGAATGGAAGTCGGACGATTGAATGTACTTTGGCGATAATCGACCGGCTGCCGCTGTCCGATGCCGAAAAGTCTGCTGCCGTCCGGCGTATTATGGCGGATCATTCCGGCTGACTTGCCGGGGCGGAGGACTTGGCTGACTGCCCTGGCAGCCCGTTGAAAAAGTAGCATGGGCATCTTGCCCATGAGTATCACGGCCATCTTGGCCGTGGATTTTGCTGTTTTCTGGGCATTTCAGGGGCGAGACGCCCCTGATACTCATGGACGAGACGTCCATGCTACTGTAAAGAG
>JACRIL010000125.1 GCA_016235825.1 Planctomycetota bacterium
CGCACAGTTGGCTGTTCTTCTGCCGCAGGCTGCGGGTGCGTTATGAAAAACGGGACGATATTCATCAAGCATTCCTCATCATCGGCTGCATTCTGATCTGCTGGTGCAAGATTCAGAGGTTTTGTTAGAGTGCCTTAGAGTCCTTTGGGTAAAACCATCGGTTGAAAAATTGCCGGCCTTATCGCCGGGACGGTGGATGCGGGCGGGGGGTTATCCGATTCACCAATCCGCGTTGCCGGGGTTGGCGTGGCGGTGGATGTGGCTGGGGGTTTAACAGGTTCGGAAATATTTGTATCTGGAACTGGTTCATTACGTTGGGTCGCCGGAGGTTTTGGGGGTTCCGTAATCCATGTGGCCTGCCGCGTGGTGGGGCCGTTGCCGTTGAGTTCGGGGATTCTGCCGGAGATGACATCATCGATCTTTGCGGCGATATAGTCTTCGATGAGCAGGCCCTTCTGGAGCATGTCCTGGAGGAATGGGATGGCGGGCATGTCGAGCTTTTTGGGTCCGGAGGCGGCCTGATATACCAACTGGACGTGCTGCGATGGGATGCTGAATGCGTCAAGCACGCCGAACATGACGAGCATGGGGCATGTGAGTCTTGCGGCGGCGTTGACGGCCGACGCGGCGGCCGGGTCGAATTCGGCGGTCGAGGCGGCTTCGGCCATCACGCCGTAAAAATCCTGGTCGGGCGCCAGCGGCATGGCCAGCCGGACCAGACTGCGGAAATCCATCGCGGGCGTATCGACGATGACGCCCCTGCACCTTTTATCCTCCGCGGCCAGTTCTATCGCCGCCATCGCGCTGACCATGCTGCCGAAGACGTACACGTTTGGGTTCAGCCCGCACTGTGCGATGCATTCGTCCAGCACAGCCGACAGGTCGGCCCGCTCCCTGACGCCGTAGGTGAAATATTTTCCCGTGCTCCGTCCGTGCGCCCGCAGGTCGGGCAGGATGACGTCGTATCCCATTTTGGCCAACCGCTCGCCGACGCCCAGGAACGGGAAGTCCGCCTTGCTGCCCTTGAACGAGTGCAGGACCAGAACGGTCGCGCGGGCGGGTCCGGCCTGCTCTTTTGCCCTGATGACCCAGACATCCAGCGTAACGCCGCCGGAGTTCACCTGCCTGTGGGCCGAGATTCTGCCCTGCTTTATCAGCTCCTGCGGCTCGGGCAGAAAGAAATACGCCTGCGTGCTGCGGACCCTGTCGACCTGGACAAGCTGCGCGGCATGATCGGTCTGCGAACAGCCGGCAGCCAGCGCGGCCGCCGCCGCAACCGTCAACAACCATTTTGTCCGTTTCATATAGTTTCTCCATTCCCATCCGTCTGCGGCCGCATTTTACAATCCTTTGGCGATCATTTCATCCATCTGTTTTGCGAGCCACGGCTCGCGGCCCCACGGCGTAGATGCGTGATCGGCGAAGGGAATCTCGATGAGTTTCTTTGGTCCGGCGGCGGCCTGGCAGATTTCGCGGCTGTGGCGGATCGGCACGACGGTGTCGGCCGTGCCGTGCACCAGCAGCAGCGGCTTGCCCAGACGGGCCGCGGCGATAATGGCCGATGCGTCGGCCGGCTCGAACCCGGCGATCTGGCCGGCACGCGCGACCACCTCGTCGAGCTGCTTTTGCGGCATCCACTGCCAGAGCTGCCGGGCCACGCCCTGTATGTCCCTGGGCGGCTCGACCGCGCAGACGGCCTTGCACCTCTCGTCGTCCGCGGCGTACATGATCGCGATAGACGCACCCATGCTCGTGCCGTAGGCGTAAAACGGCGTCCGGATCGCTCCCTCGGCCAGCAGGCGGTCCATGACGGCCTTCACGTCCTTCCGCTCAATCGCGCCCCAGCCGATATATTTTCCGCTGCTCCTGCCGTGCGCCCGGAAATCGACCAGCACGACCTGGTAGCCCAGGCCGGAAAGCTGCCTTGCGACGGGAAGGTATCGGGCCTTGCTGTCCAGCCAGCCGTGCAGCACCACGACGGCGCCCTTCGCCCCGGCCGGCGCCGTCTGCGATTGTCCGGCCTCGTCCGGCCCGACCGGGTTTACCAGCCAGACGTTCAGATTCACGCCGTCCCCGACGGCGATGTTGCGGAAACCGCTTATCGTCCCCTTGCGAACCATTTCCTCGTCTGACGGGAACGCCATTAAATGCAATCTTCCCATAGCGGCGTCGGGGGCGACAAGCTGGTTGGCGAAGTAATCGTTCCCGCAGCCGGCGGCGAGGGCCGGCAGAAGGATCAGAAAACCTATCCTTATTCTCATTTGCATTTTCAGGTTCTCATCCCAAAACGTGGTTGGGTACTGCTCAGATGCTGAGCCGGACGAGTCCATCTTGTAATCCCGGCAGGGCGTCTGACAGTAGCCCCTTCGCGGAGCCAGTCGCAAGGTGAGATAATAGTTCTGCCAGTGCAGGAGTACCTTGTGGATTCATCGCCTCCAATTTCAAGGCCCGCAGGGCCGGCAGATAGTAGCCCCGGGTGCAGCAAGTCCGCCGCCAGGCGGACGAAGCGGAACCCGGGGTTTAGCGTCATTCGACATGTTCCAAAATCCTGCTCGCGCCACGGCAGATGAAACTGGATATTGGAACAACCCGGCCGACGATTCTCAGCGAGGCATTTATTTTTCCTGGGGAAAAGCGATGCCCATCCGAGCATTTTTACCACGACTGGTTTATCTGACGGAGCTTCCAGCTTCGCCAAAGCTATGCCGGACGATTCAGCAAAACCGGATGGGGGTGTTTTTTTCCCCCACGACGGATAAATGTTTCGCCGTAGACCATTGGCTGGGACGGATGAGGAATTTTGCAGAGTCTGCCGGTGGCGGGATCGGAAATTCGAAACTTCATTGAATGGGCCGGTTTTCCCCGGGTTCCGCTTCGTCCGCCTGGTGGCGGACTCCGCTTTACCCGGGGCTACTATCTGCCGGCCCTGCGGGCCTCTAATTTGGTGGCGATAAATCCGCAAGTTATCCTTGTCCTTCTGAAAACTCATGCAATGAAGCAAAACTGATACCGGTACTGGTCGGTGAAACCGGAACTGTCCGACGAATCCTCTTGTAACCAATTCATTGCCGGTTCCTGTCGGCGGCTGTAACGCGACAAACGCAAAGTTGTTCTTCCGCCCGGCCGCCATCTCATTCACCACGTTTTGGCGAGGAGTACCCATTTTCACTTTTCTACTCGATGAAATTTCCGGCCGGTTTATCGGCGGGCTTTTCGGCCGGTCTGGTAGCCGGGCCGGCGGAAGGTTTGATTTTGCCCGCCTTCTGGGCCATGCGGGCGAACTGCTGCGCCAGCCATTTCTCATTCTCCGTGTCGAGCATGTTGCGCCCGGCGAACTTCGCCTCGATGAGTTCTTTTGGCCCCTTTGCCGCGGCGAGAATCTCTTTGGACGATTCCATCGGCATGAACGTGTCCGCCGTGCCGTGCACGATATACAACGGACAGACGAGCTTGCCGGCCGCTTTTATAGCCGAGGCCTGGGCCGGATCGAACGACGCCATCATCCCCGCCTTTGCCACCACCGCCTGCACCTGCTCGTCCGTAAGATACGGGAACATCCGTTTTGCGGCGTAATGCACGTCCTTGGGCGGGGCCACTGCCAGCACGCCCCTGCATCGCGGATCGGCCGCCGCATACTGTATCGCCATAAGCCCGCCGACAGACAGGCCCATCGCGAAGACCGGCGGTTCGATCTCCCCGCCGTTCATCATGGTGTCGACAATGAGCTTGACGTCCAGACTCTCCTTGATGCCCCAGGTTACATACTCGCCGCCGCTGCGCCCGTGCATCCTGATATCGATCAGCAGCACCGAACAACCCAGGCCGGCGATCTCGTGAGCCAGGTCCAGGCAGGACGCCTTGCTGTCGCCCAGGTCGTGAAGCAGAACGACGCATCCCGTTATTTCTTCAGCGGTGAAGGTCACGTCAATTTCGACCCCGGCGGTCGGCCTGCCCTTTACCAGCCAGACGTCGATCACGGTATCTTCATCAACCGCGATCCGGCGAAAATCCTGTATCTGGTTCTCGCGGAACAATTCCTTCTCGGTTCCGGCCAGCCGCATCTTCATCTTTCCGCGCGCGGTGCCCGGCTGGACCAGTTCCTTGGCGTAATAATCCTGGCCGCAGCCGGCAAGGAAGGCAGCAGCCATGCACGCGGCCGCAACCAGCGATGCTCTCAACCCGTTTTTTCCGGCAATCCCGCTCATCATTCAGGCCTTTCTCCGACAGCTACGTCCTTTTAAAAAGTTTGGCAAGCTCCTTGAGCGACAGTTTGACCGTGGTGGGTCTTCCGTGGGGGCAGGCCGATGATTTTTCCGTGTCATCGCGGGCCGCAAGCAGCTCGGTTATCTCCGACTGTTCGAGCCTCTGGCCGGCCTTTATCGCCGCCTTGCACGCCAGAACCTCAAGCACGTCCTCGATCAGCCGTTCCTGCCCTGCGTTTTCATCCTCGGCCAGCATGTCGAGAACCTGCATGAGAAAATCAACGGGCTGGGCGCCCCTTTCCGTCAGAACCGCCGGAAAACTCTGGACGGCGAAACTGTCCGGCCCGAAGCTCCCGACCTCGATTCCCAGCCGCCCCAGCAGCGCGGCGTGTTCCTTCAACTGGGCGGCCTCCGATCCGGTTACTTTCAGGACCGGCGGGATAAGCAGCCGCTGGCCTGCCAGCGAACCGTCCGCAAGGCGGCGCTTGAGATCGTTGTAAAGCATCCGCTCGTGCAGCGCATGCTGATCGACGATAAGCACTCCGTCTTCGCAGGGCGCGACAATATAGCTGTCGTGTATCTGAATGGCCTGCATGGCCGGACAGGCGGCGGAAGCGGCCGGTCCGATCGGCTGCGGCCTGGCCGCCGCGGTTGGCCATTCGGCAACCTGAACCGCCTGATCCGTGCGCGGGTCGGCGGCGCTGGCCGCCGGCCGATTCGCCGCAGCGCCTCCGTGCGGGCCAAACGCGGCCATTTCCGGGCGGTTCTGCCACGCCGGACGGGACGGTTCGCCGAATTGAAGCCCAGGCTGGGGCGGCGGGGCTGATTTGAAAAAATCGGCCAGCGCCTGGCGAAGCGAATCGCGGCGAGTCGCGTCGGCCGCATCCGCCCGCACGGTCAGATTCCGGTCGGCCTTCCAGCCGGCGATCTCACTGCCCTGCCCGGCAATCTGCGATTGTTCCGTCCTTCCGGCAAGTGCGGCCTCGGGCGTCAGGCTGGCGCGATTGAGCGTCTCTTTCAGGGCCGCGAGCAACTGGCCGTGCACAAACTGGCTGTCGCGGAACCGCACCTCGACCTTGGCCGGATGAACGTTCACGTCCACCTCGGCCGGGTCGATTTCGATGAAGATTATCGCCGCCGGCCACAGCGACGGATCGACCAGCCCGCGGTAGGCCTCCTTCAGGGCGTGCGAGAGCAGGCGGTCGCGGATGCACCGGCCGTTGAGGAAAAAATATTGCCACTTGTTCGACGACCTCGCCCCGGCGGGTCTGCTGACCAGTCCGCTTATCGCGACGGCCGATTTCCGCGGGCAGATCGAGACCATCTGGCCGGCCATCTCCCTGCCCAGCACCTCGCCGGCCCGCTCCAGCGGCGACTGCCCCGCCGGCATGTCCATGATTATCTTGCCGTTGTGCAGCACCCTGAACGCCACCCGCGGATGCGGCAGGGCGAGCCTGGCCGTCTGCTCGGTTGCGTGCCCCAGTTCGGTGGCCGTGCTCTTGAGGAATTTTCGTCTGGCCGGCGTGTTGTAGAAAAGGTCCATCGCCTGCACCGTGGTCCCGACGTCGCCCGCCCACGGCCGCACCTGGCCCGCCTGCCCGCCCGACGCCTCGATCTGCCACCCGCCGCCGTCGCCGCCAGCCTGGCGGGTCCGGATCGCCGCGCGGGAGATCGACGCGATCGACGCCAGCGCCTCGCCACGGAAACCCATCGTGCGAATCGCGAACAGGTCGTCGTCGCCTGCGATCTTGCTTGTGGCGTGCGAAATGAACGCCAGAGCCAGGTCCTCGCGGTCCATCCCGCTGCCGTTGTCAGAGACGATAACCGCCTTTTTCCCGCCGTCCTCCAGGTCGATCCGCACGCTGGAGGCCCCGGCGTCCAGCGAATTCTCGACCAGTTCCTTGACGATGCTGGCCGGACGCTCTATCACCTCGCCGGCCGCGATCTTGTTCACCAGGTGCGTCGGAAGTATCTTGATAAGCGGCATCCTGCCTGCTCTCCGGGGCCTTTTCCATTCAGGCTCGCCTGCGGCAAAACCGGAACTTTCAATGTCGCGTCCGAATCAGCTTTTTTCCGCGTCTATCCGCTTGGACAACTGCTGCTCGACCGTCGGGAAGGTCGCCGTCCGCGGCCCTTCGTCCAGGTCGCCGAACTCCAGCCGGGGTTTCTCAAGCCGGACGAACTGCATGCCCGTCAGGTTGGCCACCGCCCAGGCCGCCTTGCGGGCCAGCTCGACGGGGCCGACCTGATAATAGAAGACGTGGATCGGCACTTCGCGCCCCTTGCGGGTTACCAATGCCAGCAGCGGCACTTCCCTTATCATCATCTGGAAGAACGGCAGACGTCTGTTGGCCACGTAGCGTATCTTCCAGCACTGGACCTGGTCGAAAGGCAGTTCCACTCTCCGCTCGCCTGCCGACAGCCGGATGCTCCGCAAAACCGTGTTGATCTCCACCCTGAGCCGGTCTTTCTTGCGCCACAACAGCCCGATCACCACCGCCAGGTCGACCGCGATGATTGTCGTTACCGCAAAAACCATTTCCTCAATCCTGCCGGAAAGCTGCGGATATATCGCCCGGACGAAAAGGCTCAGGATGCACGCCAGAACGCATGGAACCGACAGCGAAATGAATATCGCCCGCATTATCCGGGACGACGAGCCTATTACCGCCACGCCCTCGGCCTGCCTCAATACCCCCCAGCCCGGAATGTGCCATTCGGTCGTCGGCGTGCTGGCCAGAAACTTCCTGAGACGAACCACCTGCCACGGCAACTTGATCAGCGGCATAATCAGGAAAATCCCCACGCCCAGCATCGGCGGGACCAGCAGCGACAAAATGTAATAGATCGGAGGAGCCGAGAGTATCAGGGCCGACTTTTTCGGATTTTCCGGGTCGTAATGCACTGGCACAGTCATCCCATTTGTGAACTGGGCCACGATTTTCATCGCGTCTATGTGGTTGAGCGAGCGGGGGTTCGTGAAAACGCTGGACGATTCATATTCGCGCCCGTTGACATTGTACGTATAGACCACTTTCGGATTGAATACGGCGCCCTCGACCGATATCTGGGTGTCCAGATCGGCCGACTTGATGACCCCGCTTTTCGTGTCCAGGTTCCAACTGTCGGCGAAACTGTTGAGGACGGGCATTAACAAAAGCATGATCGTCAGCACCGTCGCCGACCACCACACGACGACGTACAGGACCTGGAGCAAAAGCGGCCTGACGGGCAGGATGACCTGATCCGCAACGTTTTTATCCATCGGTGGCATATGGGGCATTGTACCGTGTCATTTCCGGATTTCAAACAACACTTGGCGGCTTTCGTGGGCCGCTTTCGGCCTTTCCGCCCGGCCTTTTCAGCCTTCCAGATTGTATTCCTTTATCTTCCTGTAAAGCGTGCGCTCGCCGATGCCGAGTATGGCCGCCGCCTGCTCGCGGTTGCCGCCGACCATCTTGAGCGTGTTGCGGATCAGCTCTTTCTCGGCCTCTTGAAGGCTTATGCCCGCCAGCCCGCTCAACTGCTCGCTGCGCAACTCGCCTGCGGGGCGATTGACGTCCTCCGGCACGTCGGCAAGCGTCAGCCTGGGCTGGGCCGCCATAACCACCATGTTCTCGACCACGTTGCGAAGCTGCCTGACGTTGCCCGGCCAGGGGTACGTCGCCAGAGCCCGCCTGGCGTCCGGCTCGATGCCCTTTACGCTCTTGCCGTGAACTTCATCTGCCCGGCGGATGAAATGATCGATCAGCAGCGGAATGTCGTCGGGCCTCTGGCGAAGAGGCGGGATCTCGATCGTCGCGCCCTTGACCCGGAAATACAGGTCCTCGCGGAACGTCTTGTCCTTGACCTTCTGCTCCAGATCGCTGTTGGTGGCGCTGATGATCCGCACGTTGACCCGTTTTGGCTCGTTGGAGCCGACCCGGACGACCTCGCCGTTCTCCAGCACCCGCAGCAGCTTGGCTTGCATGGCCAGCGGCATGTCGCCGACCTCGTCGAGGAACATCGTCCCGCCGTCGGCGTGCTCGAACCGCCCCGGCCGGTCGCCGGCGGCGCCAGTGAACGCCCCCTTGACGTGCCCGAAAAGCTCATCCTCCAGCAGCGACTCGCTCAAGCCGGCGCAGTTGATGGCCGCAAACCGCATCTGCGACCGGCTGGAGTTCTGGTGGATCGCGTTGGCCAGCAGTTCCTTGCCCGTGCCGCTCTCGCCGAGGATCAGGACCGGGATGTTCGAGCCGGCGATCCGGCGGATGGTGTCGAGCACCTTGAGCATCGCCGGACTCCTGCCGATGATGCTCCCGAAGCCGAACTGCTCGTCCAGCCGGCCTTTCAACTCGGTTATTATCTTCTTCTGGTCGGCCATCTCCGCCGCCCGCGCGACGACCGCGCGAAGCTCGTCGATGTCCAGCGGCTTTTCGATGTAGTCGAACGCGCCCTTCTGGAGCGCCTCGCGGCAGGTCTGCACGGTCGAGTGGGCCGTGATGAGAATGACCTTGCAGGCTGGGTCGGCTTTAAGCGCCTCCTCCAGCACGCCGATGCCGTCGATCTGCCCGCCAAGACGCAGGTCCGTCAGGACGATGTCGAACCGCTTTTTGCCGATCTGATCGAGGGCCGACTTGCCGTCGTGAACCATCGTGCATGTGTGGCCCGCCCGCGACAGGCCCTCGGATATCGCCTCCGCGTGCGCCCGTTCGTCCTCGACGATCAGTATCTCCGCTACAGGTTTCGCTGATGGTTCCATTGAGCCGACCAAAGTAATGCCCCCAAGCCCGGAAGTCAATTCAGACCGCAACTTTGTGTGTTATGGAAGACGATTTGATTGGTGCGTTGTGGCCCAGCCGCCCTTTGTGTAATCTCAAATTTGAAATATCAAATTTCTGTCCAGCCAGATTTGCCTCAGGCGAGTTGGGGCGACTGGCGAGCGTTTGAACCGCGTCAGTTATTCTGTCGCCCTATATCCCATGCTTGTTGGCGCCCCTCGAACCAGCAATTCTTATGATCTGCCGTCTGGTGCCACGTCTCGGTCCTTTCCTCTGTTGCATCTCCATTCCATAAGAAAATGATGTTCGCTTTCGCCCGTCAATTGAAATCCAAGACGTTTATAAAGCTCGCGTGCCCGATCATTGGCTTTAAGGACTTGAAGTCGAACGGGGATACCACGGCGGATCGCTCCGTTCAGTTGACGCTTTATTATCTCACTTCCGATACCACGTTCTTGAAATTCAGGCATCAATTGGATTTCCTCAATCCATATGTGGTCCGGCAGCACCTTTCGACAGATACATCCTGCCGATTTCCCATTTACTTGGATCATATCAAGATCGGCTGGGGCCCACTTCTTTTCAAAAAACATATTCTGGAGGGGTTCATCCCATGCTCCAAATTGCCGAACGACGACATCCCGATAGGCTGCATGGTGAACCCTTCTGCAGAACTCTTTATCCTCCTGTGTTGCTGAACTCAGTGAAAGAAACATGTTCCCAAACTGCCAAGATCTTTCAGATTTTTCGTGTCGAATAGCCATCCCGTTCGGTCCTTTTTTCTTCTTTTTTATGTCAATCATCATCCAACCAAAACACATTTGGCGCCTGGGCCGCTCATCAGTTCATGCCCGCCTATTTCTTTTTGGCCTTGGGCCGGCGAGGCGGGAGGCTGACCAATTTATTGGTCTTCGCGTGGCCAAAGTAACACACGGAGACACCCGAACCGCCAAAATGGGCATTTTCGGCCCATATACGTTTTGCATTGACGATGCGAAGAGCAATAAAACCCTTCTTCTGCAATTCCTTTTCGCGTTTGCGGATGTCTGCGAATATCGCATGGATGTCGTAGTTGAATTTGGCGGCATGTTCCTGCCGGTGCTTGTGGATTTCTTCAACAATCGGGGCTTTCATGGTTATACCTCAGCCTCAACAATCGCTTTCAGATTTCCGCCAGGGCGGCCTGCTGTTTGAGATACCAGGTTCGGAATTCATCGCTGAGCTGCCTGCTGCGCGGGGTTTCGACGAAGATGGCGTTGGTCCAGGCCTTCCGTCCGCCGCAGCCCAGCAGTTCGGCCCGGACGAATATGTCGGCCTCGCCGATCTCGTAGGTTGCCGAGGGGCCTTCCTGGCGGCTCCGCACGCAGCCGCGGTCGGCATAGAAGCGTATCTCGCCGGCGTTTTCCGACTCGACCGTCAGTCGGCCGCCCTCCAGCCGGATGTCGCGGACGACCACGCCGGTGGATGAGTAGAACCGCCCCGCCTTGAGGGCCTCGACCACGGCCGGGGCCTGCCGGGCTGAATCGACCATGACCCACCCCTTGTCGCGCTGGTCGGGATGGTGTGCGTCGTCGGTTGCGATGCCGTGGACGCGATAGCCGCTGGTGAGCAGCCGGTCCCATTTGTCGGTGCATTCGGCCGGGCCGGGCAGCCACTCCACCACGGCATTGTAAACCTCCAGCGCGTGGGCCGTGCGGAGCTTGAGCATATACCAGATCGGCCAGTGGTGGATGTGCCACGTGGGATGATTGTAAACCACGAATCCGCCGCTTTCGACCGCGGCATCCAGGCATTGCCGGACGTCCTGCCCCAGCGGCAGAGCCGCCCGCACGCCGATCACGCCCAGTTCGCTGTCCCTGTTTCCTCGATACTCGCAGCCGGGCAGGACGATCGCGTCGCAGTCTGGCACGGCCATCTGCTCGGCCGTCGGCACGGCATTGTGGTCCGTCAGGGCCACGACATCGAACCCCCTGGCCCGATAGTCGCGGACGACCTCGTGCGGGTGCTGCGAGCCGTCGGAATTAATGGTGTGGACATGCAGGGCGCACTTGAGCCATCGCCCGCCCAGGCCGGAATAGGGATTGGTCAGTTCCATCCTCGTAAAAATACCAAAACGCCTGCAAATTGTCCATCGTCGGGTAGTGGGTCAGTTTCAGGGGGTGAATCCAGCAATATTTCGCCATCTTGTGGTGCGGGCGTCTCGCCTGCGAGCAACAAGAGTATTTCGCCGTCGTTTGATCCTCCCGGAAACAGACTGATGCGTCGACTAAAATCATTGGCCGGCGCATTTGAAAATAACATCGTGTCTGCCAGTGTCGGGAACGAACATCTGATACTTTCTTAAAGCCGGTTTCCCCGGGTTCCGCGTCGGCCGGCTTCGCCGTCCGCCGTTCCACCCGGGGCTACTTTCTGCCGGCTCTACGAGCCTGCGAACCGGCAGCCGCCGAACTTGCAAGGTATTATGGTCCTTCTGAAAATTAATGCAAAAAAACAAAACTTCCGCCCATTCAAAATGTTGCGATAAATTTCCTGAAAATCTGTAACCGACGCAATATTTTTCCCGTCTACCCCGTTGAGCAGTGCAGGAACCAGGAAAGATCGTAAAAACAAAATCAGGAGATCGGCCATGTTTATAAAGAATGTCAAATTCAGCCTGTCGGCGGTCGCGGCGGGGATCATCGTTCTGGCCTGGGCAACCCTGCCGGCCAGTGCGGACGGCACGCCTGCCACCCAGCCGGCCAGGCAATTCACCATCGACAATACCACAACCGGCCAGGACTGGTCGTCGTCCTCACACAGCATTATCGAGGCCGTCAGGACCGAAGGCGGCTACACCTGGACCCGCGACACCACCGGCTCGAACTCCAACGGCGGAAGCTGGTCCAGCCATTCCGACGGCCAGATGACCAAAAACGGCGACGGCAGCGGAAGCTGGTCGAGCAGCACCGCCGGCAGCGGCACGACCGGCGGCGGAAAAAGCGGAAGCTGGACAAATGAACGCGCCGGCCAGTATTCAGCCAACGACCGGGGCGGCAGGGACTTCTCCAGCACCTCAAGCCTGACCACCAGCACCGGCTACACGGCCAACACCAGCAGGGTCGGCTCGTCCTGGGCCATCGACGACTCGACCAAGGGCTTCACGGTCGACGGCAACCGGAGCGACAGCAAGGGCAACAGCGCCACATGGCAGACAAATGGCACAAGCACCAGGACCGACTCCGGCAGGACGTGGGACGCCACGACCGTCGGCTCCAGCAACAGCGGCCTGAGCTGGACGACGGTTACCGACGGCTCGATCACCAATAACGGCGACGGCACCAGGACGCTCGACGTTACCAAGACCACCACCAACAGCAAGGGCCAGACCGTTACAGTCGAGAGAGACGGCACGTTCACCAGGACCGACAACGGGTGGAGCTATGTCGGCGACACCACCGTTACGCGGACCGGGTCGGAAAATCAGGCTGGGACGGCCGAGGCGAAGGCCGCCGCCGCGGCAAAAACGGCGGCAGCCAACAATGCTGCGGCAAAGACGGCTGCCTCAACTGATGCAAAGGCCACGACTGCAAAACCGACGATTACCAATAATGCCTCCGTGAAATCCGCTGACAAACCGGCCAACACGACTGCGGCACAGAACGCCGCCGTTGCAAAGCCCGCCAATACGACTGCAGCGCCGGTCGCCGGCGTCGTCAAACCCGTCGCCGACAAGATCGCCGGGACATCCGTTGCGAACGCCGCCAATAAAACCACGGAAAATAATTCCAGCCTCTGGGGGAAGATGAAGGATAAGGCAGCCAATAATCCTGTCGCACAGAAAATTACCGCGGCCGGCAAGTCCTCCGCCGGAAACAAACCCAACAATGCCGCCGCCAAACCGGCCGTCAGCTCCAAGCCGGCCTCAGGCACAAAGACGGCACACGCCGCAAAGGCGACGCCGAAAGGGCACAAAAAGTAAGAGTTCTTGACACGAACCACGCATGTTTCCCTTTCAATCTCGCGGCGGGTTTCACAGACCCGCCGCGGGATTTTTTAACCATGCGGCCGTGATACTCATGGGCGGGACGCCCATGCTCCTGCGGGACACTTGCACCACAAAATCGTCTCGCCCTGAAAATCAGAACTCGTCTTCGTCGGATTCGAGCGTGTCTTTCCAATCTTCGAGGTTTTCCAGGTAGACGGCGGTGCCGCGCGCCACGCAGGTGAGCGGGTCGTCGGCGATCCTGACGTTGAGGCCTGTGGCGTTGGAAAGGACGGTGTCCATGCCGCGGAGCAGCGCGCCTCCGCCGGCCAGGGCGATTCCGTTATCGACCAGGTCTGCGGCCAGTTCCGGCTCGGTCTTTTCGAGGGTCTTGGTTACACAGTCGATGATGGAGCCGATCGGCTCCTTGAGCGCCTCGCGGATTTCCTCGGATGTGATGGTCGTCTTTCGCGGCAGGCCGGAAATCAGGTCCCGTCCGCGGACCTCGACGGTCATTTCCTGCTCCAGCGGCGAGGCCGAGCCGATCTCGATCTTGATCTTTTCGGCAGTCTGCTCGCCGATCATCAGGTTGTATGTCCGCTTCATATGCTGGACGATGGCCTCGTCCATGTCGTCGCCGGCCACGCGGATCGACTCGCAGACGGCGATATCGGCCAGCGAGAGGATGGCGACCTCCGTCGTGCCGCCGCCGATGTCCACGATCATGCTGGCGGTCGGTTCTGTAACGGGCAGGCCGGCCCCTATGGCCGCCGCCATCGGCTCTTCCACGAGGTAGACCCGCCTTGCCCCGGCCCGCTCGGCCGAGTTGAGCACCGCCCGTTTTTCGACGGCCGTTATGCCCGAAGGCACAGAGACGACCACTCGCGGCTTGATGAGCGTGCGGCGGCGGTGGACCTTGCGGATGAAATAGCTCAACATCGCCTCGGTTATGTCGAAATCGGCGATGACGCCGTCCTTCATGGGCCTGATGGCCGTTATCGAACCGGGCGTCTTGCCGAGCATCTCCTTGGCCACAAGCCCGACCGCGTTGCCGTTCTTCAGGACGCGATTTGTGCCCCTCTTTACCGCCACCACCGAAGGCTCGTTCAGGACGATACCCTGCCCACGGACGCAAACCAGGGTGTTGCACGTGCCCAGGTCTATGCCCATGTCCATCGAGAACAGGCCGAGTATCGAATCGAAGATCATGGCACGACGATCCTGTCTGCACGAGCCATCGCGTTCCTATCCCGCGCGCAGCGGCAGACTTATATTGCTTCCCAGGTTAGATATATCGGCAATTTCGCCGGCACGACTGAAGTTTAATAGCACCCAACCCCGTGCGAACCGGCGTTCAAATGATTCTACGGATTTTTCGGGAAACATTTTCGGGAATCGGATGTTTAATAGAAAGCCGCCGTCTTGGATGCGCGGTTGTGTCCGGCCGGAAGAATCCGCCCCATTGCCGATCGGGTCGATCCGAACCGGCCCGAAAACGGGATTTGGGAAAGGAAAGATTAAATGGATATCGGAAGAATTGCAATTGTGTTCCTGAACCTGGCGGCAGCGGCTTTTGGCGCCGGCGAACCCGCAACCAAACCGGCGCCAGTCCGGCCTGTCGCCACACAACCGGCCGCCAATAACATAAGCAAGGACACGCAGATAGACAGGGTAAGACTGCTCGATGTTCAAGGCCTGTGGGGCGGAAGAAACATATTCATGAATGCCGATGGTTCCGCTGTTATCCAGATAGTCGGCAAAGGCATGATGGAGAAAAGGTACGAAGTCAAACTGGCGCCCGAAAAAATCCGGGAGTTCGAGAAACTGCTGGCCAAGCACGATTTTTTCAACATCAAAATCGATGTCAGACCTGCGATACCCGACGAGGGATGCCCGGCAATAACAGTAAGGTTGTCTTCCGGGCGCAAAGGCTGCATAGCCAAGTTGAGCGGCATCAAAAATCCGGATTTTGACGCGATTCTGCAATGGCTTCTTGATCTGGCTCAAACCACCAAGGACGCCAAGGCGGTTTATGAGGGCAAATACGAGGGGAAATGGCGTCCACAAGTCGAGGCCCGCTCGCCTTCGCCCGAGCAAACTAAAGAGATCGCGGAACTTATCCGGCAACTCGGCGACAATGATTCCAAAGTCCGTGAAGCGGCCACCAAACGCCTCATGGAAACAGGCGATATCGCGAAAAAGCAGCTTGAGGAAAAGCTGAAGGAAGAAAACCTGGACCCCGAGGTAAAGGCCCGGGCGAAAGCCATTCTGGCCGATATCAACGACTTTTGAGGCTTACTTGGAGTCCGCTTTTTTGGCGGCGCCGCCTCCGTCCGCGGAATCGACGCCCGGCGGAGGCTCCCATTTTTTGAACAGTTGGTCGAATTTCATGCCATAACCGGCCGGTTCGGGACTCATCAGATTCTGCAGGCAAAAGGCGATGCCCGAGCCAAGCGCCAGGATCGCGATGATGACCAGCACCGTGTAGACGTTGGCCTTGGGCTTGACGGTTGCAACCTGTCCGGATGGCGGCGTCTGACTCATTTTGTAAATCTCCCTGAAACCTGAAAAAGGGCTTATTTCAGGCTGGACGTTACCTTGTCGCCCCGCAGCGGCTCAAACTGCTGATCCACGACTATTCCGGCCGCCTCGCTCGGAAATACCTCTTCCACCTTCAGATAGCCGATGAACTTGTCTTCACGGTAGATAATCAGCTTCTGTCCGACGGCAACCCCGTGCGCTGACCCGATATTGATGCTGGCCATATTGTTGTTGACGGCCGTAACCTGTCCGTTCACCACGCCGGCGGGCTTGGCCTCTTCGCCGCCTTCGGCCCCCTTGCCCGGCTGGGCGAGTTGAATCTTATTGGTCAATTCCTTGACCTTCTCGTCGAGTTCCGCGATCTGAAGCCTCAGGGCCTGATTGACCCGCAGTTCTCTTTCCAGATAGGCCTCGACCTGCTTGAGGTTCTCGGCCGTCTGGCGGTAGCGGTCTTCGACGTCCTTGAGCGTGCCCCGCAGGCCATCGAGCTGCTCGGACAGTATCTTCCTGGCCGCTTCCGCGCCATCAAGGGTAAGCTGCTTGGCCCTACTGTCAATACTGGCGGCCTCAAGCTTCCTGTTCAGATCGGCGATAGCCAGTTCCCTGTCTCTGATGGTGCCGACCTTGCTGAGGATATCGGTCTGCTTGGCAGCGCTGTCCTGCGCGAAGGCGGCGCGAAGCTCGCCGATCTCCTTTTCCGCACGGGCAAGGGCCAATGAGGTGTGTCTGACACTCTGCTCGAGCATGGCCGACTTGGCCTGTTCATGCTTCCACAGCCCCATGTAGTTAGCCGGCACCGTCGCCTGCTGAATGAACACTATCGAGCCGAAGACGGCCACCACCAGCAGCAGTACGATGCTTATTTTAGTTAACAGGTTCAAGCGTCATCTCCTTAATTGTAATGGCCAAGGCCGGCCAATTGTCTCACCCTGTTGATTCCTGTTTGTTGTTTCCCGCAATCTACTTGTCATATATCGGAAATTAAAGCGGGAATCTTAACACAAAATGCAGACAAGTCAAGCATTATAAGTAACCTATGAAAAATTCGCGTCAGTCAATCTTTGCCCCCCGACGTCTGCATGGTCGAGGGCAAGTCAGTTTCATGTTTCACGTCCCGACCGTTTTGGCCGGTTTTGTCCGGCTGCTGAGGTCCGCCGTGCCGCAATCGGTCCGCCAAAATCGTAAGAATGCTCATTGCCGCCGCCACCCGCACGCTGCCGTCTCTGGACGCCAGCAGCGGCGTCAGGCAGTCCACCGCCTGCTGGCGTTTCATCCACCCCAGCGACATGGCCGCCAGCCGCTGAAGCGACGCCGCGGCAGGGTCATCCGGCCTGACCTTGCCGGATGATTTTTCCAGCGCTCCGGCCGGGTCGCGAACGCAGCGGATGCAGAACTCATATCCTCCATCGGCACTTTCGCCGATTTTCGACAGCATTCCCGCCGCACTGACCCGCACGGGCGGCGGATTTTTGGATTCGGCCAGGCCCCTGAGCACCTCGGCGGCATGGGCGCCGCGGACGCGGGCAAGGATCGGAATTGCCAGCAGCTTGTCGTCCATGAACGTGCCCTTGGCGAACGCCTCCAGCAGTTCCGCGCTGGCCGAGTCGCCAAGCAGCGCCAGGGCCTCGACGGCGTTAAGCCGGACCACCGGCTCTTTCTCGTCCCTCAGCAGATCCCGCAACAGCGGTATGGCCGAGCCGTTGCCCATCAGCCCCATCACCATCGCCGCGTTGGACCGGACGGATTTGTCGGAATCGAACAACAGTTCCGCCAGCCGGAAGCAGTTTTTCTCGTCTCCGATCCGATAGAGGGCGTAAATGACGGAACACAGGACATTCCTTTCCGTCTGCCCGTCGCCCGCCATTTTCAGCAGGTCGGGCAGGGCCGGGGCGTATCTGGTCGCGCCTATCGCCATGGCCGAGGCGAAACAGACTACCGCGTACCGGTCCTTGAGGCCCTGGACAAATACGGCGCCGGCTTCATTGCCAAGGGCCTGCCCCAGAGCCTCGATGGCCCTGGAACGGATAAGCGGGTCCTTTTCCTCCGCCGCCTGAAGCAGCGCCGCCCTGGCGTCAATGACGGCCTTGACGGGATCGGTGCGCATGGAATCGGGCATCTGGCAGCCGGCGAGCGGAAAAACCGTGCAGACGGTGAAAACAGCGAGATACCGGCCGGCCTTGCGGAAAGGCCCCGGTCCGCGAGCAGCATCCCTGTTGCCGGCAGCAATTCTCAAACTTTCTCCTTCGGCCTGGCGAATATCATTATACCAGCCAGGACCGCCCCGATCATGCTGATTGTCCATGCAAATATATCGGCTATCCTGCCGTACATGCTTTCGCGGCTGTCGATCATTATCAGCGGGCCGTGGGCGAGCGGGCTGCCGGAGCTGCCTTCCCGCCCGACATTCGGCTTGCCGTCCAGCAGCAGGCTGCCGACGGCCATCGGCGTTCCCTGATAACGATCCGCCCCGGCCTTCTGGCCGATCATCGCCAGTATCCTGCCATTGGAATCTATCGAGCAGCTTATGCCGGTATTGACGGCCCGGACGACCGGGACGCGATTCTCAATCGCCCGGAATACGTAGTGCGACATATGCAGGGCGTTTTCCGTGCTGGCGTGATTTGCCCACTGCCAGTAGAACCACCCGTCGTTGGATATGTTCGCCAGTATGTCGGCCTTCTTGCGCCCATACTCATAAACCATCCTGCGGCAAACCCGGTCGAACGTGCCCTCATAGCAGATCGGCGCCGCCATCGACCAGTTTCGGGCGGGCCCTTTGATCGTAAAGCTGGTGAACTGCCTGCCCGGATCGAGCTGCGACATCACGGGCGGAACGAACGTCCGCAAAAAATTGTGAAAGGCCGGCCAGTCGTCCTTGAACGGAACATACTCGCTGAACGGGACGAGCTGGACCTTCGAATATATCGCGCTGTCGCGGTCGGACCGGTCAAAGCACAGGACGCTGTTGCGGCTGAGCGTAAAATCGCCCTCGCCGATCGGCTGTGGGTTTTTGTGGTATGAGATCGCGCCTATGAAGATCGGGCAGTCCAGTTCTCGCGACACTTCGCCGATCTGCCTTGCCGAGTCGAACATATCGGCATATTCGGCCTTGCGGCCGTTCGATTCGATCAAGTCCAGACATTCGCGGTTGATGCCCGAAGGGAACATGGTCTCCGGCGTCAGGACCAGTTGGCAACCCGCCCCGGCCAGGGTCCTGATCGAGTCGAGATGTCTCTGCATAACCTTTTCGGAGCTTTCCGATCTGCCGGAAAGCGAGATCGGCACTGCCTGCTGCACCACGCCGATGACCGGGCCGGTCGAGAAGGTTTTCTGCCCCATGCGAAAATTCCCGTAGCAGACCATGGCAATTAGAGATGCGGCCACGGCCGCGGCGCCAAACGCCAGCCGCCGGAGATTTTGCGGCAGGCCGGCCTGTCTGCGACGGGCCTCAAGCAGCATATCCATGATCGCCCCGTTGACCATCGCAACGAAGAAACTCACACCATACTGCCCGGTTACGTCGGTTATCTGGATCAATTCCGTCTGGGCGTACTGAGTGTGTGCCAGGAAAAACCACGGGAATCCGCTGATGATGTATGACCTGGCGAATTCCAGCGATACCCATACCGTTGGCAGGACCAGCCAGATCGGCCAGTTCCGTTGCATCGCGGAGCGAATCAGCAGGGCGGCCAGCCAATACGCGCTGAGATAAACGATCATCGGAAAATAGCCAGCCAGCGTAATCCACCACAGCCAGTAAACATTCATCGCCCAGAAAAACAGACCCAGCAGCAAGCCTGTCAGCGCCGCCCTGCCGCGGCTTTGCCCGGCCAGGCTCAGGCACCACGGCGCAAGTGCGAAATACGCCAGCCACCACAGGTCAAATGGCGCGAACGACGCAGTCAAAAGGATTATTGTGGCGGCGCACAGGCCGGCCTGACACAAATATCCCTGCCAGCCGGCGCGCACCGTCGTCTTCACCGGCGACGACGATGTGCCGGCGGCGACAGGCAAACCATGTCCGTCCTCAGGCCGGTCAGACTGACGGCCGGCCTCGCGCTGGCGCTCTTTTTCTTTTTTCTTTCTGCCCTTGGCCAACAGGCCACCTCTTGCAGAACTGGAAGTCGCCCCGATAACAGCATGAAGCTCGCCGATAGTCTAAGAGCCTGCCCCAATAGATACAAGGGCCGCGACGGACCGAATTTTGCCGCAGGCCAAGGCGCGAGGGCGACGCCGGACCACGACAAAAGACGGCCCGGATGGTTTTGACGAAAACCGGCCATCCTTATGACTGGCGGACATTTTTAGATGGTCATGGGGCTCCGCTTGAGCGGAACGATTGAAGATGTTTATGTCGGTTTATGGGGCCGATTATAAAAATCAGCCCATCCAGACCATGACCATGATGACGTGGCAGAGAGCGGTCCCAAGCGTGGCAATGCCGGAAATTTTGTGCAGTCGCAGCATTATTCTGGGGCTGAATCTGCGAAAGACCGAGAGTGCTATTGTAACAATGAGCAGGCATATCGCTATCCCGCCGACTATTCTGATAAGCTCAAAAATCTTCATTGCCTTTCCCTTTATAAAAAGTTCCTGACAAAATACCTCGTTATCCGCGTTACTTCCACGAGAATCTTTTGTCAGGAACCGTTCACATCGGCCGGCCTGATTCCTTCGTAACCGGCCGAATAATTCAATCTCCTTAAATACGCCTGACGAACTTATTTTTCGGCGTTCCATTTCTGCCCTTAACCTCAGGCCCTTTTCCAGCCGAAACATTATAGCGTCCGCGCGGCGGGTTTACCCCTCGTCCGCCTCTTTTCTTGGGGCGCCGTGGCCGGGATGTTCCCCGACATTTCCGCCGGCGAAATCGGCTTTTATCCATCGGGCACGGCCCGGGCCGTTCGCAAGTCGACAAAAAGGCGCCGCGGCATATCACAGCCGGGCGGAATAAATAATCATTTTTTGTGTAAATATAATTTGAATCCTGAATTAAAAAGATTATCATGCCTCTCTTCCGGAATTGACTTTATGAAAGGAAAGCGCAATGCCCAAGAAAGTGTCGTTGGCAAAACTGGATCTGTCCGTAATCCAGAAAGAGATCAAGCGCCGCATGAAGGTGTACAAAAAGCTGTGCGCCCAGCGGGCCAAGCTCGATGAAAAAATCGCCGAATTCGAGGCTCTGGCGCCTCTGGCCGGCAAGTTCGGCAAAAAACGGGGAAGAAAACGCGGCAGAAAACCTGGCCGCAGGAGACGCGGCCCCGGCAGGCCGAAGATGAAGGCCGGGAAAAAGGGCAAACGCGCCCGCCGGAACCCCGCTCCGCTTGCTGAACTCCTTTACAACAATATGAAGGGCAAGGACAAGGTCAGCATACCCGAAGCCGCCAAATTGGCGATCGGCGCGGGCTACAAAACCAAGGCGAAGAATTTTGATCTTGTCGTGGGCGTCGCATTCAAAAACAAGAAACTGTTCAAGAAAGTCGCGCGGGGCGTTTATACCGTCAAAGGCTGACGCAGCTCTCGCATGTTTTTCAAATAAAAGGCGGCCCCTTTCAGGATCCGCCTTTTTGTTTTATTAAGATATTCCTGTATTCGACCCAAAATCGGATCATTCTTTTTGTGTCTCGCCCGGACAGCAATTGCTATAAACGTGCCGATCTTAAAATATTTCCGTAAAATCGGGAAAGTTTTTATTGATCGCGATGAGAACATTGACTTCATTGATATGCCAGTGTATCGCAAATGCGAGTTGCCGGGTCCGGACCTACTCGTGCCGGAGGGCCTCGATGGGGTCGAGATTTGCCGCCCTGATCGCTGGATATATTCCGAAGATTATGCCCACGCCCACGCTGATGCCCAGCGATAGTATAATGCTCCATGGCGTAACGACCGTGGCCATGCCGAAGGATGTTTCCACTCCCCATGCCAGGGCCGGCCCCAGCAGGGCGCCAAGCAGCCCGCCCACCGACGAGAGCACCACCGTCTCGATGAGAAATTGTCCGACGATCTGCCGCCGCTTTGCGCCGATGGCCCGGCGGATGCCGATTTCCCGCGTCCGCTCGGTAACTGTGGCGAGCATGATGTTCATTATCCCGATGCCGCCGACCAGCAGTCCTATGCCGGCTATCGAGCCAAGGACAATGTTGAACGTCCGCTTGGTGGCCTCTGCCTGCCGCAGCAGGGCCAGCGGAACGTCGATCCTGTAGTCGGCCTTCTTGTGAAATCGTTCCAGCATTGTTTTTATGGCGGCGGCGGTATCCTCCACATCCTCAGCCGAATTCACCTCCACGATTATCTGGTGCAGCTCGACCAGGTCTCTTGGAATCTGATTGCCCGGCCCCATCGTCGACCTGCTGCCCCTTTCTATCCGGTCGCCGTGCCGTTCCCTTGCGACGTTGAGCGGAATATACGCGTCGGTGTCCCTGTCGGGCGTGGCGATGGCGCCTCCCCCCTGCTCGCTCTGGATAATACCGATAACCTCGTAAGAATTGCTGCCGATCCTGACGGCCTGGCCGATCGTTTTCTTGCCGGCCAGCAGCTTCCTCGCCCCCGACTCGGTCAGGACGCATACTCCCGCCCGCCCGTTGTAGTCGCGCCATGACATTAATCTTCCGGCGAGCATTTTTCGGCTGACCAGGTCAAACCATTCCGGCGTCGTACCAACAACCCGCAATTCCATCGCCCTCTCGCCGAGCCTGCCTTCGGCGGGTATGTGCTTGGCGGGGACCGTCCGCCTGACCGAAGGCATCGTCTGGCGGATCCGCTCGTCGTCCTCGTAAAGCAGGCCGAAGGGAGTGAGCATTGGCGCCTGGCCGGCGTTTTCGTCGGCGGCCATCTTGACCGATTGAAGGATGATGTTGTTGCTGCCCAGCTTGCGGATTTGTTCCATCGCTTCCTGACTGGCGCCTTCGCCGACCGACAGCATGCTTATCACGCTTCCCACGCCGCAGACCATGCCCAGCATCGTCAGAAAAGACCGCAGCTTGTGCAGCAGCAGGCTTTTGATGCCCAGGCTCACGTTGCGGGTTATACGCCATTGGCGCATCAGGCTGCGCCCTCCACGCGATCAATTATGCCGTCGCGCAGATGCAGGCACGACCTGGCATATGCGGCTATGTCAGGCTCGTGCGTAACCATGATGATGGTCTTTCCCTTGCTGTTCAGGTCGACCAGCGTTTCCAATATCTGGACGCTGGTGGCCGAATCGAGGTTTCCGGTCGGTTCGTCAGCCAACAGCACCGACGGATCGTTTGCCAGGGCCCTGGCGATGGCCGCCCGCTGCTGCTGCCCGCCTGAAAGTTCGCTGGGCCGGTGCGTCAGGCGCTGCTCCAGCCCGACCATCTCGGCCAGCTCGCGGGCGCGCCGGGCGCTTTTGCCGGCATCCCAGCCGAGGTAATACAGCGGAAGCTCGATATTCTCCTGAACCGTCAACTGCTGGATGAGATTGAAACTCTGGAATATGAACCCCAGCGCCCGCAGGCGCAGTTCGCTCAGGCGGTCGTCGTCCAGCATGCCGACGTCGTAGCCTTCGAGAATGTAATGCCCCGAAGTCGGCCTGTCCATGCACCCCAGAAGGTTGAGCATGGTGCTCTTGCCCGACCCGCTGGGGCCCATTATGGCCCAGAACGAACCCTTTCTGAACGTCAGGCTCACGCCGGCAAGGGCGTGCACTTCCTGCGTTCCCATCATGTAAGACTTGTGGACGTCCCGCAGGATGACCAGATCGTCCTGATCCGTGGAATTATATGTCTGTGAATTCTGAGGCATTATCGTGTTTCGCCAAAGTCCCTGCGCGAACAGTGGGACATTTGTTATTTTTTCCAACCACAGAGACAATAGCATCTCCGCATTTACATGCGGGCTTTAAAAAAATAACTCTTCGGCCTGTGCCACCCTCAAGCGAAGCTGCATCGCAGCAAGCTTGGGGTGTTCAAAAACTGATTTTTCAGACAACAAACCACCCCAAGCTTCGCTTGAGGGCGCCGCCAAATCCAGCACGCGATCAGGCTGGCGGCAATTGGAGATGCTCGCTCTCATTGCAGAATTATTCCTGTCCGCCCGGGGGCCTGGCTGGCTGGCCGGGGGGTCTCTGCCGGGGCCGCAACTGTTTCTGAACCGCCTCGCGCTTTTCGGGCGGCAGAGTGTCCAAAAAGGCCTTGCGCTCTTCGGGCGTCATCGACCTGAGCTTGCCGATGTCGATCTCCGGCGCCGACGCCGGCTGGGAATCAGCCGGGCTGCTCTGGGCGATCCGGTCCGTCGCCGCCGAATCGCCGGGCCTGCTTGCCGGCTGACTGGCCGGCGCCTGATGGTCCTGCGAGGTCTGGTGCAAAGGCGGCGAAAGAAGAACATTATCTCCTTCTGTCAATCCCGACACGATATGGATCATCTTGCTGTTGTCCATCCCGATCTGCACTTCCCGCTGCTGGGGGCCGTTAAGGCCGGGAACATACACCACATGCCGCGAATCCATCTGCACCACGCACTGGACAGGCACATACAGCACGTCCTGCAATTGTTTCACAATAACCTCGACCCGGCAGGTCATCCCCGCCCGCAGTTCCGACGCCGCCTCGTCCAGATACACCTCGGTCGCATAGACCTTCAGGTCCGGGTTCAGAAACGCGGTAGTGGCGTCGGGCAGCAGGCCTATCTTGCCGACCGTGCCGTTGTAGTCCTTGTCGGGCAAAGCATCGACGTGAATCCTAGCCGCCATTCCAGTCGCGACCTTCTTGAGGCTGGACTCATGCACCTTGATCTCGGCCATCATCGAGTCGGTCGTCGGCAGGTAGATCAGTTCCTCCCTTTCGCGAACCTCCCGCCCTTCCCCGAGCGGATCGGCGTTGCCCCGCCATCCCATCTTGCCGGTTGTGGCGTACACCACCATCCCGTCGACGGGCGCCACGATCTTGCATTTGGCGATCTGGATTTTGGTCTTTTCCAGCTTGGCCTGCTGACGTTGAAACTCCGACTCTTTGGCCTTCAGATCCGCTTCCGCCTGAACGTTGTCGGAAGAGGTTTTCCGTTTGACCCTGTCCAGCGCCTTGGTCGTCTGCTCGACGTTGCTGTTGAGTTCTTCAAGTTTGCGCTTGTGCGTGTAATCCTGAAGGAGCGCCAGCTTGCCTTTTGCCAGTTCCAGATTCAACTGGTAACGCTTGTATGCCAGCTCGTCGCCCTGGAGTTCCGAGCGGGTGATGAATCCCTCGTCGGCCAGCCGCTTGGACCAGACCAGTTTGTCGGCGGCCCGCTGAAGGTCCTCATTCGCCAGGGTGATTTCGTTCTGGGCCTGCTGGAGTTCCTGCGGATATTCGCCCTCCTCGTATTTCTTCAGGTCAAGCTGGGCGAATTTGACGTCCTGCTCGGCCTTTGTTACGTCCGATTCGCCCTGGCTTTTCACGACCACCTGGTTTTCCCTGGCGCGTATGAAGGACGCCTCGGCATTCTGGACGACAATCTGCTGGACCGCCATGTCGTCGTTCAGCTTGCTGGAATCCAATTCGACCATGAGCTGGCCTTTGGTAACACGGGCGCCTTCGGGTATCAGCGTGAGAATCGTCGTCCTTCCCTCGACGGCCGATTTGACGATGGCTTTTTCACGGTTCTGGATCGTTCCCGATTCCATGACGCTGATCGTCAGGGGCCCGCGCTGGACCTTGAATCTGGCGGAGCCGGCGGTCCCGGAAACGTCTTTAGTGCCATTTCGGATAACCATCACCGCGCCGCCCGCGCAGATCGCGAGCAACGCGAGGATTGATATGAGCCATCCGCGCTTCCTGGACGAACCGTGCATTGCCGGGGCCTTGCCGGTTTTATTATGGCTTGTACTCACTGAAAAGCCCTTTCTCGTCTATCGTCAGCACGCCCATGTCGCGCTGAAGCTGCAGCTCGGCCAATCTGTAATTAACCAGGGACGCCGTCAGGGCGTTCTGGGCCGAGACAAACGCCTCCTGCGCTTCCAGCACGTCCCTTATTTCGGCCCTGCCGGCCTCCAGCGAAAGCAGCGTGCTGCTGACCCGCCTCTTTGCCAGCCGGACCGCCTGGAGCTGGATCGTGAAACTCTCCCGATATTGCAGGAGATTGCGAAGCGAGTTGCGGACTTCCAGTTTCACCTGGTCTTCCAGTTTCTGCGAGGCCCGCACCGCCCGTTCCATGCTGACGAAGCTTTCGCGGTATGCGTCGCGCTCGGCCGTCCGCTCCCACGGAAGATCAAGCTGCGCTCCGGCGGTGAAAAGCCCCTCGGCCTTCTCGAACCGGAAGCGGGCGTTATCCTCCGTGGCCGTTCCGCGGGTGCGGCGTTCGCCGGTCTGGGCGGTCCCGTTTATGGTCAGGTCGGCCTGGAGGGCGTCGGCGGCGACGGCGACGGCTCGCTGGGCGTCGAAGACCTGCCCGTTGACGACCGTCAGGTCCTGCCTGTTTTTCAGGGCCGTCTCGACCGCGCGGCGGGGGTCCATTTCCATCGGGCCGGCGTGAAGATTTGAAGGCGGCGCCAACACAATTGCGTCCTGGGCCGACAGCGTTGCCGGCTGGCTGCCGGGTTGGCTGGCCGGCTGGCTGGACGGCACGGCGTCCGGATTTTCCAGCAGCCATGCCGGCTGCGATTCGACCGGCTGGGTGGCGGCCTCCAGCCCCAATCGTTTGATAACGTCCGTTGCCAAAGTGTCAAGGGTGTCCTTGTCGAGCTCGACATCGGCGTCAACCGGCAGGCCCAGCGTCATTTTGAACGAATCCAGCCTCTGCTTTGACTGCTGGCCAGCCGACACCCATCGGTCGCGGGCGCGAAGCTCGTCCTGGCTGGCCTGGTCCACCTGCAGCGACGGCAGGCGGCCGGCGTCGGCGAGCCTCTTGGCCCGCCTGGTGGCCGAGATCAGGCTGCGATAGTTGCTCTCGGCGTTTTCAAGCTGGTCGTACTGCTGAAGAACTCCCAGGTACTCCGTCGTAACCTGCACCGCCAACTGTTGCCTGTAGCGCTCCATCGTGTACAGGGCGTAAACCACGTCGCGCTGGGCCTGCGTGAGCGACTCGGTTACCACGTACATCGCCGCGCCCCTCATCAGCGGAATCTCCACCGTCGCGTCGGCGTACAGTCCGCGTGAACGGTCGCGATCCTTTTTCACGAGCTGGACCAGATCGATCATGAACCGGGCCGAAAGGTTCGCCCCGGTCTTGAGCTTGCGGGACCAACTATCGGTGTTGTTATATTCCATTTCGCGGATCGACTTGGGCGTCGTCCGGTCGATGTCGTAAATGGTGGATAGCGAACCGGCGAACGTGTTCCGGAACGCCAGGTCCTCCAGGTCAAGCTGCAAGGCCGAAAGGAAAACATCCTCTTTCAGGGTCTGGTAATCGCGATTGTTGCGGGCCGCTACCTGGAGGCTGTCCAGAAGGTTCAGCCGCAGCGGGCCTTTCCCGTGCCACTGCACGGTCGGCTGGACGAACTCCGCCGGGGGCTTGGGGTAGCCCTTCTCCGGCCAGTGCTCGATCTCTTCCAGCCGGTCGGAGCCGAACGAGGCCTTGGATGAAATGGGAAGGTCCTGTTCCAGCAGCAGCCGGCGCCTCAGCGTGTCGCCGGGGCTTTCCACCCTCAGTTGCTTCGCGCTCCCGAAGGTCTGCATCTGGGCATGCCGGATATAGTTGTAGGCCATCCTGTCAGCCTCTTTGCGATATTCCGCCGGACAGCCGGCCAATGCCAGGCACGCCAGGCAAACCGCCAGGCACGCGCCGGATATCCGCTGATTCAGTTTTATTGCACAGCCATCCATGGCCTATGCGGCTCCTTCATGCGGCTTTAATTCCATTCAAAAATATGTCCACTACCGTTTCCAGGCTTCGGACCGGCTCTGGAACATTGCCAAGTTCCCTCGCCGTCGTGCGAAGCATCCCAAGCAGCAGGGCCGACAAAACGTCGCTGGACAACTCGGTCTTCACGGCCCCCTCGGCCTTGCCGCGATCCATTATCTCGCCTATCGCACCCACCAGCTTCGATCTCTCATCCATCCATGTCTGGCGAAGGTCGCTCTTGCACCAGTCGATCCGGGCTTCCTCGCTGTGCATCATCCGCATAAGCTGGCGACGCTTTGTGAAAAATTCCCTGATGTGCCTGCATACCGCCAGCAATTGCGAGCCGAAATCCGCATGCTGCGGGACGGTTTGCCTTAAAAGCTCGCACAACTGCTCAAATCCGTCGCTGGCAGTCTTGAAAAAGAGGTCATCCTTGTCCTTAAAGTACCGATAGATCGTCCCCTTGCCGACCTTGGCCACGCGGGCCACGTCGTCGAGCGTGATCTCGTGGAGACGCCGGCTCGTGAAGAGCTCTTCAGCGGCCTGCATGATGGCTGTACGCTTATCGTCTTGCATTTCTACCTTTTACGCGAGCGTGAGAACTGACCAGTCAGTTTTTTGCGCGAGCGACAGAACTGACCAGTCAGTATTATACCACTTTCTTCGGCCATCTGGGAAAATTTCTGCAACTTTTACTTACGGATTTTTTCCATAGCAGGCCAGGCTGCCGTCGCGGAGGGCGACAATGATCTGGCCGTCGCGGTCGACGCATAAGCCGTTGAAAATGGGTTCGCAGGACAGCGGGACGGCCCATATCTGTTCGCCGCTGCCGCGATTGAGGGCGACAAGCTGCCACGCCGGCGGAGCGTTCTTGTCTTTCGCGGATGTTGACTGGGTCGCCAGCAGCGCGTTGGCGGCCAGGGCCGTTGCGCTGAATTCCTGGTTAATCGGCCCCCAGCATAACATGGGCAGCGGGGCTGCGGCTGAGGCTGGGGCCGATGTCGGCCTGGTCACCAGTTTCAGGGGCGAGGCGAGCTGCGGCGGCTCGACCCGAATGCCGCCGCCCTTGTCTATTGTTTCATCAAGGAAGCCGGTCAGTTTCGGGACGCTCCAGCCGGTCAGCAGGCCGTTATTTCCGCGAGCAACGACAATCAGTTCGGAATCCCACACGGGCGGCAGAGTCGAATCGGGCAGCGCAAAGACCTCCGGCTTCTGAGCGCCAGTGTCCTTCAGGCCGACGAAGGCGAAGCCGACCCCATGGCCGGGATTTTTGCGTTCGTCGTATCCGCTGATAAGCCGCCGCCCGCCGTAAAGGATGAACCTGTCGGCGAAGACCGCGATCTCGCAGCCGCGCAGGGGAGACTTGCGGTAGTTCTGTACGGGTTTGGCGGCCGGAGATGGTTCGGGCTTGCCCGTCTTGAGGTCGAACGAAACCGGCCAGTCGGTCCCGCCGGCCAGCCAGAGCCTGCCGCCGGCGACTGTCATCGTCCCGACCGCCCCGCTACCTCCGGTCGGCCCGTCGAACCGCCCGGTGTCGCAATTTTCCCAGCGGACCTGCCCGCTGGCGGCATCCAGGGCGTAAACGTACACGCCGTTGATGCTCTGGTATCCGGCGGCGGCGTAGGCGACGCCCTCGTGCACCGCCACGCCGGTTACTACCGGCCAGGTGCTGACAAGATGCCCAAACCACATTGTCCTGCGTTCCAGCGGGGCCGCCCGGAATCGCCAAAGCTGCCGTCCGCTCGCGGCGTCGAGGCAGTAAATCCATCCGTCGCCGGAACCGAAGAACAGCCGGCCGTCGGCGAGCGCCGGCGGAGCGAACAGCCGGGCTGCTGCGGCGAAACTCCACAACTGCTTGCCGGAAGCAGCGTCAAGGCAGCGGACGACGCCCGATGCGTCGCCCAGCCACACCTTGCCGGCCGCGGCGATCGGAGGAGTCGGGACAAACTGCGTCTGCGTCGTCGTCCTGCCCATCTGCTTGTCCAGGACAGAGGTATCGAACTCGACGGATTTTGAAGGCGACCATCGCCATCGCACCGCTGGCGCAGCCTGGAGCACGCTCACCGACGTTGAGCCGGTCCTGGCGACGTTCGCCCGGCAGGTAGGCCAGTCGGCGGCGGCGGCCGCCAAAACGCCCGGCGGATCCTTCGAGACGGAAACCAGCCGCGAAGAGGCGTCGGGAATTTTGTTCAGGCCGGCCCCCTGCCCGGACGCCAGAGCGCGGTAGCCCCAGTTCTCAAGGTTGCAGCGGCACATGCTGGGCGGCGTTACAATAACGCCGTCCGAGACGACCGTGCCCATGTCGCATGGCGATTTTATTTCGCCGCGGGACAGCAGCTTTCCGCCGGCCGTTTCCTTGATCTGCCCGAACCCTCCGATCTGAAGGCCCGGGGCCGCAGTGGAAGGCCCGCAGCCGTCAACAACCAGGTTCCCCTTGCCGGCGGATTTGCCCGTGGTCAAATCGACCGGCCCAAGGTGACACCACCACTTTCCATCCATCACGTACCCGCGGATCGCCCGCGACCAGCCTGCAGGCGGCAGTTCGCACAGGAGCGAACCTGTCTGGGGCGAAAGGACGACAAGTTTGTTCGTCCAGTATGTGCCCAGGACAATGCCATCGTTCGTGGCGATCAGACCCCGCTGGGACAGGATGGATTCTTTCAGTATATTGTCCTTGATCTTGTCCACGGCATCCAGCAGCGGCGGGTCGGAATTGGTCCAGACGCCCTTGCCGGTCTTGAGTTCCAGGCAGAACGCACCGGCGCCGGCGGCATGAAAGAAGATTTTTCCGGCGTTGACGGCGATCATCCGCTCGTCGATGGGCGATTTTTCCTGCCGGCGCCACAGTTCGCGGCCCGCAGCAAGGTCGTAGGCCGCCAGCAGAGTGCCGTTGGAATTGGCCGGATAGACCATCAGGGCCGTTTTCATCTCGTCGGGTTCCCCGGCAAGCATGGCCAGGACGCCATCGGCCAGGGCGATCCACTTGATCTGCCCGCCGGCCTTGGGACCCGCGATGCGGCCCAGTTCGGCCCCGGTTTCGGCGTCGAGAGTCAACACGCCGTCGCCGTCGATGAGGTACAGCTTCGGCCCGGCGGCGACCATGCAGCAGCGGGCGGGATTGTAGTTGAGTTTGGCGTTCAACCTGTCGAGTTTGAGTTCGGCGTTCAGAACCCGCTCCCAGAGCACGCTGCCGTTATACAGGCTGCGGGCGGTCAGGCAGACCCTGTTGGAGGCATATAAGGCTCGGATCGCCCAGATGGTGAAAATCCTGCCGGCGTCGGAGACGATGGCAGTGCCCCACCAACCGTCGTGCAGAGGCAGGCCCAGCCACTGCGTCAGCAGCGGACCCTTGATATTGGCGTCGGCGGAGACCGGATTATTGCCCGCCCCGTGATAGCGGTGCGTCCAGCCTTCCGAGCCGGCCAAAGCGGGCTTGCGGACCATGGCCCAGACGCCGGTTTCGTCGTCCCAGACCTTCGTGTCCAGCAGTGCCAGGCCCTTGACCCATGCGTCCAGCGCCGCCTTGGTGCACTTGCCGTCGGCGGAAAGCGGCTTTGGCCGGCCTACGATGGCCGTCCCCCGGACCGGCGAGAGCACCCGCATGATCTCTTTGGCCGACAGGCCCGACAGATCGGCGTCGGCCAGGCCGGAGATGACGACAAGGTCAACGAGGTTGTCGGCATATGGCATGGCCTCGGCGGGCCCGGCCTCGACGTACAGCCGCCGGGCAAGCAGACCCTCGGCGTCGGCCTGCTTCGCCAGGCTGTCCACGTTCTTGCTGTCGGCGTCCATCGCATGAACGACCATCCCGCTGTTGCGGGCAATCGCCATCGCCAGCTGCCCGTCGCCGCAGCGGGGAATCGAGGCTACACCACGGGATATCCCGGCCCGCGACAACATTTCTTTGGCCAGCGAATCGTGCGGGCCGGCGACCGGCTTGTCCGAAGCGGTCTGCGCCGCGACCGGGCGGACAACCAGACCTGCCAGAAAAATTATCCCCGCAACCGAAAACTTCATTCCTGACGTGAAAGACATGGCCTTTGCTCCTTTGGGAAGCAGGTTTGTTCCGGCGGACGGCTCGCACGCCCGGCCCGGTCGGACATCGATGAACCCGCAGTCCCGGATTACAGGATATTATAACAACCCTCCCGGTTTGTGTCTGTTCTTCATTTTTCGGAAATAATACGCCGTCGCAATCCGACTGTCGCTGTGTGCCCGAAAATTGCGCCTTGTTTCAAAACCTGCTCGCTTCCGCGGGGCCTCGTCGGGGTCAGACGGCCTCGAGTTCCCGCTGGCGCCTTGCCAGCATGCTGCGGAGGCGGCCCATGATGGCTGAGTGCATCTGGCTGACGCGGCTTTCGGAAAGCGCCAGCGTCTGGCCTATTTCCTTCATCGTCATCTCCTCGAAGTAGTAGAGAATGACGATCAGCCGTTCGGCCCGGCTCAGTCCGCGGGTTATCAGGTCTTTGAGGTCCTTGCGGTGCGCGCTCATGAACGGGTCCTCGCTTCGCCGGTCCTCGAGCACGTCGATCTCCCGCACATCCTTGTGCGAGTCGGTCTCGAACCACTTTTTGCTGAGCGAGACGACGCTTGCGGCCTTCGAGTCGCGGTTGATCTTGCGGAACTCGCCCATGCCGATGCGGAGCTTTTCGGCCAGTTCGCGTTCGTTGGGCTTTCGGCCGAGCTGGGCCTCCAGGCTGTGCAGAGCGTTGCCGACCCTGTGCGAGCGGTTCCGGACCAGCCGCGGAACCCAGTCCATCGACCGCAGTTCGTCCAGGATGGCGCCCCTGATTCTCTGCGTGCAGTAAGTCTCAAACTTCACTCCCCTGTTCATGTCGAACGCTTTTACCGCGTCCATAAGCCCGAAGATGCCCGCCGAGATCAAATCGTCCACGTCAACCTCGTCGGGCAGCTTTGTCCGCATCCGCTCGGCCGTGTACTTTACAATCGGCAAGTAGTGCTCGAGCAGGAGGTTTTTGGCCTCATGGTCGTCCTGCTTCTTGAAATCCATCCACCACTTGGCGACCTGTTCCTTTGCCGCTCTCACGTGCCCGGTCTTCATCATGGTCTGGCTCCTTCCAGGACCCGCTCATTTGCCGGCCTTCCCTGGCCGTCTCGTGCACGGGGTCAGTTCGTAGTTATCGCCTTGCTAACCGCACCACCTTCTTTCGGCCGGACTTCGGGCGGCACAGCTTTTCAGCCTTGCCGCCTCTAACCCGGATTATTCAGCAGAAATTCGCGAATCTGCTTGAGCGACCTTTTCTGCGCCTTCAGTTGCGATATCAGGCCCAGCCTGTCGAAAACCGTTTCGTCGTAAAGCCTGTGATCGCCGGCCGAACGCCGGGCCTCGTTGAGCAGGCCCATGCTCGTGTAGTTGTGGATCGTCTGCCTGCTGAAGCCCGAAAACTCGACGATCTCGCCGATCCTGTAAAACTTCGGGGGCCTGGCCGCCTTCACCTGCCATGCGGACTGGCCGGTTCCGCTGGATTTGGATTCCGACGCCCCGGCCGGCAAATTGGAACCCGGCTGGCCGGCAGACTGGCCCTGCTGATCCTTCTGGCCGCCCGCTTCGCCCGAAACGCCGTTTTCGTCGAGGTTCGCCATCTCAATCCTTTTTATCTTTTACAAAACGTAAAATGCAGTATGCCGGCAACAATGTCAAAGAAAAAACCGGGAATTTTTCAAAGTTTTTTCCCCACAATGACTTACCTGCACCAATAGAGGCCAGGCATACCCCCCGCCCCAATATATGGTGGTATGGCTATCCTGGCATTATTCATCCCAATGGTGAGAATCCAGACAAGATGCTCCCCCACCGACATTTCCTGAAACTGCCGGACGTACAAAGCACCTTACAGGAAGTCCGGAATTTTGTGGCAATTTGCCGCGGCCGGCAATATTATTTACATCTGACGATCAAAATTTATCAAATCTTATCCTTTTCGGGATTCAACCGGGCGGTTCGGCGGCGCCGGGCCTGCGGACCTGAAAAATGGAAAGAAGGGAGAAGTTGAAAATGCCAGTCGTCCAAAGGGTTCTTGCGGCTGTTTCGGCGGCGATATTCATCACGATGCCCCTTTCTGCCCAGCAGCCGGCGAGCAGCCAGCCGGCCGGCGGCAACGCGGCTGCTGAACTGACGATAACCGAAAAAGTCGTCAGGCCGGCCGACAAGGTCCCGCCGCTGGGCGCCAACGAATACGGCAAGTCCGGCATCGAATGGGCGGCGAACAATTTCATCAACATGACTTCATGCGGCGAGCCGATCATCTGGCGGAACCTGCACCGGGCCGCCAACTGCGGAGACGACTGGTTCGAGGCGGACGGCGGAGGAAATAGCTGGTACGATCTGTGGGGGACCGGCTTTTTGAGCGGCGCGAACGTCCGCATATACCGCATCGTCGACAAGGACGGCAATGCCCTGCCGGAAAAAGACAACTACCTGGACCTCGCCGCGGCCGATCGCGTCATCCTGGTCGGCCAAACCAGAATTATCCCCGAAGGCGACAAGGATTTCCCCGACGGCGGGTGGATTATCGGCAAGTTCGGCAACGTCAATCGCTATACCAGCCTCAAAGGCGAAAACCTCCATTGCACGGACAACCGCGGCACTGAAAACGGCAGGACGTACTGGTACACGCTCCATGCGGTCAGTCCGGACAACGTCGAATCCGATGCGTCCAGCGAGGCCAGCGCCTCGCCGCAAAAGGCCCAGGACACTCCCCCCTGTCTGCTCCCTCACAACGAGGCCGACAATCTTAACGATCTGAAGGCCAACGCCCCATGGGAATTCAGGCCGTTGGCGACCGGCGGGGCAGAGCCGCTGAAGTGGTCGGTGGTCGATGAAAACGGCGGAGAGTTAAAGTTGCCCGAGGGGCTTTCTGTCGACCCGGCCACCGGCAAGATATCCGGCAAGGTCGCGGCGGATGTCAAGGCCTTCAAATTCGCAGTCAAGGTCGCCGACTCAAAAGACAAATCCGACACGCGGATCTATGTCATCAATCCAGACAAGCCCGCCAGCCAAGGCAAGGACAAGCCCCAGCCGCCCTCGGAACTCAAGGCGACGGCCGGCGACGGCTGCGTCATGCTCTCGTGGAAGGCCAGCCAGACGCCCGGCGTCCAATACCGCGTCAAGCGTTCAAACCAGCCCCCCGACAGGCGGTTCAACCGGGCCTTCATCCCCAAGGACGGCCCGAAGCTCAAAAAGCTCGATTACATCGTGCTGGAAAAAAATTTCGGCCTGGACTTCAACATGAAGTACGTCCATCCTCGCGTCAGGGGCATCGTCGGCGACTTCAACCTTGTCGGTTCGTCGTCGGCATGGAATGTCTCGGATGCGACCAAGCTCGCGCTTTCGACGGTCGCGCACCCCAAGCCTCCACCGCCTGAAATGACGGACGCGGGCGGGGCCTGCTTCAAGGCCGCCGCAAAGGATGGTGAAAATTACGTTCACCAGTACGCCTTCATCGCCGCCGACGTGCCAGGAGAAAACCTCTGGTGGGCCCAGCTCGAACCGGGCAAGCATTACGTCGCCGAGGTCTGGCTGATGCAGGAAGGCCTGGCCAACGACGGGACGATCAAATTCTCGCTGGGGCAGGGATACCCGGACATCTCGCACGATTTCAAGGTTGGCGGCGAGTGGAAGAAATACGTCTTCGAGTTCGACGGCCCGCCGCGTCCGGCCTTGTCGGTGTACAGATGGCATTTCGGACCCAGGCTCACGTTCACGGGACCCGGGACGATATGGATGGACAATTTCAGGTTCTTCCGCTGCGACAAGCCCGAGGACGCGGCAAAAAAATATGTGCCGAACGCCACGGTCCTCAACGAACTGATCGCCAGCCAGCCGGAAAAAGGCCCCAAGGGCGCTCATCGGATATGGTTCCTTGCCCGCGACGCCACGATGGCGTCGATCCTGGGCTGGCACGCGAATAACCAGGTGCGGCCGGATTGGCGGACCGGAGTAAACAGCACGATGAAGATGACCGCTCCGATGGGCCTGAGCTTCGATCTCCTTACCGGCGATTCGCCCCAGACCCGGATGAGGCCGTGGATCGTGCTTCAGCACATCCTGCACACTGAACAGGACTGGCTGAATTTCATCGAATACATGGCCGCACCCTACGATCCGCAGAAAGACTCGCCCGAACAAAAGCCCTGGGCATACAAGCGGTACCAGCAGCGCGGCACGGGCACGCCCTGGACCGACGAGTTCGCGCAGATCGTCATCGAATTCGGCAACGAGACGTGGCATAACGGCGTGTTCGAGGACTGGCTGGGCTTCAAGACCAGAAACGCCGTGCATCAGGGCGGCACGGAATACGGCCTGTTCACGAAGTATCTCATCGGGAACATCCAGAAAAGCCCGCACTGGAAACCGCTGAATCTCGACCAGAAGATCAAATTCTGTCTGGGTGCAAATTACGACGGCCGCATGGACACGGATGGCAAACCCCAGTCCTACGGCGAGCAGGCGATTTACATGGACAAACTTTCCACCATGCTCGGCCATGCCAATTACGTCGGCCCCAAGTGGGAAAGAGGCGAAGTCTCTTCGACGACCTTCGACGATCACGGCGTGCAGGGATGCCTGCTGGGCTTTCTGACCTCGATGAAAGATACTCAAACCTCACATCGGCAGGCTCGCGATATGATTGTCAAGTCCCGGCCTGAATACGACCTGGTCGCCTACGAGGGCGGCCCGAGCGGATACACCCTGCCAGGTTCGGGCACGCCGCCCGAGCAGGTCGCGGTCAACGAGAAGTACGGCAAGTCGCTGGCACTGGCGGTCGGGACGCTCGACGGCTGGCTGGCCAGCTACGGCCTGGGCTGGACATACCAGAACTACCTGGGCTACGGCCAGGGCAGATACTGGTCCAGCCACACGCTTTTTTTCCAGGATTTCCGCCCGCATATCGCATGGCTGGCCCTGAAAATGCGGAACCGCTACGCCAGCGGCGACCTGATGGACGTGCAGGAGACCGCCATGCCGACGGTCAACTTCGGCAAGAAGACCTACCCGCTGGTCGGCTGCTACGCGATGAGGGACAAGAACCGCTGGTCGGTCTTCGTGCTCTCCCGCAAGCTGGGCGGCAAACACGACAACGCCGACTTCGGCGACGGCGCCACGCCGGTTGCGCTCACACTGCCGTTCAAAAAATGCGGCAAGATCACGCTCTACACGCTCACCGGCGACCCGCGGGCCAACAACACCGACTCGATGGCCGTAGATATCAAGACCGCGGAGATACCCGCAAAGGCGCTATCGGCCGACGGAAAACTCGTCGTCAACCAGGACAGCGGCGGAGTGGCCGGCGGCCTGCCGCAAGGCTCGATATTCCTCTACGTCTTCGAGGACGCCGCCGCGGGCGGGTGAGCGAATTGATATGACACAACGCCCCGGCGCGGTATAATGCTGTCATGTCCCGGAGGCGAAAGATAACCTGGCTGGCCGCCCTGCTGGTCCTGGCCGGCGGATTCGGCGGCTATTACTGGCACTGGCAATCCACCGCCGTGGACCGCAAGGTCTGTGAACTGGTGGATGAGGCAGCCGACTGGCCTGAAACCCGCTTTGAAAAAATCCTCAAGAGTTGCAAGTTGGGATCTCTGATTAAAGACAGACCACCAGCAAGAGAACAGAAAATTATCAAAACAGAACTGATGGCTATTGGCCCAGCCGCGACGCCTGAACTTATTTTAGCCCTCAATGACGGAAATGAAGACGTTCGCAAGTTTGTCGCTCTGGTTTTTGGCGAACTGGGCGATAACAGGGCGGTTGAACCGCTCATCCAAACGCTTCAGAACGACAAAGATTCCAGCGTTCGCGCTGAGGCTGCAAGCGCCCTCGAAAAATTTCACGACGCAAGGATTTTAGGGACGCTGATTCAAGCCCTGCATGCAGATAGTGATATATTTGTTCATCGCAACATTGTTCACGCTTTAAATTCACTGAAGGATTCAAGGACAGTTGAGCCGTTGATATGGATTTTGCGGAAAAGTACTGATGGTTATATACAACGCACGGTTATTAACGCCCTGGAATTTCTTCACGATCCCAGAGCGGTCGATCCATTGGTTATAATACTACAAAAGGAGACCAATCCTGACATTTGTCAGATGGCGGCTTCGACCCTCGGCGAACTGGGCGATGCAAAAGCAGTTGAAACTTTGATCAAGGCGCTTACCAATACAAACTATATTGATGTTCGAATAGCGGCGGCCATTGCACTTGGCAAACTCGGAGATTCAAGGGCAATGGATCCATTGATACTTATATTGCAAAATGAGGATGATTTCCAGATTCATGGTGCAGCAGCCGATTCTCTTGGAAGGCTTGGCTATTTAAGGGCGGTTGAGCCATTGATAAAAATTGTTGATAAATACAAGGAACACGAGCATTTTATCGACAACCCATGTCTGGCAGCTGTCGGCGCCCTTGGCAGACTTCGCGACAAAAGGGCAGTTGTTCCAATAATTGAAGTATTGCAAAACAGCGTCAATGATCAGTTTCGCGAATCAGCAGCCGATGCTCTGGGAGAAATTGACGACGCAAGGGCAGTTGAGCCTTTAATATTGGCCTTGCAGAAGGATAAATATAGATTCGTTCGGTATAATGCGGTTTGGGCACTTTACAAGTTAGATGATAAGCGTGCGGTTGAACCGTTGTCGCACGCCTTGCAGGAGGACAAGGAGTATTATGTTCGAGAACAAGCAGCTCGCGTATTAGGAATGTTCTGCGATTCCAGAGCAGTCGACGCGTTGATTGAGGCATTTCAAAAGGATGAAAACGATTCTGTTCGTGCTACGGCGAGTGACTCTCTCGGAAATCTTGGCGACAAAAGGGCGGTTGATCCGCTGATGCATGCCCTGCAGAAGGATATGAATGCCTGGACCTGCCAGAGAATAGCCCTCGCCCTTGGTAAACTGGGCGACGCAAGAGCCGTCGAGCCGCTGACACACTTGCTTCAGGATAATAAAGACTATAGTGTTCGTAATAGCGCAGTTTGGGCACTGGGCACATTGGGCGATGATAGAGCTGTTGGACCTCTGATGCAGGCATTGCAGAACGACCAAAGCCATCAAGTTCGCACATGTGCGGCCGAAGCACTTGGCAGGATCGGCAATATTCGGGCAATAGAACCTTTGAGGCTGACGCTGCAAAACGACAAGATGGCTGAAGTTCGGGTTAACGCAATCAAAGCCCTTGATATGCTGAACGACACAAAGGGAGTCGATCCATTGATTCAGGTATTACTGCATGACACGGATTATAATGTCAGGGCAGGCTCGGCTGAAGCCCTTGGCAAACTCGGTGATTCCAGGGCGATTGATTCGCTAAAGCAAGTGTGGAATAAAGACAGCCATTATCTGGTCCGCCACAAAGCAGCCGCAGCCCTTGGCAAACTCGGCGATAATCAGGCCGTTGTTCCGCTGATACAGACATTGGCGAAAGACCCAGATTTTGAAGCTCGCGCGAGTGCAGCTAAAACACTTGGCGAACTGGGCGACATAAATGCTGTTGATCCTCTGATACAGGCATCGCAAAAGGATGTAAATCTGCTCGTTCGCTTTAATGGAACTGAAGCATTAGGAAAGTTCAAGAGCACAAGAGTGGTTGAATTGCTTATACGGACATTGTCAAATGATGCAGACTACGGACTTCGCGCCGGAGCGGCCAAATCGCTTGGTGAACTGGATGATTCCCGGGCAGTCGAACCATTGATCGAGGCGTTAACACTACAACGAGACTTTAGCTCAAGAAAATTCATCCAGCCATCCGATGGTTCCTTACAGGACGCCTTGACAGCAAAGGAGCTACGGCATGGATGTCAAACAGATTCAGCAGTTGCGGCCGATGTTGAACACGTAC
>JACRIL010000119.1 GCA_016235825.1 Planctomycetota bacterium
ACGCACAGTTGGCTGTTCTTCTGCCGCAGGCTGCGGGTGCGTTATGAAAAACGGGACGATATTCATCAAGCATTCCTCATCATCGGCTGCATTCTGATCTGCTGGTGCAAGATTCAGAGGTTTTGTTAGAGTGCCTAAATACCAAGTGTCTTGTTGCCTTGGAAAATAAAAAATAAAAATGGGAGGGCCGTAAAATGTTGACGGTATCGCCTTTTCGCTGAGGATTAAAACGGGGAAATTTACATAAGATCAGTAATTACAATAGGTAATATCACAAGTCGCCGTGTTAACAGATTGTGGAGACAAATGTTGGAAAAATAGTACCAGTTTTTTAACAGTTAAACATGGAAAAGTGGTACTACTTTGGTAACATTAAAGTGAAGCCAGCAATACCCGGCCGTTGCGGAGCGGTTGGGGACGCAGGCAAGGCAAAGACAGGCCTGTTCGCCAGGCTGCTGTAATAGGGCGAGGCTTTGGAAAGGCAGGAACGTCATGAATGCGACAATGACAACCAGTATCAGAGACGCCAATCGCAGCACGGGTGGATTTGAAGAGAGTTATGGGATCGGCATAGCCGCCACTGACGCCAAGTGCGTTTACCATCGGGCATTTTCGCTGCCGTCTGCCGGGGATCGTTTTTTCGGGCCTCAGGCCCCGACGATAAACACGCCGGGCTGGACATTTTTCCCCGAGTCGATGGAGGATATCGCGCCGGTTTCCGGCAGGAAGGTCTCGCTGAGCCATGCGGACGAGACAGAACTGTTTTTCAGGTACAACTATGCCAGGTACCGCCTGGGCAAACTGATTGAGGCCCAACAAAGGCGGTTTTCCAGGCTCCGGCTGGAGCAAATGGGTCTGTGGTTCGGCCGGATCCGCCGGATTCGCGAGTCGATCGCGTCGGCCAACATGGCCCTGGTGCTGGCGATGGCCAAGCGGGCGCGGATTCCCAACGTCGAGTTCAGCGAGATGATCTCCGAGGGCAACATGGCCATGCTGAGGGCGGTCGAGAAGTTCGACGCGTCGAGGGGTTTCAAGTTTTCGACCTACGCCTGCCGGGCGATAATCAAGAGCTTTAACCGTCTGGCCGGCAAGACCGGCCGGTATCGCCAGCATTTTCCGGTCGAGTTCGATCCGGAACTGGAAAAAAGCGACTACGACGTCAAGAGGCACCAGATGCAGCAGGACGAATCGGTCAGTTCGCTGCGGGACATACTGGCGAGCAATTCGGCCAGGCTTAGCGACCTGGAAATGAAGATCGTCAACGAGCGATTTGCTCTTGGAACGGAGGCCCATCGCGGCAGGACGCTGGCAGAGGTCGGCAGAATTGTCGGGCTGACCAATGAGCGGGTCAGGCAGATACAGAACCTGGCCCTGGATAAAATACGAGTCGCGCTGGACGAGCAATGTCTTGCCGTCTGACGTGATGCGGTTTAAAATCGTTCCCGAATCTCTGATGAAAGGAACCGGGAAATGGGAACGATTTTCATTTTGGCCAGAAGGTTTCATCTTGCGGCGGCGGTTATCGCGGCATTGTTGTTATTCGCCGGCTGCACCACGCCGCCTCAGCCTTCGGGGTTTCTCGGGGATTATTCAGAGTTGAAGGCCGTCGATTTCGACCCGTCTCAGCTCTGGTACATCAAGCCGGGCGTCAATTGGGCCGGATATACGAAGATGGTCATCGAGCGCCCAGTCCTGTATTACAGCATCGACGCCGAATACAGGCACATCGAGCCGGAGGAGCTGAACATGCTGGCCGGCCGGTTTGCCGAGGTGCTGCGGGAGAAGATGGCCGGGCAATTTGAACTGACGGACAAACCCGGCCCCGGCGTGCTGGTGATGAGGCCGGCCCTCACCGAGATCAAGCCCGCCAAGCGGCTGCTCAACGCGGCGTCCCTTATCGTCGCCCACACGACGCTCAGCACCGGCGGGGCGTGCGCGGAGACCGAGTTCGCCGATTCAGTCACCAACGAACGGCTGGCCGCGATGATGGATCATAAACTCGGCGACTCGATTAACCCCGTCAAGGGCCTGATGAAGTGGGATCAGGTGATCGGCGCGTTCAGGCAGTTCGCCGGCGACCTGATGGACGGCCTCAACAAGGCATCCGGCAGGCCTACGCGAAGCATGATTCAAAAAACCGTCGATAAGATCAAAAGTTGACGGCTGAAATCTTATTGCTGGAAAACGGTGAAACTGTATCGCGAGTTTTGTTGTTACGTCTGACGATTTGGACGAACTGTACGAAAGTTTTTATTTCGCCCCTTCAGGGCTTGAATGTTGTGATGTCCGTTTTCCCAGGGCGTTGCCCTGGGCTGTAATATTGCACCCCTTTGGGGCTGCACGATTTCGTCGCCATTAGAAAACCGGCGACTCAAAGTATGTTTGACCGGGCGATGTTTTTTAAAAGCCCCGCATGTAAATGCGGGGATGTTATGCTCGTCGTATTGCAAAATTAACCGGATAATCAAATGCCATCTGACCTCGAAAGCCTGGAACGATGTCTTCTGGAAATGCTCGCGATGCGGGCGTCGGACCTGTATCTGCGGCCCGGCGGCAGCCCGGCCTTCCGCGTCATGGGCAAGATCGTCCGCAGCGATCTGCCGGCCCCGACGGCCCAGCAGATGCAGGGATGGGTCGATGCCGTCCTGCCGCCCGTCGCAAGGACGGCCTTTCAGAATTCGCCCGACGCCGACGCCGCTTACTCGATTTCCGGCAAGGGGCGGTTCAGGATCAGCATATTCAGCCACCAGGGCCAGATCGCCATGGCGGCAAGGCTGATACCCATGGGCGCGGTGGAGTTCGGATCGCTGGGCCTGCCGAAGGCGATTCTTGAAATGGCCGACGCACAGTCCGGCCTGATACTGATCGTCGGTCCCACCGGCTGCGGAAAGAGCACGACCATCGCCTCGCTCATCCATCACATCAATTCCACGCGGCAGGGGCACATAATCACCATCGAGGATCCCATAGAGTTCGTCCACGAGGAGATCAAGTCGCTGATTCATCAGCGGCAGGTGGGGTTCGACACCGAGTCGTTCGCGACGGCCCTGCGGCACGTCGTCAGGCAGAGCCCCGATGTGATAATGATCGGCGAGATGCGCGACGCCGACACGATCCAGACGGCAATGTCGGCGGCGCTGACCGGCCATCTTGTCCTCAGCACGCTGCACACGACCAATGTGGTCCAGTCGGTGGACCGGATGCTGAATTATTTTCCGCCCGACGCCCGCCAGCAGGCCCAGGCGGACCTGGCCGTTACGCTGGTCGGGATGGCCTCGATGCGGCTGCTGCCGCGAAAGGACGGCGCCGGCCGCGTGCCGGCCGTAGAAATACTGCGAGCAACGCCCACCGTCAGACGAATAATCGCCGAGAACAAACTGGCGGAACTATACGATATAATGAAGCGTTCGGCCGACGCCGGCATGAGCACGCTCAACGGCTCGCTTGTGAAGTTGTGCCGCGATGGGATCGTCGACAAGGAAATCGCCGAACGATACGCCCCCAACCGCGACGAGTTCCGCCTCAACATGCAGGGGATGTTCACCGGCGTCGATTCGATAGACATGAGAAACGAGACGCCGGAACGAAAAAAAGAATGACATCTTAGCACTACAACGAGACTTTAGCTCAAGAAAATTCATCCAGCCATCCGATGGTTCCTTACAGGACGCCTTGACAGCAAAGGAGCTACGGCATGGATGTCAAACAGATTCAGCAGTTGCGGCCGATGTTGAACACGTAC
>JACRIL010000014.1 GCA_016235825.1 Planctomycetota bacterium
ATTCTCTTTTCAAAATGCAACTGCCCGACGGCAGTTGGCCGCCGCATCCCGGGGGGGAAAAGTCTAATCCTGCCGGCTGGCCGACAGGACCTACCGCCATAGCTATTTACGCCCTTATCGAGTCCGGCGTCAAGGTCGATGATCCGCGGCTCGCAAAGTCGCTGGACTGGCTGGCCAGGAATTATGAAAAAGATGATTCGACTTATTCGGTAGGGCTTCGCTGCAACGTATGGCTGGCGGCCAACAAGCAGACCAAAAAGCAATTTCAGAAATTTCTGCAGAAGGACGTGGATTTGTTAGTAAAGACCGGCGAGTATTATGCCGGTGGAGCGACATATCCCTGTTATAGTGCAAAATCAGCTCCCAACCGTCCGCCCGGATTCAAGCCCGAAGCCGGTTCTCAGGGTGACAATTCAAACGGCCAGTACCTTCTGTTGGGCGTCTGGGCCGGCGCCAGAAGCGGAATCGAGATTCCCAGACAATTCTGGGAAACCTGCTTGACACACTGGATAAAACGCCAGATGTCCGACGGGGGATGGAACTATAATCCGTCGAACACTATCGAGTTATCCTACGGCTCCATGAGTACGGCGGGGCTGGCCAGCCTTTTCGTCTGTATCGACGCCACCATGGGCGACAAATTCACCAAGTGCAATGTTGCCAACGAATATGCACCAGTCAAAAAAGGCCTGGACTGGTTTGAAAAGAACTTTGAAAAAACACTGACGGATCCATGGGATGGCCATGATCGGTCCCATTACAGTTATTACATGTACGGCATTGAACGTGTCGGGCTGGCCAGCGGATACAAGTATTTCGGCAAATCGGACTGGTACAAGGAGGGATGCAAGAGGATATTGGCTGACATGGACCTTAGCAGCAGCAATGTACCGGCCGGAATGGAATCTTTGCTGGTAGCCGATTGTTCATATAAACTTCTGTTTTTATCCCGAGGCCGCCGGCCGGTGCTGTTCAACAGGCTCGAATACGACGGCGACTGGAACAACCGGCCCCGCGCCCTGGCCAACTTCTGCCGCTGGGCGGAAAACACCTACGAGCATGAGGTCAACTGGCAGATAGTAACGCTCAAGAGCGAGGTCGGCGAGTGGCACGACGCGCCCGTCGTGCTCATCACCGGCTCAAAGGCCCCAAGATTCTCCGAGGATGAACTTGCCAAACTGCGGACTTACGTCAACCAGGGCGGCACGCTGCTGAGCATCACCGAATGTTCCGGTGCGCCGTTTGGGACGGGGATGAAAAATCTCTACAAAAAGCTCTTCCCGAAATACGAACTGGCCAACCTGGGCAGAGACCACCCGCTTTACTCGACCCATTACAAACTCCCCGGAACGCCGGCCATTTCGGCAATCTCCAACGGCGTGCGGACGCTGGCTATGCACATCGACGCCGATCTGCCGCTTTCATGGCAAACATACGCAGTGGCGACGGCGAAGGTCCACTTCGAGGCCGCCGCAAACATACTGAGCTTCGTTACCGACAGGGAGCTTTATAATCGCGGGGCGAAGGTCTGGCCGGACGCGGCTGCCGCCCCAAACAAGGTCAAGGCCGCCCGAATCCGGTACATTGGCAACTATGACCCCGAACCGCTTGCTTCGGAGCGATTCAGTCGCCTGATGGCACAGGCGCATAAAGTTCAGCTCGATTGCACGTCGGCCCTTTCAGCAAGCGCCCCGGCCTCGCAGGGCGCGACTCCGCCAGCATCGGCTGTGCCGATCACGGGTATCCTGGCGACCCAACTGACAGCCGACATAAAGCTGGCGTTCCTGACCGGCACGGGCGGATTCAAGCTGCTTGATGATGAAAAGGAAGCCCTGAAAAAATGGGTCGATGCCGGCGGGCTGCTGGTCGTGGATGCAGCCGGCGGCAACAAGGCCTTCACCGACTCGGCCAAAGAACTCCTCGCCGAACTGTGGGGCGCCGACGCGCTGCTGTCGATGCCGCTGTCCAACCCGCTTTATCAGCTTAAGGACATGAAAATCGAAAAAGTCAAGTATCGCAAGACAACCAAGGCCCGCATCGGCGACATCACGGAACCTCGCCTGCTTAGCGTTATGGCGGGCGACAGGCCAAAGGTTATCTTCAGCGCCGAGGACCTCACCGCCGGGATGGTCGGCTACAGCAGTTGGGGCCTCGACGGATACAACGCCGACTCGGCCTTCAACCTGCTGAGAAACATAGCGATCTACGCCGCGTCAGCCCCCGCATCGCATCACACAAGGCCAGGGGCAACTTCGGATGCTCCGGCAGATAGTCGATGAAGCCTGCCGGCTGTTCGACCGACGCTGCCGAACCGACACCGCGACATTGGCGGAGGACACGAACATTGTGATTGCTGTTCTGGCCAATGACAGCGATGGCGACGGTGATCCGCTGACGGTTTCGACGCTGACGCAGCCGGCCCACGGGGCGGCCGTGAAAAACGCGGACAACACGATCACCTACACTCATGCGGCCGGCTACACCGGCGATTCGGACTGGTCGTTGACCGCGGCTGCGATGAAAACATGGCCGCAATTTTTGCACGCCACGGCCTTGCCGATGATATCGGCCGGCGCCAGATGAATCTTCTTGCAGCCGGTGCACCGCACGTTCACCAGGTTGTGCTGCTGCGGATTGTTCGCCGGCAACGGCTCTCTTGATGCGGACACGCTGTCAGACTGCGGAAAGAACCGGTTTTTGATGAAACCCAGTTGTTCGACCACTTCCCGGACAGATGTCGGCCGGTCGGAGGGATTCTGCTGGACGCAGTCCATCACCAGCTTGTTGAGCGGAGGCGGGACCGCCGGATTGACTTCCGCCGGGTCGGGAAAAGGCTCGCGGCCGGGCAGAGACAGCGAATCGCCGCGGGGAAGACACGACGGGACGGGTTTGCCGACGACAGTCCAGTACAGGGACGCCCCGAAGTTATACACGTCGGTCCTGGCATCGAGCGGCCTGCGCCTGACCTGCTCGGGCGCGATGAAATCAGGCGTGCCCTGGATACGCTTCTTGATGGTGCCCATCTCGCAGCTCTGGCCCAGGTCTATCACTTTTATCGCGCCGTTCTGGCCGACGATTATGTTGCGGGGCTTCATGTCGGCGTGGACTATGCCGCGGTCGTTCATGTAGGCCAGGGCAAGACCCACCTCGCGATAAACGCCCACGGCCATGCCGACGGAAAGCGGCGGCTTGTCCCGAAGGGTATGGCCGTCGCAGAATTCCATCATGAGCCGCACCTCGCGGGTCGCGAACATCGAGCGAATCTTGTCCATTTTGTGAATCTTGCGGATATTCGGATGATTGAGCAGGCAGGCTATCTGGTACTCGTTTATCGTCTGTGCCAGAAACCGGTAATCTTCCCCCTCTTCCCGGACAACCCGCTTCATCGCGTAGTGTTTTCCGTCGGAAGCCTGGCGGACGAGCCAGATATGGCTTTTTGCGCCGCTGCCAAGGAGCTTGACAACCTCAAGCCCCGAGGGAAGCTGGAATGTCGCGGCAGTGCTCATCCGGTATTGCCGGCCTTTCAAAGCATATCGGCCGCCTAACAGGCCTGACTCTCCCGGCCATCCGGACGGCCAAAAAGCCTCTCTTGAACATCCGTGTCCGCCAACATCTGTTAATTCTATATCCGGATTATATAATTTCCACTTAAAGTTTGGAATTCTGAGGCGGTCCTTTCCGGCCGGACAGCAGCAGACAGGCCAGCAGGATTCCCGCCACGCCGGCCAGCGACGCACCGATGCTGAACGCGACAGCAGGCCCCAGCTCCATCCAGAACAGCCCGAACAGCATGCTGGCCGGAAACGCCGCCAGGCCCACCGCGCCGTGATATATCCCGAAGGCCGTGCCGCGCCGCTCGCTGGGGACGAAGTCGGCCACGAGCGCCTTCTCGGCGCCCTCGGTCATTCCGTGATAAAAGCCGTACCCCGCCACCAGCGCGGCGAACTGCCAGACCTCCTGCACCCAGCCAAGCCCCAGGTAGACCAGCGCGTAAAACAGCCAACCTGCAATTATGACCGGTCCGCGGCCTATCTTGTCGGACAGCATGCCGCCGGGAAAACTGAATATTATCTTTGAGACGTGCAGCGCTATCCAAAGGAGGACAATCTGCGTCAGGCCCAGCCCGAAATTCGTCCAGCCGAGGAACACGATGAAAAGGTCGGAGCTGTTGCCAAGCGCGAATATGGTAACCGACGCCACGAACATCCAGAACCGCCCCGGCATGGACCACGCGCCCGTCCGGGACTGTTCCTGGCTGCCGGGGGCGGCCTTTTTTTCCGAGGCCGGAGCGATCTCGCGCACCATGAAGAACAGCGAGAGCATCGCCAGCGCGCCGGGTATGACGGCTATCGCGAAAAGCCATCGCAGGGCGTTAATCTCCTCGTCCGCGGGCTGGCTGGTCGAGCCTTTCCACATGAACTTTCCGAGCAGCAGATACAGCAGACCGATGGCCACGATCGGTCCGAGCACCGCCCCGAGGTGATCCATTGCCCGGTGGAAGCTGAATGCCAGGCCGCGAACCTCCTTTGGCACCGAATCGCCTATCAGGGCGTCGCGGGGCGAGGTGCGTATGCCCTTGCCTATGCGATCGAAAAACTTCAGGACGATCACGTGCGCCACGGCGCCCGCCAGGGCCATCAGCGGGCGAACCGCGCTCGATATGCCGTAGCCGACAAGGACCAGCGCCTTGCGCTTGCCCATGGCGTCGCTGATCCGGCCGGAAAAAATCTTGAGCAATGCCGCCGTCGTCTCGGCGATCCCCTCCATCAGGCCGACGAACATCGCGGCCAGCCCGGCTGCGCCTGGTCCGCCGGCCAGCAGGCCCGCGATGAAAATCGGCAATAGCGGATTCATCATCTCGCTGGAAAAATCGGTGAAAAAGCTGACCAGGCCCATCGACAGGACGTTGCCGCAAAACGCCTGCCTCCACCGCCTGCCCGCCGGCGGCGCGGGAGAAGGCGCCAAAACATCCGACGGGGGCATTTGAGCGTTTTGAGGCTGGCTGGAACTCTCTTCCGGCATTGCTTTTATTCTCTTGTCGGCGGCGCCTGCCGCACGGAGCTAATCTCCGGGCTTTTTGAATTCATATTGCCTGGCATCCTTGTCGGCGGGTTTCTGCTGCTGGATAAGCCGGTTCATCTTCTCCTGATATTCGCCAAAGCCTTCCGGGACCGGGAAGGCCTTCGCGAAATCGATCCCCTCGGCCTTGCACAGCCGCGGCATGGGCGACCTTGCGTGTCCGATTTCCAGATACGCCCGCAACTGCATGCCCAGCGGCGCCGACCGGTACATCGCGCTGCGATTCGGCAGGGATATCTCGTACCCGAAAACATAAGGCTGCATCACCAGCCCCGTGAGCATGGCGCCGCCGATCAATTCGAGCGGCGGGAACTTCATCCGGTCGGCCGACTTCTTGTTCCATGTCTGCTGGACCCGCTGCGCGAAGTAATACATCGAACCATAAGATTGCGAGTCGCCGCGGGCAAGGGCGACCAGCGCCGTCATCAGCGACGCCTCGATCTCCATCTTCGCGAAACTGTCGTACATCTCGAAATTGTTGACGAGGCGGTAAATGACAAAATCCCTGGCGTCTTTTTCGTCCCAGCATCCGCCGGCCCTTTTGTATGTCTCGCGGAGATAATCGTAATATTTCTGGGCCTCGGGCGCCTTGTTCAGCGCCACCAGCAGCTCCACCGCCGTGGTGAGATAATTCGCGTGCCCGTCGGCAATCTGGGCCTGATCGAGCTGGACTTTGGTGGCCCGGGCCTGGAGCGTGTTAAAGTAGACGTGCAAGTCGTGTGCCGGCTGGACGTATCGGACATCCACGTTGAACCAGATGTCCGGGTAATTCGCGGACCTGGGATTTTCCCTGTACGTCATCCTGCCCTCCCAGGTGAGCTCCCTGATGCTGCTGAGCTGGTGGCGCTCATTGTTAAGCAGATTCATCTGCATGGAATCGGACAGGCCGGCGATGTTCGATTCTCCGATGATCTGATTGCCCAGATATGCCCAGTAAAATCCGTGTGAAAAAGCGTTGCGCCAATCGAACGGGGCGTTGTGTTTCTTCATGAGGTCGAACATGACGGCCGGGTCCATCTTGTACACGTTCCAGAGCATCTGCGCCCTGAGAAATGCCAGGATTTTCGCCCTCGCCCGCGCGTGCTCCGGCGAATTGACAAGCTCGCTCAGTTTTTTATCCCTGTCGGTTTTCGGCTCGGCCGGCAGATATCGCGTTGCGGCCACCGGCTCATCGAGCGTGAAACGGTTGTATGCGTTCAGGAAAGGCCGGCCCAAGGCGATGTTCTGCCCGGCCAGCAGCGAGACGTATTGTGCCGCGGCCGGGTCCTTGAGCAGTTCCTTGAGCGGCTTTTCCTGGATGATCTGGCGATCCGAACCGGGCAGATTCCGGTCTATCTGCGCCTGGGCCACCGGTCCAAACGCCGCTATCACGTCGGCGGTCGAGCCGGACGGCGGAGAGCCGAGCAGGTCCTGCATTTCTTTGGCCAGCCGCTGCTTGTAGAAATAGTGCATGTCGTCGCTGCTGCCGCCGATTTTCTGGCAATACGCCCAACTGAGTTCCTTGAACAGCAGGACGGCCCGCGGATTCCTCGGCATTGCCTCGTCGCGGAGCAGCCGGATGCCGTTGGCGATCCACATCCAGCGTTCATCGGGAGTGCGGGTCTGGACGGACCGGTTCCAGATCATGTCGTTCGCATAGAAGGTCCATATACTCGGGAAATAAGGCATGAGGCGGCAGATCAGCTCGGCCCGCTGAACGGCGTCATACTGTTTGCCGGCGTTTTTTCTCTCGTCGATCTGTATCTGGTTCCAGACAATCACCGGGACCCTCAGGCCGCCCGGAATGGCAGTCAGCAGGCCCATCTCGGGATTGTCCTGATCGACGGTAATCCGATAATCTTTTTTGCATGCGACGGTCAGCGGCGCGCTCACCAGGCCGGCCAGCGTCAGCAAAACGGCCCCGGCCGCCAGCCAGATCGCCTGCGATTTGATTGTTCTTTCAGTCATTTTCCAAACGCCAATAGTTCTTTCTGACAGTTTTATCAAACTCGGCTTATTTCGCCATCTTTAGGGCAAAAGATCCGATCGGCAAACCATTCATAAAGCCCCCTGCGCCAGCAGGGGGACGTTTGTGATTTTTACAACCACAAAACGGCGTCCCCGCATTTACATGCGGGGCTTTAAAAACAATCCATCGGCCTGTTCATTCACATTCTCAGACCTGCACTCTGCCAAGTTCGCGCCGCCTGAATATCAGGCAGGCCGCGCCGAGCATTGCTGCGCATCGGGCCAGCATCGGCGCGGCCGACTCGACCGACACGAACGGCCACGTTATGCGGATTCCGTCGGCCAGGTGCGCCTCCGGCGAAATCGCCGCAAGATCGGGGATGAAAAACGCCAGAAACCTGAGGAAATATCCGCAGGCTTCGCAGAAGTATTCCACAAAATCGCCGTGTCCGCCCTGGCTGCCGGCGGCAGTAACGGCGAAATCCTGCATCCTTCCGAAGAGCAGCATCACAAGCGCGAAGACCGACCCGACCGGCAGAGACAGGAAGCTGCCGAGCAGGCCGCCCATCGCCGCCAGAAACGCCAGCTCCAGCAGCACCATCAGGATCGCCTTCAAAAAATTAGCCTCGAACGTGCCGACCCGGTAAAGCAGGGAAATCTGATCGTTGCTGAATCGCAGCGTGCTGAGTTTCACGTTTGGATTCGGCCATTTTGCCCGAAGCTCCTCGGTATCAAACATCGGATCGCCCGGGCTGTTGAGGTTCCTGTATTCGACCTTGAGCGTTTCAGCGTTGTTCGCCACAGAGGCCGGGATGGTCAGCGTAGCCGGCTGGTTCGAGGGGTCTTCGCGCGGGCTCATGATGACCGGCATACCCTTGTCGTTTGAGAACCGCCATATCCCGTAAACAAACGGCATGTCCGCGAACGAACCCGTTGGAACCGGCTTGTAACTCAACTGGATGGCCGGATCGATGGCTATCGGCACGTGCTGCCCCGGCGAGATTTTTTTCGACTCAAAATACGGAATCTGCTCTTTTTTAAACCTGGCCTCAAACAATTTCTGGTCGGCCCACGACACCATGCCCCGCATTTCGTTGATCTCGATCGGGGTTTCCACGACCATCTGGCAGGTCAGCGACTCGTCGGCTTCGGCCACGACCTGCCCGGTTTTGGGTTCCACCAAAAGCACTTTCACAGTGCCCCTGATTTGCGAGCCATGAACGTTCGGGGCCGGAAATTTCCACCCGATCACCCTGCTGGGCCCGACCGTCTGCATATCCTCCATGATCTGCTTGTGCATCTCTTTCTGAATCAGGTCGATCGCCTGCTCGCGCGAACAGGTTTCCCTGGTCTGATATGCCTCTATCGCCTGTTCATATCGCCGCGAGTCGGCGGTTAGCGCCTTGAGCCTGCGCGCCATCTCGCCCTCGATATCGGGCGGCATGGGCGGGATGCTTTCCCGCGCGGTCAGCACCCCGTTCATCAGGGCCAGGCGATCCATCAGGTTCAGGGCCGGCAGCGACTTGAGATACTGCACGACGCCGTAAATAGCCGCCGCCGCCAGGCTCAAAAGCAGAGCGTTCAGCATCATGACGCCCAGCCAGCGCCCCAGCACGTAATGCCAGCGGGCCAGCGGCTTGGTTAATATCATGAATATCTGCTTGCGGCGCACGTCCCCCGCCACCATGCCCACGGTCAGAAAAATCGTCATTATCCCCGGAATCAGGACCGTGATTACGAAGCTGTAATCCAGAAACGTCCTGATCCTGCCGTTGAGCGTGCCGTCGCCTTTAACCGTTATTCCGACGCCGGCCAGCGCGACGGCGAGCATGATAATGAACCCCAGCGCCATCCGCATGCGCAGGCACTGGACAAAGGTCTGGCGGGCGACGGTCCAGATTCCGGTCATCACTTCGGCTCCGGGTCCGCCGGGCCTTTGCCCAGCAGATCGTCGATTATCTTTTTATCCACCTGCGGGCTTGCGGTTTTGCCCGGGCGATGGGGTTGTTCCGTGGCGGCATTGAGATCGCGTTTTTCATCCGGCATCAGCCCGGCAAGAACGTCTCGCGAGACCTGTGCGGCCGGCAGGGCCTCCGGCTGCTGCCGGACGGGCGCAGCCAGAACCGCCGAGGCGGACACCAGTTCCTCGATGACCCGCCTGCCTTCCTGCTCCGGCTGGCCGCGCAGAAATTCCGCCACGGCCCCGCCGGATATCGCCCCGCCTGTATCGAGCCTGAGCCGCCTGGCGTCGTCTATGATGCTGATGAACAGGCTCTCCAGCCGGTCGCGGGGCGAGCCGATCTCCAGCAGATTCCGGCCCGACGACCGGATGACTTTGAGGACGGCGTCAATGGTCCGCTCGTCCAGCCTGTCCGTTATCAACTGCGTGTGCAGGCTGCGGGCGAGCAGTTCGTCGATGCGCCCGTACGCCTGCCTTCGCCCGCCGTAAAGAATGCACACGCGGTCGCAGATGTCCTCGGCGTCGCCGAGCAGGTGCGTGGACAAAATCACCGTCTTGCCCCTTCCGGCGAGCGTGCGGATCAGGTCCTTGAACTGTTTTATGCCCAGCGGGTCCAGGCCGCTGGTAGGCTCGTCGAGTATGAGAATGTCCGGGTCGTTTATAAGGGCCTGGGCAAGCCCGATCCGCCTCTGCATCCCCTTGGAATATTCGCCGATCCGCCTGTACGCCACGCTGCTCAGCCCGACCATATCGAGCAGCATATCGATCCGCCGCATCCGCTGCTGCCGCGGAATGTGGAACAGCCGGCCGTAGAAATCCAGCGTCTCGCGGGCGTCCAGGAACGGATACAGGTAAGACTCCTCGGGCAGAAAACCGATCCGTTCCTTCGTGCGGACGTCGTTGGGGCCTCTGCCGAGCACCGATATGGCGCCGCGGGTCGGAAACATCAGCCCCAGGATCATCTTGAGCGTCGTGCTCTTGCCCGAACCGTTGGGGCCAAGCAGGCCGAACACCTCTTTGCGGCCGACCTCCATGTCCAGGTCGCAAACCGCCGCGACCTTCTCGCGCAGCCAGAAATCGCGGAACACCTTCGTCAGTTTGACCGTTGCGACAACGTTGTCATTTTCATGCGGCATCGGGCGTCCTACTTCGGCTTGGCCGTTTCTTCCCTGATTATATCGCGAAGCCTCTGCCGGGCTATCGCCGGGTCGCGATTAATCCGCAGCACGGTCTTGCCGTCGTTGAACAACAGGAAATATTTTTCAATGCCCGGGGAGTTGAGGATGTCCTCGTACACGTCGGCCCAGAGCCTCTGGATCAGAAAATCCGGGGCGATCCTGTAAACGGCCAAAAGTTTCTCATATGCGGAGTAGCGCCCCTTGACGCTCTGGAAGACTCTCGACAGGTCCGCCCCGGCAGAATTGATGATCCGGCTGACCTCGCCGCTGACCTGGTCGCCGAGCAGAAATTCGTCTATCCGTATCTGGAGTTTGGCGGCAAGATCGGCGTCTTTATTTTCCACGGCCCGCTCGTACTGCCCGATGAGATCGTCGTCCGCGATGCCATCCTCGCCGGGGAGGGCCGTCCGTTTCCGGTCGGAAGACCCGTAAGGCAGACCCACCAGAACGGCGTAGTTGCTGCCGGCCATCTGCCCGAGCTGCTTGTTGGCGAAGCCGCGGGCGTCCTCCCGCATCGTAACGACGTTGCTGGCCGCCAGGGTAACGTCGCTGAAGGTCGGCAGGGCCGCCAGAGGCCAACTGAACTGCGGCATGGTGATTTCTATTATCCGCACCTTGTCGTGCCCGCCGGCAAGAGAATTGAACTGCTCCTGCACCCGCGTTTTGATCTCATCAAGGAAGGCGTTGCCCTCGATCCGGGCTATTCCGTCGGCCGTGCGGATCGCGGCCGCCTGCACCGCGGCGCGGCAGATCAGGTCGCGGAGCAGGCTGTTCAGGTCGCCGCTGACGAACAGGCCCGCCGCCGGATCGCGGACTTCGTATCTGCACGCCAGACGGACATGCAGCAGATTCCTGTCGCCGGTCATCAGCGCGCCGTCCCATGCGGGCCTCAGGGCGCCTCCGCCGGCGACCCGCTGGTGAAGCGGTTTGGTCTTGTCTTCCGGCGACTCGTACATCCAGAAATCGCCCACCTCCACCGTCTGGGGGCTGACGTGCACGCGATCTACCTTGCCCAGCGGAAACGGCAGGTTGATGTCCAGCCCGTGGGGCGCTATCCGCTGTATCCGCCCGAAAATCCTGACCACGCCCTTTTCGTGCGGCTGAACGGTCGTTATGCCGGTCCACAAATACGCCAGCACGATGATTATCAGAATCAGGGTCAGCAGCCTGAAACTCGCCCGCAAGGCCCCGGTCAGACTTTGATCCGCGACTTTCCCGGGCTGTTCAGCCTGCTCCGCCGACTCCGCATCGTTCGTTCTGTTCGGTTCTTCAGCCATGTCTGTTTCCTGTCATGGAGACCTGATTTCGGTTATTTTTTCGTCGGCTCGGTTTTAGGCGGCGGAGGCGTGGACGGGCCGTCGCGGAGGAACTTCAGCGCCCGAATGTCCATTCCGTCCAGCAGGAGCACGGTCTTGCTCTTGAGCGAGGACCGCAGCATCTCCAGTTCGCGTAGGAAAATTGCGAACTCCGGATGCTCGTGGTATTTTTTGTACGTTTCGGCGGCGGCGCGGTCGCCCTCGCCGCGGATGTCGGCCGCCTTGCGCCGGGCGAAAGCGAGAATCTTGTCGCTTGCCGCCTTGGCCCACTCGCGGATCGCCTGGGCCTGGGCGTCGCCCTCGGCCTCGATCGTGTCCTTCATCTTCTTGCGCTCCGCCTGCATCGCCTGGATAACCTGCTTGCTGGCCAGGTCCGAAAGCCCGAGGTTCTTGACGCCCACCACCGCCACCTCGATGCCGTCCTGCGAAAGCACCTCGTTCATGTTCTCACGGATGCGCTTCTCGATCTCCGGAATCCGCATCTTGGACGGATCGGTGTTCACTATGTCAACCATGTCGTACTCGCGCATAATCTGGCTCTTGGACGACTTGAGCTTCTCCTTGACGGCGGCCATGGCGTTTTCTACGGTCTTCCGCTTGGCCTGGAATTTCCTGGCGTCGGCGATCTTCCAGCCGCAGTACAGGGTCGCTATAAGGTCCCTGCTGTCGCGGGTGTTCAACTGTTCCATGTCGTCCTCGACGATGATGAGCCTGCCGTCGTACCGGACGACCTCCTGAATCGGCCAGGGCCACTTGAAATACAGCCCGGCCTGGACCGGCTTTCTGCCGTCCAGGTCCTTCGTCGGCGCGCCGAAGGTCTTGACCAGCACGATATCCTGGCCTTCCTCCACCACGTACGCGATGGTGTAGAACAGCAGGCCCAGAAGCGTAACAACCGCCAGCAGGATCATTCCCAGATGTTTTCTCATGTCTGTTTCCTTTTTTTCAGCGGGGGTCCGCGCGGGACGCCGCCCGCAATGCCTATTTGCTAGGCGCCGGTTCAACCGCCTCCAGCGCCGAGGTCGTCTCTTCGAGGTTCAGCCAGAGCTGCAATTTGTCCCTGTCCACGCCGAGGACGTACTTGGTGATCTTCGGCAGCACTTCCTCGAGCACTTCCATCACGCGGTCGAGCTTGTAGAGTTCCCTGCCGGCCAGGTACGCGTCGAGCTGGAGGCTGTAAAGTTCGTAGAGCGTCCGCTCGTTGAGGTCCTTGTTCCAGCGATACGCGACCGCCTGTGCGAGTATCACCGCCGGTTCTCCGGTGAGAGCCTCCAGCCTCATGGCCTGATTGACCGCCGCGGCGGCCTGGGCGATTTCGGCCGAATAGTCGTGCGAGGCCGGGACCCCGGAATGTATCTTCAGGAGCGTGTCCAGATATCCCTGATATTTCTCTCTCAGGCGCTGCTTGTCGCCTCCGCCGGCCGCGGACAGGCCCATCTGAACGTCGCGCTTGATGTCCCTGTCCAGCGTGGCGATGTTTCTGCGGACCTTGGCGATTTCCTCATCGAGCTTGAGCGCGAGATTGCCCGGCTGGGCCTTCAGGTCGGCCAGGCTGCCGAATTCCTCCAGCATTCTTATGTCCAGCGCCAGTTCCAAAGCCCTGGCCGGGTCGCCCATCACGTTGGCCAGCGCCCTGTTGGCGTCGCCCTGGGCCAGATATCGCTTGATCTCCTGCGTGCGCTCGATGGACGTTATTTCGGCGAAGGCGCTGACGGCGTCCGCCGGCGGATGGGCCTCCAGCACGCCTACGAAAGTTATGCGAACCCCGAGTCCCAGTTCGTCCGCGATCGTCTGAATCCGGCGTTTAAGCGTCTTTGCGGCCTCGGTCTGGCCGCTGGTCAGAATCGCCTGGGGCCTGTCAGGCGGGGCGCCTTCCTGGGGGCGGTCGAGCGTGGCGCTGGCGCAATAGCGGATCATCTCCCTGTTGGCCGCCAACTCAAGGAATTTCCGCGGGTCGGCCGACGACCTGGAATAGGCCTGAACGTCATTTATGTCGTACTGCACCAGCATGACCAGCTTGATGATGTTGAAGGGCGGCGGCTTGTTCCGGCCGGGCTGGGTTTGCGGAACGCCGGACTGTCCGTCGGCCGGCCGGCTGGCCGACAGGTCCCCGCGGTCGGCCTCAGCGGGCACCGCCAGCAGGAAATTTATCTCCTCGTGGGCGCCATGCTCTTTGTGCCACAGAACAAGAGATTTGCCGTTTATGATTTCAGCTTCTTTTTTGCGATCATCGCCGGTGCCCAGATACAAAGACTGCGCCTGCTCGACGGGGAAATGCGAAACCGTGTCGATCGGCCAGGGCCATTTAAGATGCAGGCCCGGATCGAGCAATCTGACCTTGCCGCCGCCGTCCCTGTCGAGTTTGCCCAGATGGCAGACTGTCGCCATCTGCCCGGCGTCAACGATGACCAGCGAGCTTATCAGGAACAGCAGCAGGATGCCCAGAACGATCAGCGGCGCCACGGCCTTGCTGCACAACTGATAAAACCAGGTCTTGGACACCTCGAATCCGAACTGGTAATTGAGCGTCTCGGCGATTGAATGCCCGACCCGCTCCGGTTCGGCCAGCAGGTTGAAAAGCCTGCTGTCGAAGGACGGACGATCCTCGCGGCCGGGCATGCGGGGACGATAAATGTCCAGGATCAGATTCATCAGCAGTTCGGCCGCAAGGACGACCTGCACGCACGCCAGCATATAGGCCAGCACGTAATCCACGAGGGAATAAATCCAGAAAAACATGGCCAGGCAGACCAGCAGCAGCGAAATGACGCTCACGAGCATGTAACTGGCCGCGGACCGCAGCAGCAGCCACTGCGGCTGGCCGGCCAGGCCCGTGCAGATCCGGCTGTACAGAAACCCGCCGAACGCCGTCGCCAGCAGCACCAGGCCCCACAAGGCGCTGTCATGCAGCGGCGGCTCGGCCGATTTGCCGAAACTGCCGATAAGCAGCAAGCCTATCATCGCGTGGCATGCCGCCCACAAAAGCGTGAAGATCGGCGAGACCCACCTGCGAACGAAGGCCAGTCTGGCCGCCGCCGGTTTGTCCTGCGCCAGCCCCTCAAAAACCGTTCCCTTGGCCGACGCCTCCGCCAGGGCCGCCAGCTCGATCTGCTCGATCTGCGCCAGCCGCCGGCAGTAAAAAATCAGCGCCGACATCAGCCACACCAGCACGCCGCACGCCAGCAGCAGCGTGCACGCCAGGGCCGACTTGCCGCCTGCCGCCAGCCACACGCCCAGGCAGGCCGTCGCCAGGACGGCCTGAAGACCCGCACCAGCCAGCGCCCTGCCAGTACCTTTGCCTGTCTCAGTCTCAGTCATGATTCCTCTCGCATTTGCGGCCGGCCGGAAATACAATTTCCCCGGCGGCGGCAAACAAATAGGTCCGCGCGTTCGTAAGAACCTTTAAAGCGCCGGCCTCGGGCCGGCCGCTCGTCCAAAATGGAACAGATCTGGTCAATTTGCAAGAACACCTTTATCCAGACGATCCGCCAGCCGATCTACGGCCTGCTGATCTTCATAACCATCGCCGCGCTCGTCCTTAGCCTGCCCGTTACGGGATCGACCCTCGACCCCAACGTCGAGGACGTGGACCAGCGCATGCTCTCCAGCCTGAGCCTCAGCACCCTGCTGGGTTCGGCGTTCCTGATAGCGATCTTCGGGGCGTCCTGGGGCATAACACGCGAACTGGAAGACCGCACCGCCCTGACGGTAGTCTCCAAGCCGGTGTCCCGGGCGGTTTTCATAATCGGCAAGTTCGCCGGCCTGCTGCTGGCCGTGCTGGTGTCTTATTACATCTGCAGCCTGGTGTTTCTGATGACCATAAGGCACGGCACCATGCCGACGGCCAGCCACGTTTACGACATGCCGGTAATCGTGTTTGGCATGGCGGCGCTGCTGGGCTCGCCGATCCTGGCAGGAGCGGGCAACTACTTTTTCGGATGGTCGTTCAATTCCGCGCTTGTCTGGCTGGATATGATCCTTTTCACGCTGGCCATGGGCCTGGTTTCGTTCATAGGCAAATTCTGGACCATCGTGCCGTTCGGCTGCGACGTCAGCACGGAGCTGACAATCGTCCAGGTCATCAAGCCCGACCTGATTCTGGCGATGTATAACCTGCTCCTGGCGGCGATAATTCTGACTGCGCTGGCCGTGGCCGTCAGTTCGCGGCTGGGCCAGATCCCCACGCTGCTGGTCTGCCTCGTCCTGCTTTACGCCGGTTCCAGCCACGACTATCTTTTCAGCAAACACGCGGGCCAGTTCGTCAGCCTGTGGCTTCTGGGCTGGCTGCTGCCTAACCTGGCCGATTTTTATCCCATCGACGCCCTTGTCTCCGGGGCCCAATCCCTGGGCGCCATAACCGCCACGGCCGCTGGCGTCCAGGTGAAGCTGTTCTGGCTCCAGACCCTCTATGCTATCCTCTACTCGGCCGGAGCGATCTTCGCCGCGATAGGACTCTTCCAGCGCAGGCAGCTCGATTCCGACGAGGGCGTCGGGGGAATCCCCGGCTGGGTTTCCATTGTGGCCTGGACTTTCAGGATCGCGGCCATCGCGTGCCTTTTCGCGGGTTTCGAGGCCTTTGCGGGCATCTGTGCCGACGTGGTCTCCAACTGGTTCGGCGGAGATTTTACCCCGAAGATGGCGATCATGCTCAATTTGCTCATAACCGGCCATGCCGGCGAAACCCGCTACGATTACGCCTTTCTGCCGGCGACGGGCCTGCTGGCCGCGGGCGCCGGCCTGTGGCTGCTGTCGGGGTTCTTCGCACGTGCCGCAAAATGGAGCTACTGGACCATCATGGCATTGTTCGCGGCGGGGATCATATTCCAGATCATCCTGTACGCCCGCAACCTCGACGGGATCAACTATGTGGCCGACGGCGCGAAACTCGCCGTCAACGCCTTCCTGATCCTCTGTCTCGTCATGCCAAGGTCCAGACATTATTTCTTCCGCTCTGTAACCTGATCGCTCATAAAGCCCCCTGCGCCAGCAGGGGGACCTTTGTCATTTTTTTATGCAAAACAGCATCCCCGCATTTACATGCGGGGCTTTTTAAAAAACCGTCAACCCGCGGCCGGGACCACCTCAGTATGTTTGACTATCGCCGGTCCGCCCGGCTCCTCTTCGTGCAGTTCCTCGCCGAACCGCACCAGCCGGGCGCTGTTGAAGATCACTATTGTCGCCGCAATCATATGCATGACCGCGCCCCAGACCGGCAGTATCTTGCCGAACGCCGCCAGAGTCATGAATACGGCGATGAACGTTATGCCCAGCGCCAGGTTCTGGTAGATGACCGAGGCGGTCTTGCGGCTGAGCCTCACCAGGAAAGGCAGACGGCGAAGATCGTTGTTCATCAGGGCGATGGCGGCTGAATTTATCGCCACGTCGCTGCCGGCAGCGCCCATCGCTATGGAAAGATCGCCCGCCGCCAGTGCCGGGGCGTCGTTCACGCCGTCGCCCACGACCGCCACCTTTCTGCCGCGCTGCTTGAGCGCCGCGACAAGCTCCAGTTTGTCCGCAGGCAGGACCTCGGCCTGCACTTCAGTGCACCCCATCTCCTGCGCCACGCGCCGGGCAACCGACCAGCGGTCGCCGGTTACCATGACCAGTTCCTTCACGCCCATGCCCTTGAGTTCGTCCATCGCCTGGCGGGCCTCTTTGCGGGTGCGGTCCTCCAGGCCGATCCAGCCAAGAATTTTTTTGCCCGCGGCCACGTAAAGCGTGCTTATGCCTTCCGGCTCGGCCAGTTCGGGTTTTTTCATCGCATCCAGGCTCACGCCCTGCTCGGCCAGCCATGTCGATCGTCCGACGAGCACGTCCTTGCCGCCGACCTTCGCCCGCACGCCGCGTCCGGAAATTTCCTTGAACTCCACCGGGTCCGCCACGGCGACCCTTGCCCGCTCGGCCACGGCCACCACCGCCCGCGCCACCGGATGCCGCGACCTGTGCTCGGCCGAAGCCGCCACGGACAGCAGTTCCGCACCGTCCACGCCCGGGGCCGGCATCAGCCGCGTTACAGAAAGCTCGCCCGTCGTCAGCGTGCCCGTCTTGTCGAACACGAACGCGCCTATGGATTTGGCGACCTCCACGATCGAGACGTCCTTGACCAGGATGCCCAGCCTGGCCGCGCAGGAAAGCGCCGCCACCATCGCGGTCGGAACCGCCAGCACCAGCGCCGACGGGCAGGCCACCACCAGCAGCGTAACCGCGCGCGACATCGCCTCGGGCGACTCCTTGTTGAAGAACAGGACCGCCCCGGCGATCATCAGGATCGTCGGCGTGTAAAAACCGGCGTACCGGTCGATCAGCCGCATGATCGGTATCTTGGTCTTCTCGGCCTGGAGGATGAGCTTCTTGACCCGGCCCAGCGTCGTGTCCTCTCCGACCCTCGCTACCCGCACGTCGATCGCGCCCGACACGTTGTTGGTCCCCAGAAAGACCTCATCTCCCACGGCTTTGTCCACCGGCAGCGACTCGCCGGTTACGTTGGCCTGGTTCACGGTCGACTGGCCCACGATTATCACGCCGTCCGCCGGAATGTTTTCGCCCGGCCGGATGCGGATAATGTCGTCCTGGGCCAGTTCGCGGGGATCGACCTCTTTTTCCTCCTGCCCGACGAGCTTGACCGCCTTCTTGGGCGCCAGCTTCAGCAGGTGCTCTATGCTCGCCCGTGCGCCTAACGCCGTGCGGGTCTCGATAAGGTTGGCCAGCAGCAGGAAAACCCAGGCTTCCTTGGTGAAGCCCAGCACCCACTCGGAGATCGCCGCGGTGACGCCGGTGACCGTCAGCATCCAGCCGAAGATACTGGCCGCGGCCACGATGAACAGCACG
>JACRIL010000120.1 GCA_016235825.1 Planctomycetota bacterium
AGCACCTGCCCGGTGTCGTCCTTGAGCTTGCCTTCGCCCTTTGAAAGCCCGTCGAGCTTGAGTTCTTCCTCGCGGGCGTATTTGCTTGCATCGGAACGCTTGCCGTAAACGTCCTTGGTCGTCGTGGTATAGCCCTTCTGTTCGTCCAGGATCTTCCGGAGCATCTGGTCGATCTTGGCGAGGGTCTGGTCCTTGTTCTGCTCTTCCTGCTGGGCTATTTCCTCTTCGAGTTCCTCTTTGGCCTTTTCCAAGTCCTCAATGGACTTTTTCTGGTCCTCGTTGGCCTGGCCCGACTGCTTCTTCGACAGGCCCTGTGAGGCCTTGCCCATCGACTTGGATGCCTTTGACGTCGACTCCTTGCCCGGCGACTTTTCGCCGCTCTGCTCCCGCTTTTCCATGGCTTGGGCGAGTTCGTCGGTCTTTTCCTTGTTTTTGTCCTGGTCGGTCTTCTGTTTGTCCTGCGGGGTCTTGGCTATTTCGTCAAGACGCGGTTTTAACTGGGCCAGCTTGTGCTTGTTTTTCTCCAGGGCCTCCAGGGCCTTTTTCTGCTGTTCAGCCGCGGAGGGATTGTTTTGCTCATTAAGCTTCTCGGCGGCTTTCTGCATGTGCTCGGACGCCTGCTTGACATCCTGCTGTTTCTGGTCGCTGGGCTTGCCGTCGCTGGGCTTGCCGTCGCTGGGCTTGCCATCGCTTGGCTTGCCGTCGCTTGGCTTGCCGTCGCTTGGCTTGCCATCGCTGGGCTTGCCGTCGCTGGGCTTGCCGTCGCTTGGCTTGCCATCGCTGGGCTTGCCATCGCTGGGCTTGCCGTCGCTGGGCTTGCCATCGCTGGGCTTGCCATCGCTGGGCTTGCCGTCGCTGGGCTTGCCGTCGCTGGGCTTGCCTTCCGGTTTATCACCCAGGCCGGTTTGTTCAGTGAACTTCTTGATATCATCGGCAAGGGCGACGGCCTTGTCTTTCAGGTCTTTCTGTTCCTTGGCCAATTCTCCAGCCTTCGTCTTAGCGGCGGCCTTGTCGATCGCGTCGCTCAAGGCCCGTTCGGCGTTTCTGAGGTTTTCCAGGGCTGAATCCTGGTCTTTCATGCCCGGATCGCTCTTGGACATGGATTCGGACGCCTGCTTCATATCGTCGCCGGCCTTTTTGGTGCTGTTGGCGGCGGATGACACAGCCTTTTCGTCACCCTGGCCGCTCTTGACGGCATCGGCGACCTTGGGATCTTTGGCGGCCTGGTCGATTTTTTCAGCCAGTGTGCCGGCATCGTCGGAAAGCTTCTTCTGCGGCTCGCTCATCACGGGCAGATTCTGAACGGGGGCGGCCTTGCTGTCGTCCTTGTTCTTCTCCTGCTTGTCGATCAGAGCCCGCACCTCTTCGCGGAGCTTGCCCAACTGGGCGACCGCCGGATCCGAATCCTTCTGGCCTTCGGTTTTCTCCAGCAGTTTCTTCTGCTCCTTGATAAGGTCGTTCTGCCTGTTCTCCAGCTCTGAAAGCTGCTTGCTCAATTCGTCCTGCTTGCTCTGTATGGCGGAAGTATTTTCGAGTTCCTGCTCTTTCTTGAGGATTTCCTCGACCTTTTTGAGTTGATCTTTCAGTTCCTCAAGGTTCGCCTTGTTCTTGTCCAGATCGACGTTGCCCTGCGTGAGCCTTGCGCGAATCCTCATGAGATCTTTTATGAGGTCCCGCTGGGTGCCCAGGGCGGCCTGCTGCATTTTCTTACCCAGGAGTTCGGCGACCTTTTCCATGTTTTCTGTAACCATGGCAGCCTGGGCCTCCTTGACGGCCAGCAGGAGTATCTTCGCCGTTTCCGGGTCGGTTTTCTCCAGCAGGTTGGCCAGTTCGCCCATGCCTGTGATGAGCGAGGCAAGTGCCTGCTTGTCATTTCTGATGCTCGCGATCAGCTCCTGGATGCCTATCCCGGCCGGTTTGGTGGCCGGCGTTCCGCCGCCCTCGGGCGGGGTCGCAGCCGGCTGGGCGGGGACATTCCCTGCCATCGTCAACCAGACAAACAGCCCCGTGATCGTCATGATGGATGTTCTCTTCATTTCTTTTCTCCTAAAAAAGCCGCCCCTTTGGCGGATCCCCATTATTCGGGTGGTTCAAGTGGTTTTTCAGCCGGAGCGGAGGCCGGCGCGGTTGCCGGCCGACTGGTCGCGTCTTCCAGCAGCCCGCCGCTGAGGAACCTCTTTATCAGCTCCATATCAATGGCATTTTTCCGGCTTTTTTCTATAAGTTCATCCAGCACACGGATGGTTTCCATCAGGCTGTCGACCTGTTTCATCATCTTCATTATTTTGCCCATCTCTTCGTAGAGGGCTTTCTGTTGCGCAACCACGGATTGTGAGGCCTCGGCGAGTTGCGCGACGGCCTTGGGATCCTTGTATATTTCCTTGCAGGCGGCCAGGTCGCGATTGACCTTCTGGCAGGGTCCCAGCGAGTTCTTGTCATTGGCATCCGGCGGGGCGACCAGGGAGGTCAGCTTCATTACTATGTCGGCCATGGCCTGCTGCTCCGGCGCCGCGCCGACGCGATTGATGATCATTTCGTCCATGATCGCCTTGAAGGTGCCCGCCGACTTTGTGAGCTGGCTTGCTATGGTCTGCTGGAGGCCGGCCGACTCGTCCAGCTTTCGCTGCGAGTCCTGATCGATCTCCGTCGCGCCTTCCAGGAGTTTCAGGACGTCTTCGGTCTTGCCGTAGGCCGAGGCCTGCATTTCAATAATCTGGAGGAATTCCTTCTGGGCCTCCTTCTGCTTGGCGATGAGCAGCCGTATAAACTCTGATTTGGCGATTACCTGAAATGCCATGACCTGGCTGGATGCGACGTTTGGTCCGCCGAACTCGCCAGGCATGTTGTCCTTTGCGTCAGCCCGTATTTCGACCGTGTCGCCCGCCTTGAGATCCAATTGCATCTGTTTGTCGGTTTTGTGGTCCGCTTCCCACTTGGCCAGATCGATGCTGGTTTTGGCCTTGAAATTCCTGGGCGGCTCCTCGGCCTCGCCCGGCGTGATCGGCTGATTGATCGGGCGAAAATCCTTCACCGGCTTGCTGGCGGCCCCGTCAGCCGGCTTGGCGGCAACATGGAACTGGATGGCGGACACGCCGTACTCGTCGTCGGCCTGGACCTGGAGCGGCAGTTCCGCTTCCGGCGTGATGATCGGCCCAAAGAGGCTCAGGCCCGGCCGGAACAATTGCACCGTCGGCGGCTGGTCGGGCTGGACCTGCACCTGGAATTCCTGTCCCTTGCGGCTGGTGTAGCCGCTTTCGTCGGTCAGGAAGAACTTGAGATTTGCCACCTGCGGCCTGTTGACGCCCTCAATGCAGTATTTGCCGGTCAGATCGCGCCCGGGCGAATTTGAATCGGCTTTGGACGGGCCGCCCCCGGACGCCTTGACGGGGCCTGTTCCGCCCAGATATTTCGCCAGCACCGCGTCGGACTGGCCGGCGGAATTTTCCTTTTCTGCGCCGCGGATTCGCAGCGGCACCACGGACATCTGCTCGTATATCGCCGAGGCAATCTCCACGAACGAAGCGATCCTGACGGAAAGTTCCCGGAGCTGAGCGGGGGCGTCGGAGGCGAGCTTCGCCTTGTCGTTGACGCCCAAGGCCGCCTTGCCCGCCTGGGCGGAACATTCCTGGAGCATGGCGGAAAATGCCTGGCAATCCAGGCCGATCTGGGTCCTGCCCGCCGGCCTGGATACGTTCTGTCCGTCCTTTGAAAACACGACCGCGTCATCCATGCGGCCGATATAGTTGTCCGTCGCCAGTTTGCCCGTCGCCTGCTGCTTTGCGGCCAGTTCGGCGAGGTTTTTCTGGATGCCTTTGAGTTTGTCGGCCGTCGACAGCACCGTTGCCGCATCGGCCGCGGCAAGCCGGTCCGCCCGGCCGGAAATGCCCGCAACCTCGGCTGAACATTCTCGCAGGGCCTGTACTATCGACTGCTGGCCCTGGATATTTTCGGTCGTAACAACCAGCCTGGCGTGTTTGAGCGGCTTGTTGCAGACGGCCCTCACCGAGACCCTGCACCCTACGGGCAGCTTCTGAACGCTCGTGCCGCCCGGGAGCACTCCCTCGGGCCGGCGCATGTAGCCGGGGTAGACGACGCTCGGAAATTCCAGCTCGATCAGCGTGGGCGGCTCGATGATGGAAACCTTATGCGGATGTTTCCTGTCGTTCGAGTCGTCGCCGCCGGTTACATAGAACTGGAATTCCTCAGGCACGTTCTGGAAAATCTTGACGAACGTCCTGCCGCCGGCCTCGGACTGTTCCAGGCGTTCCTCGATCCAGTCGTCGCCGAAGCTCGACGAGCGGGTATGCATGACTATGTACTGTGGCACGACAGGCGAGTTGTCCGTAACAGCGACGGTAATCTTCAGATCGTCGCCGCGGACGACGGAAAAGTCCGGCCCGCCCTGCACGAGCAGGTACGTGTCCTGCGGCCAGGGGGTGTCGCGGAACATGATATTGCGATCGAACCACAGGCCCAGGATGTGCGGTTTCCACAGGCCCAAGGCCGCCAGAATCAGCAACGCGCCCAAGGCGATCGAGCCGGAGCGTTTCGCCCCGGCCGAGCGGACCACGTCCCCGAAATTCAGCGCCCCGGCCATGCGATTGGCCTCATGGGCAACCTTGAGAATCATAGCGCGGCTCATTCCACCCGCGCCGGCGGCAAGGGTCTCGAACTGGATCGCGCTGATAAGCCTGTCGCCGAGCTGTCCGAAGCGGTTTTCCACCAGCAGGGCCAGGTCGGACCTGTTCATCGGCACGAACATGGGGCTGACCAGGCGCCTCCAGCACAGATACGCCAGGCCGCACAGCCAAGCCAGCATGACAAGCATCCGCTGGGCCTTTTCCAGCCTCAGCAGGTAGTCCATGCCGAGTGTGATGAATATGACGGCCACCGCCGCCGCAAGCACCCAGCCGATGCCTTCGGCCGCGATCCGTGTCCGGATGGCCAGCTTCAGCGAACCCAACTTGCCGGTTATCTTGTGTTCAACCAGTTTTTCCATCAATCTGTTCCCGTCGGCCTGCAAACCGCCCGCCGGCCGCCTTATCTTAGACTCTCGATTATCCTTTAAGTTCCGCGCAAATTCCAAAAAATCAGGCCATATTGTAGACCTTGCGAATTATCCACTCGGCCACCAGAAGCAGCACTATCAGCATCAGGCACATATTGGTGTCCCACAGAGGGTCCGTCTGCTCGCGGTCGGCGCGAAGCTTCTCGCGGGCGATCTTCGTCAGAAGGTCCTCGACCTGGAATATCTTCATCGCGTATTCAGGCTTTGAAGCAATATTCGCCATGGTGTCGGGATCGGCCTCGGACTTGATAGCCTCGGCCCGGGGTTTTTCAAGTTTAACAACCTTGGCGGCGACGCGCTGGGCGAGCTTGTCGGGGTCGGCGGCGTATTTCAGCCTCAACTCGTTCGAGGTCAGCTCGTATTCGCCCGAGGTCCTTGTGTATTCCGGAGGAATCGTGCCCTGGAACCAGCCTTCGCGTATCTTTCCGCCGGGTTCCATGACCGGTTTGAGGTCAATCGTGTGGACCACTTTGCCGGACCCGTCTTCCTGCCGGACCAGCATGTCAACCTTGTAAGTCTCGCCCTTGAGGCTAAGCGGCTTGGCGTCGTCGCCGTAGGCCTCGACCGTTACGTTGATTTCCTTGCCTGCGTCAAAGACGTCCCCGCCAGTGGTGATAATCACCTGTCTGGCCTTGAGGGACGCCATGTATCTCAGGATATTATTCCAGTACCGCTGATGCAGTTCGCCATCCTTGACCATCCGCCACCGCCACGACTCGTCGCAGCCCAGATACATGACCCTGCCGTTGCCGTACGGCTGCACCACGATTAGCGGCTCGGCCTGGGTGGTTTTTGTCCCCAGCCTCCTCTTGGGGTCGCTGTTTTCGGCCAGTATCCGCGCAAGGGGCTTTACCTGCGCGACGGCATGGCTCCAGAAGATGCCCGGCAGAATTTCCCATTCCTTCATGCTGTCGTCGGCCGACCTCGCCAGGCGCGTAACCTGATGTTCCCGGCCGTAGGCGGTCAACTGTATCTGCCAGGGGTCCGGATGGGGATCGGTCAGGTAAGCAATTCTTCGGTTGTCGTTGTTGCCCAGCACCACCGGCAGCATGTCGCGCAGTTCCTTATACGCCTCGTTTTTGAAGGTATTTTCGGTGTTCTTGCTGCCGGCGATGTAGCAAAGCCCGCCGTTGCGCTGCTCGACGTAAGGTTTGAGGACCTGGCTGACGAATTCCGGATCGAATCCGCCTTCGGTTGGCTCGGGGTCGTAAAGAATGACGGCCTTGTAGCCCGGCGCGGTCTTGTCGCCCGGCACGCCCACGACTTTGTCGAGCGTCCTGGGCAGTTGGGCCAGCCGGAAGACGCCGTCCTCGGTGTCGGTGGAGGCGGCCTGGCTGACCGACGGATCGGCGTTCTGCTGCCAGACGCTCAGGTTGTAGAGCGGGCGGGACTGGCCCTTGTCGTCCGTCTGCATCTGCCTTATCAGGAGGTTCTTGAGATACTGGAATTCCCATCCGGCGTCTCCGCTGATGAGCAGGACGTTTATCACCGTGTTGGAGACCTGCACGGTTGTCCTGGCCGAATTGTCGGCCGTCTGGTTCTCGCCGGCCAGCGGATCGATGACGGCCATGTACTCGAACGTCCCCTCGTCCTTGGGCGTGATCCTCAGCGAGACTTTCTGCGCCCCGGCGGCGACCTGTTCGGTGCTTTCGCCCGACTTGGCCAGCGTAACCTGCTGGCTTACGCCGGTATCGAGCCATGTAGGCTGGCTGGCGGCATAATCCTGCGTCGTCGGGCCGGAGGAACTCTTGGAACGCGACATCAGCTTGACGGTAACGGTCTGGCCTTCCATATTGCGATGGGCGACCGTCGCGACCAGTTCCATGCCGGTATTGGCCCAGACTTCTTCGGGCGCCTCCAGCGAGGTAACCGCCACGTTTTTCGGCGGGGTGGGGTCGCCGACCAGCAGGCAGTATCGCGGGATGCCCCGCTGATCGCCATAGGTCAGCGTGCCCTGGAGCCGGCCTGTCGCGCCGGGCGTGGTCATCTGGAAATCGCTGACGACCACAAGGCCGGCCGGCAGTTTGCCCTGAAGGGCCTCGTAGCCGTCGCGAAGGGCGGCGTTGAGATTGGTCTCGAATCCGCCGGCGGTCAACTTGTCCAACATCTTGTCCATGCCGACCGGCTGCGTTGCCGGGGACTGGCCCTTTTCATCGCTGATTTCCAGCTTGCCGAGCTGCCGGCCGTAATGGCCGGTGTCGTCGGACGGGGATGGAAAACCGCGCACCTCGATGTTGAGGTCCTTGGACAGTTTTGAGATCGCCCCGTCGGACCTGCCAAGGACCTTGCGGACTATCTCGACCCTCGAAACCTTATTAAGTTCCGGCTGGCTGACGCCAAGGAATTTCTCCAGCTTTTCGGCATCGTCCTTGACCTTCGGGTCGGCATAGCCGTCCCTATTGGCCATCGACTGGCTGTCGTCCACCAGGACCACGACCGACTTGCGGACGGTCTTGGTTATCCGCCAGACTATCGACGGCTGGAGCAGAATCATGAACACCAGCGACAGGACGGCGATTCTTATGGCCGCCAGCAGCACCTTGACCGGCACGGGATTATGGCCCTCGCGGCGGTAGCTGCGGATGGTCAGGTATACCAGGGCGATGTACGCCAGGACCATCGCCAGCTTGAGAAAACCGTTGACGGGCACGGTGAGGTTGAAGGACCAGTCGGCGCCCAGCCTGCCCGACTCGCTCGGATCGACGTTTATCAGCCACTTAAGGAAGGCTTCCATTTATGTCCTCTTCTATCTGGACCGCCGGACCGGCTTTGGATCCGGCCGGTGTTTCAGTTGGTGTAATGCCCGAATCGCTGGCCGAGAAACACCTCCACGCCCAGCAGCGCAAGAACCGCGCATATCGCCCAAATCCAATATTCCTTCCCTTCGCCCGAGGCGAACATGTCCCGCAGCGACGAGCCGCTGCGATCCACGTACTCGAACCTGCTGGAGCCCAGTGCGGCCTGTATCTCTTCGGGCCTGCCAGGGGCAAGTTCGCCCTCGACCGGGTCGGGATTCCGCGAGAAGAACATTTCCCGGGTCGTCTTGTCCGGCAGGGAGAACATCATCGCGTAATACCCGGCATAAAGCGGATTGTCGTACTGCACGAACGGCTTGTTGTCCCGAAGAATGGGTTTGCCGTCCTTGTCCGACACCGGCTGAAGGTTCAGAATGTCCACTTTGGGATATCTGGGGGTCATCAGGGTTACAACGGCGTCTTTCAGGTCGTCGGCGAGTTCCGTCTGTATCTTCCTGCCGACCAGTTCGGTGAACTCCCGCTGCTGGCGGACAAGCATGTTCAGGCAGTCCATGACGAATTCCACGTAAGTCATGCCCGGATCGGATATCCAGTCGTGCCATCTGGGGCATGCCGTGGTCATCACCATGACCACGCCCCCCTTTCCGTAAGGCCGGGCGATGATCGCCGGGGAAGTGTTGGAATCGGTGAACCGGGCAAGCACGCGGGGCGCCTTGGCGACCGTGCCCGACTTGGCGCTGCCCTGATCGCAGGCCTGGAACGTGTAAATGTGGATGCCCTCAAGCAGCGCCGACCGCGGCCCCAGGAACGTCCGGACCGCATGGTCGTTGGCTATGCTGCTGGCGTCGATCGACCAGGGTTTGCGCTTGTCGGGGCAGGTCAGCGGGTTGAGCAGCTTGTAAGGCGCCGGCCCGCTGCCGTCGGCATAGAGATACTTGTTGTAGAACTCGATGTTGAGGCGGTCGCCGGCGAATATCATCAGCCCGCCGCCGCCGGCCACGTATTCTTCCAGCACCTTGGTCGTTGCTTCTTCCGAACCAGGCGGAAACTGCGCGACGTTCAGCAGGGCGACCAGGTCATATTCGCCCAGCCTGGTTCCCGGCAGAACTTCCGGGGTTATCACCTCCGGCTTGCATCCCTTGTCACCCGTGTCGTTGGGGTCCAGGACCGTGCGGAAGAAAATCGATTCGCTCTCGAGCGGATCGGCGTAGTCGGGCCGGCCGTCAACCACCAGCACCTTGAAGGCGTCCTTGACGTCGAGCGACAGAGACGCCGAGTTGTCCAGGGAAAGTTCGTCTTCTTCCAGGCTGGCCGTCAGGACGGTCGGGCCGGCCGCCGGAGGGGTTACGTTGTATTCAATCCTGTGCGTGCCGGCCGGATCGATCGCCGGGATCTTCTGCGAGGGCAGGGACATGGCCGCATATTTATCCTTGCTGCCGGCCGGCGCCGGATAGCGCAGCGAAAGCTGAAGCGGACCGGCGGCGCTGGAACTGGCGCCATTGTTCCTCACCGTGAAGGCTATCCTGGACGGCCTGCCCGCCACCGCGCTCTTGTCCATCAGCTCGATAGACTGCATGGTCAGGTTCGTTCCCCTGCACGGGCGGCCATAATTGACGACCGACGTGCTTACCCCAATCTGTTCGAGCGACTTGAACGTCAATCGCAGGTTCTCAGTCTGCTTGGGGTCCAGGTCCGACCTGCGGAAGTCGCTGAATATGCATATCTTCCTTGCGCCTTGTGCCTGGGGGTCCTCAAATGCCTTCCTGGCCGCCGACAGCGACCCTTCGAGGCTGGTCCGCATGTCCGAAGGCTGGAGGGCCTTGATCTTGTTGATGAGGGACTCAATTTCCGTGACATTGGCCGGCCCGAACAGCGGATCGTCGGGCCGGGACGTGGTCAGCACCACCACCCGCTCGGTCTGATCGACCTGGTGGCGCTTGCGAAGCTGCTCGGTCATGTCGGTCAGCGCCAGATTGAACAGCGTGCTGCCGCTGATCTTCTGCCCCATCGAGTAGCTGTCGTCCAGGACGTACACGACCGTCTGCGACGTGCCTTTCCCGAACGTCAGCTTGTTGAGGGCCGCACAGCCCGTGAATCTCGCGATCGCCAGCGCCAGCATCAGGATCGCCAGCGTGCGGATGGCCATCAGAATGATCTCCTCGATCTGAATCCGCCTGCGGTTCTTCCGCATGGCGTCCAGGAGGAACTTCATCGCGGCCCAGTCGCGGATCTTGAACCGCCGGCGGTTAAGCAGGTGGATGATGATCGGGGCGGCGGCCGCGGCCGCTCCGGTTGCAAAAATCAGTGGATGAAAAAACGCCATAGTCGCCTCTTTTTATCTGTGGGTCAGTTTTTATCTCGCTGCGGCGGGTCCTCAGCGTTTCGCGCTGGCCTTTCTGGCCGCGGCGGCCCGGGCGGCAAGAAACGAGCACAGGGCCGCGTCCAGATAATCCGCCGTCGAAATCCGCTTGTAGTCGATCCTGTTGGCCACGCACTTGCGCTTCACCTCGCGGCAGAAGTTGTCGACTTCCGTCAGGTAGGCCTCGCGCAGCGAGCGAGGCTCGATGGTCAGGCGGCCTGTGGCCTCCAGACCGTTGAACATCGTGTTGCCCTGGAACGAAAAATCCAGCTCGTCCTCGTCCATAATGTGCAGCACCATCACCTCGTGGTCGTAGTGGCGGAAGTGCTGCAGGCCGCGAAGGAGGGAGTCGATGTGATTGTCGGCTTCCGGCCCGGTGCCGGGGAAAAGATCGCTCACCAGGCAGATCATGCCCCGGCGGGAGACCTTCTCGGCGATGGCGTGCAGGATCGGCTCGATGGCAGTCTTGGCCTTGGGCTGCTGGACGTCAAGGGCGTGGCAGATGCTCTTGATCTGATTGGTGTTGCTTGAGGATGGGACATATGCCTTGAGGGCGTCGTCGAAGACCGCCAGGCCGCAGGAGTCCTGCTGATGGAGCAGCAGGTGCGCCAGCGACGCGGCGACCGCGCAGGCATAGTGATACTTCGTCAGCGACTCCTTGCCGTCGCGCTTGTAACGCATCGACTCGCTGACATCCACTATGAACGTGCTCTTGAGGTTGGTCTCTTCCTCGTACTGCTTGATGACCAGGCGGTCGGTCTTGGCCTGAACCTTCCAGTCCAGGTGCTTCAGATCGTCGCCGGGCACGTACTCGCGGTGGCTGGCGAACTCCACGCTGAAGCCGTGGAACGGGCTTTTGTGCAGCCCGCTGATGAATCCTTCCACGACCAGCCGGGCCAGAAGGTCCAGCCGCGATATCTTGGCCAGAACACGCGGGTCCAGATACTTGTGCAGCTCCAGTTTTTCCTGTTCGGTTACCATGTTTTCAGGCGTTTCCTGCTATCAATTTTCCAAGGCCGTTTCCGGCCGGCCAGGACGACCGGCCGGGCGAAGCATCAGCATCTGCGGCGCTCCCGTCCGCAAGCCGACGACGATCAACTTACCGCCTTTGCGGTGGCCGGGTTGGCGGCAATGGCCGACTCGTGCGCCGGCACGATCTCCAGCAGCTTCTCGACGAGCTTGTCGGTTGTGTAACCTTCGGCGTCGGCGTTGAAGTTGGTGACGATGCGATGCCTCAGGACCGGCTTTGCGACGGCCTGGATGTCCTCGGTCGAGACGTGGAACCGCCCGTGCAGGACCGAGCGTACCTTGCCGCCCAGAATAAGGTACTGGCAGGCGCGCGGGCCGGCGCCCCACGAAACGTAGTCGCGGATCACTTCCGGCACGTCGCCCTCGAGTATCAGCGTGGCGCGGACCAGCCTCATCGCGTACTGGATGACGTGGTCGGCCACCGGAACCTTGCGGATGATCTCCTGCAACTGGAGGATCGTCGGGCCGTCAAGAACTTTCGTCAGCTCGACCTTCTGGATCGCCGTCGTCAGCCGGACGATCTCGAATTCCTCGTTCCACTTGGGGTACTTGACGAATATCTTGAACATGAAGCGGTCCTGCTGGGCCTCGGGCAGCGGATACGTGCCTTCCTGCTCGATGGGGTTCTGCGTGGCCAGCACGAAGAACGGGTCTTTCATCGGCCTGCGGGTGCCGCCGGTGGTTACCTGGCGCTCCTGCATGGCCTCAAGCAGAGCGGCCTGCGTCTTGGGCGGCGTGCGGTTGATTTCATCGGCCAGAATCACGTTGCTGAAGATCGGCCCGGGCAGGAACTTGAACTCGCGATTGCCCGTGGACTTGTCTTCCTGGATGACCTCGGTGCCGGTGATGTCCGACGGCATGAGGTCAGGCGTGAACTGGATTCGCGCGAACGAGAGGTCCAGGCACTGGGCCAGGCTGGAGACCATCAGCGTCTTGGCCAGGCCCGGCACGCCTTCCAGAATCGCGTGGCCCCGGGCGAAGATGCACATCAGCAGTTCTTCGAGCACCTCTTCCTGGCCCACGATGGCCCGGGCCATCTCGGCCCGGATGGTCTTGTAGGCGCCGGTGAGCCTCTCAGCGGCCCTGATGTCTTCATCCTTCATTTGTGTGCCTTGCAGGTCGTCTGTCACGTTTTTCTCCTTGTGCAGTAGGTAGACCTTTATTTGTCCAGGCAATCAGCCGTCCGGCCGATCACCTCTGGTAAACCGGAAGATATCCGTAAGGCAACTGGAGCATTATGCAGGACATGGATGTCCCATACACCATGCCCGCCATGTCGCCCATCCAGCTGCCGTCGGCGTTCTGGCTGGATAAAAGTTTTTTCTTGAGTTGCGTATAATAGTCGTCCCAGTCCTTGCCGCCTCTCTGGTAGAGCGCCTGGGACATATAGAACATGGTGTAGTAGTCGTGCCCGCTATTGGCGCCGACTTTATTGGCGGACAGGCAGTATTTGACGAGGTCTTCGACCATCTTGGTCTCCATGTCGCCTTCCTTGCCGCCTTTGGCTTTGTCGTAGCGGCCGGCGGCGTAAAAACAGGCGATCGCCGCGGCCGAGATGGCCGGCCGGCTGCTGCCGCGGCTGGAGGCCGAATAGCTGATGCCGCCATCCTTGTTCTGGCAGTATTTCAGATATGCCACGGCTTTATATATCACCTCGTCGGGAACCTTTATCCCGATGTTCCGGCAGGCCCGAAGGGCCTGAAGCTGCGTTACCGTTACGGACCCCTCGTCGCTTTTGCCGTCCGGCGTATAAATCCATCCGCCAGCCTGGTCATATGGCTTGGGGAAGCTGGTCTTGACCTGCGACTGGGCCTTTATCGTCAGGTTCACGGCCTTGTCCAGGACTTTTTTGAGCCTCTCCTGCAACTCCTTGTTCGTCTCCATCCCGTAACATTCGGCCAGGAACAGCATGGCAAAGCCGTGCCCGTACATGCTGCGCATTTCCTGCCCCTCGCCGGCGATCATCCCGTCGTTCTTGCCGTAGCGTTCCGCTGTCATCAGAACGTATTCCATCGCCCGGCGGACGTTGGTGTAGTAAGGCCCCGACTGCGGCGTCGAGCCGCTGGCCAGAAGGGCCAGGCCCGCCAGGGATGTCATCACTGTCGGGTAAGCGCCGGTCCCGCCGCCGTCAAGCCAACCGCCGTCGCTGCGCTGCACGTTCACCAGATACGTCAGGCCCTTGTCGATGGCCTTGAGGGTCTTATTGTTCGGGTCGCGCATGATTTCAGGCACGACCGGACCGGGCGGGCCGGCGACCAGACGGCTGTCCGGGACGATCAAAAGGCATGTCGCAGACGCGATAAATCCTGCTGCCGCCGTCGCTAAAATCAGGGTCTTTTTCATTTCAGCATCCTTCAGAAATTCCCGAAGATACGAACACGAGTATCTACTATGTAACAAACTTCCGCCAGCGCGGTGTCGCACTTTTTTTACAAATAATCCGGCATCGTCCGAGGGGGGTTATCTTTGATAAATAGGCAGATATCCGTATGGCAATTGCAGAATCACGCAGGCCATAGCCGTTCCGTAAGTCGTTCCAACCGAATCGCCCATCCAGCTTCCGTCGGCGGCCTGGAGCGATAGCAGCTTCTTCCTGACCTTCGCATAGTGGCTCTCCCAGTCCTTGCCGCCCCGCTGGTAGAGGGCCTGGGACAGGTAGAACATGGTGTAGAAGTCGTGCCCGCCGCTGCTCTGATCGACCCGCACGTTGGCCAGGCAGTATTTGACGAGGTCTGCGACCATTTTGGTTTCAAAATCGCCTTCTTTGCCGCCTTTGGGCGCGTCGTATCTGCCGGCGGCGTAGAAACAGGCTATCGCCGCGGATGATATTGCGATCGTGCTGCCGCCGCGGCTATTGGCGGAATAACATATCCCTCCGTCCTTGTTCTGGCAGTATTTCAGATATGCCACAGCCTTGAAGATCACCTCGTCGGGAACCTTGATCCCGATATTCCGGCATGCCCGAAGGGCCTGAAGTTGCGTTACCGTCACGGAACCCTCGTCGCCTCCACCGTCCGGCGTATAAATCCACCCTCCCGCCTGATCGTAAGGCTTGGGGAAGTTGGTCTTGATCTTCGACTGGGCTTTTATGGTGAGGTTCACGCCCTTGCTCAGGGCCTTTTTGAGCCTCTCCTGCAACTCCTTGTTCGTCTCCATCCCGTAACATTCGGCCAGGAACAGCATGGCAAAGCCGTGCCCGTACATGCTGCGCATTTCCTGCCCCTCGCCGGCGATCATCCCGTCGTTCTTGCCATAGCGTTCGGCAATCATCAGGACGTATTCCATCGCCCGGCGCACGTTGGTGTAGTAAGGCCCCGACTGCGGCGTCGAGCCGCTGGCCAGCAGGGCAAGCCCCGCCAGCGAGGTCATCACCGTCGGATACGAGCCCATCCCGCCGCTGCCAAGCCACGAGCCGTCCGACCGCTGAGTGTTCACCAGGTACGTCAGGCCCTTGTCGATGGCCTTGAGGGTCTTATTGTCCGGGTCGCGCATGACCTCCGGCACGACCGGGCCGGGCGAACCGGCGACCAGGCGATTGTCCGGGACGATCAAAAGACCTGCCGCAGCCAAAACAAACGCTGCCGTTACAACCGCCAGAATAATGGTCTTTTTCATTTTATTGTCCGCCGTAAACTTCCAGACCGACGAATCTGTCCAGCGCCAGCCTGCCGTTGGTCATCGCTGGAGGCATTGTCCTGTTCCAGCGCGTCTGCTTGGGTTGGGAGTCCGTTGATGCCTCCTGGGCTTCCTGCAGCTCCTGCGACACCTTGCCGGTTGCCGTATCAACTATATAACAGACTTCCGATGCCCCAGGCAATGAAGGTTCGAATTTCTTGCCCGTAAATGACAATTGAGACGCGCCCGCGACGATCGACGAGAAATTGAATCGTGTCTGGGAACCCGAATTATCCTTCGTTCGCCCGATCGGCACGCTCCAGGCCACTTTGCCGTCCTTGGGGTCGATTTTATAGAGGGTGGGAAGGTTGCATGACGCTACCTGCGTCTGAACGTAGCGGCCTTCAATATATTCCTGGCGAACCTGATTGTCAACTCCATCGGCCGCCAGCACATACATATCATCTCCCGACAAAGCACAGGAGACGACGAACTTTGACTTGGGCAGAGATATTTTCACCGGCTCGGCTGAGGACTGCTCGGCCAGACTCACGATGGTAAGCGGCAGGGTATTGTTGGTCGCGCAGAGCACGGCATAATCCTTGTCGGCCCCGGCCAATGTCGTGCTGTAGTTGGGCAGGGGCATTACAAGGCGGTTCGTTAATTTGCTTCTGCCATCCGCTTTTTCCAGGCTGAACAGGGACAACTTTTTATCAACGACGGCCGCCAGTTTGTCCGGCCCGGCCGCCGCTGCGCTGATGATGCTGTCGCGGCTGGAGAATGTTCCCATCAGCTTGCCAGACGCCAGGTCGAATATCCCCATTTCCTTCATGTTCTTGCCGATGACCGCCGCCATGCCGCCCCAGATGATTATCTTCTGGACGTTCTGCCTGTCCAGAACCGAGCTGGACCACGCGATTTTGCCGTCGGAATCCGACCGGATGCAGGACACTTTCCCGTCCTGCTCCGCTATCACTACGCTGCCGTCCCCGCAGCCCATCATTCCGAAGGTTTTAATCCCCAACTGCGAATAGGACTTCTGCCATTTGATCTTGGATGTCCCCAGGTCGTAGACGGCGATCTGGCCGCGGTCGGCGACGGTCAGGAGGTCCCTGTTGGCGCTGAGGCCGCCGATCAGTTTGGTCTCAGGGCTGCCGCTGGCACTGAAGAAATTCCTCTTGTCGCTCATGTTATACAGGCCTCTGAACCTCTCGGCCCGCTGGTCGCTGTCGGCCGACAGGTCCGTCAGAACTATGTAGCACTCCTTCTGTTGATCGGCGATGATTGAAAAGACGGATTCGCCCAGCCTGATCGGCCTGTCATCCTGGCCGCGAAGCAGGAAGGTGTTTTTGCCGGGCAGGGTGAATATCTTCGACAAAGGCGGGCGCACGTCGCAGGTGGACAGCACGGTTGAAAACGTCTTGAGCTTTCCGCTCTGAATCTCCTTCAGTATTCCGCCCAAGGAACCCTTCATGTCGGCGAAAGCCACTCCCGTCTCGTCCGGAATCTGCGAACGGTCGATGGCTTTTGCCTGCACGGCCCCGTCCTGGCCCATTCTGCTGTAGAGCAGGAAGAGGGCCGAAAGGGCCTGCCTGTTTTGCGGACTTCCCTGCCGGCTGGCCACAGGCCAGAGATTCCTTATCACGTTTCCAAGGGCATGGGCCGCCGGAGGTCCGTCAAGCCCGACAGCCTGCTTCATATATGTGTCCGCCGCCACAAGCCGGGCCTCGTCGACATGCCTGCTGAACGGCCAACGCTTCAGCACGGACTCGACGGCCTCGAGGTTGTTTTCCTGTTTGGCCTTGTCCAGGGCCGTGCGGGCCAGAGCGTCCATCGACGAATAAACCTCCTGCCCGTGGTTCTGGATCAGAGAATCCAGCATGGCGCGGGCAAGCTCGGCGCCCTTGCTGCGGACCGCCATGTCAGCCCGGGCGCTTCCCGTTTCGGCCTCCGGGCCTATCTTCACGTTGGCAAGGTCTTCCTGCGGATATTCTTCGTACAGTTTCTGCATGCAGACGGCGGCCTGATCGAATTGGTCCGCCCGCTCATATGCCCTGGCCAATCTCAGAAGCAGGTGCCCCTTGTCCTGGTCGGTAACGGCGTATTCGCCGGCCTGTTTGAACAGGTCGAGCATTTTGGCCGGAGAGTCGGCGTTATTGGCCAGTCCGACGTAAGTCTGGTAGAATCTGGGCACAAGCAGATCGATCTGGTTTTTCTTTTCCTCCGCATCGGCTGTCTTGTCGGCCATCCGCCGCAACTCCCGGTAGTCGGCCAGGGCGTCGGAATATTTCATGTTTGTCAGGGCCAGATGGGCCCGGCGATTAAGCCACTCAAAGACTTTTTTGGCGTCGTCCTTCGGAACATCCTCGAACCGGCGGGTCAGAATGCCCCTGGCGCGATCATAGTTGAAGTACACGCACACGCCGGCGGGATTGGCGGCGATCAGGTTTCCGTCCACGACCGCCAGATTGCCAAGCAGGCTGTCCGGATCGATGGTTCCAACCGCGGCGACGGAATAATCCCGGAGATTCATCCGGTATACCGTTCCTTCCCCGCTCACCAGGACAGATTCGGGAGTAACCACCGGCCTGCCGGAAACAGGCCATTGGAGCGTGCCCTTGGGGGCGTTCCAGTATCCCAATTGTTCGCCGTCAAGGACGTTATACGCCGACAGCATGTTGCCGCCGCTCAGGAGGAACCTGTCGGAATCGATCGCCGCAAGTTCGGTGAAATTGCCTCGCGGAATTTTGGATGCAGCCGGCCAGAAAGGCCTGCCGTCTTCAAAATTCAGGGCCACCACGTGTTTGGCGTCGGCAGGCAGGCAGATGACTGCGCCCTTCGTTATGATTATGGGGTTGCTGGCCGTGTAGCGGCCGGACGGGTTGGGAGGCTGATACCCCATAGTCGGATCGAAGGAACCCGGCGTGCCGTACTGATAGGCCCAGACGGACTGGCCGCTCTCGGCATCGACCGACGCCACCACGCCGCTGTTGGTGGTAACAATAACCCTGCCGTTGGCGACGGCAGGCGGGGTGCCCACGTCGGGAAGCATTCCGTAGGGGTTATATCCCGTCATGGGGAGCGTCATGCTGATCTGGGTCTTCCAGATGAACTGGCCGGTGTCAGCCCGCAGGCAAAGCAGAAAGAACTTTTCCATGTAGCGGCTGACCAGGTACAGCCGCCCGTCGTGGTATGTCGGGGCGCAGAGAAATCTGCCGTTGCGGATCAGGTCGTCGTCGCCCTCTCCGCCTCCTATTTTCCACTTCTGCTTGCCCTGCTCCGAGAGGCTCAGTGCGGCCAGGCAGGATGTGCCGTTGTTGGGGTCGGTTATGCCGTACGCATTTCGGCCCGTTGTCTGCCTGGGCTTGAAGTCGCACAGCGAGTACACCATTCCCTGCCCAGCCGTCAGCATCATTCTGCCCAAGTCGACATTCATCGAATAAGACGAATAGTTGTGGATAAGACCGCTGTCTCCCAGCGAGCACTTGAAGCTTTTCCATTTCTGCTGGCCGGTGAACAGGTCGATGGCGATCACGTCCTTTTCATCCCTGAAAATGACCGTCTGGTCTATCACGATCGGATGTATCAGGGGAGGCATGGCGGCATATTGTTGCGATCGTCCGCTGCCGTCGTTAAACTTGTATGTTACGTGCCCGCCCACAAGCTTTGCGTCGTTTCCCTGCTGGGGACCGTTGTAGTAGTTATAGTTGCGGGCCTGGCTCATTGATACGCAAAGTCTCTGGCTCAGGGGGACTTGAGGATTGTCCTCAGGGAATCGCCAGCCCGGCCGCAGAACAACATCGCATTCCTCCATCAGCACCATGCCGTCCGGCACCGCCCCGATGCCGGGCCAGTCGTGTCCGGTCGCGCTGCGGATAAGGGACTGCGGGGGCGGGCGGGATGAGATCGCCTCGACGAATTCCACCAGTCTTTGCGGTTTTCCGCCCAGATCGGCCACGGCTTGCGAATATCTGCTTTTGAGTTTTTCAACAGTGTCCTGATATCCTTTGGAATTGCCGCCCAAGTGGGACGCCACAGCCGCCTTCATCAGCACCAGCGGTTCGGACGGATCGCTGAACATGGACTGCAGCACCTGGTTCCAGCCGTATATTTCGGGTACGGCCGGCGCCTGCGAATCGCCGGATATCGATTTCAGCGCCCGGTTCCAACTGTGCGCGGCCTGAATGAACCGCCCGCCGTCCATATGGATGGCCGCCAGGGTCTGCAAGGCCTTTACTCCCCAGCTTGTGTGCGGATAATCGTCAGCCAGCGCCTGCAGCAGGACCGGCGCCTTGGCGCCCGATTCCATCGCCTGCTTGTACAACTGCTCGGCCCGGGGATTGTAGAGGGTCCTGTACAGCTTGAGGCCCTCGGGTTTCATCTTGCCGACCAGATCGTTGACTTTCACGCGGATCGAAACATAGCTCCTGCCGTCAGGCAGCGGGTAAAAAATATTGCCCTGCGACGTTATGAGGGTGTCCAGGATGTGGAAGGCCCGCTTGTAATCCCCCTCTTCAAGATATTTTTCGGCGTCCTTGAGGCTGCCGACAATGAGCGGATTGACTATCACCAAAGGCGCCGGCGGGCCGTCAGTTTTCTTCGTCGGGCCTAACCCTTGCCTTTGTGCCCGGGCCTGTTGCGCCCACGGACCCGCGCAGGCCAGCATCGCCGCTGACAATATCGCCGCAACCCGGATGAAACCCCGATTTTTCTCTAGCAACGTTTCGCCGGACATACTGTTCGCTCCCGATTATTCTGCGGCCGGCGGGATATTTCCGCTGGCCTTGAATGCGCGGATATTCCGATATTTATTAACATATAAAGATTGAACACATTAATCAATCCGTGGTTTCGGGCAAGATAATATTATCTTTGGCCCGATCCGGCAAAAGGCCGGCAAGTCCCGATGCTACGACTTGCATTTTCGAGAGGATTGTTGTAAGGTCTTGAATATGAGCGAAGAGACCAATTCAAACGATCCGAACATGACGGTCTATTCATTGGCTCGTCTCAAGCCCCCCAGTCTCAAGGGCGGGCCTTCGGACCGGCTCAGCCACGCGCTCCATAAGCTGTACGAGGGCCTGTTGAGCAAAAAGGTCGAACCGATCTGCTGCGCATACCAGGTTGTAAGCGAGGTCTGCCGGGCGCTCTCGGCGTCCGACATCGTCGGGCTGGTGGATCGCGAACTGGGGACGACGGCGAAAAAGATGGTCGTCTCGGCCTACTCGCACAGGCACTGCTTCATGTGCAAGGGCGGAACGAACGAGTGCGACCAGTGCGAAGGCGCCGGCCAGGAAGCGCCCGGCAGGCCCTGCTTCCGCTGCGAAGGCCTGGGCCTGATAATCTGCGATTTCTGCCACGCCACCGACTGGGCCGACAGGCAGACAATTCCCGTCGACCTCAAGTCGTCCGTCCTCGACCGGCACCTAGTCCACGTCAAGACCGACCTGCAGCTTATCCAGACCACGTTCGCCCAGGAATCCCTGGACTCCCTCAAGGGCAAGCCGAAAAGCGAGAAGATAAAATTCATCACCAGTCTCGTCCGGATACAGGCCCAAATGAACGACCTTCTTAAAACCGACCTTGGCGGCGATCCGCAGATCAGCGAAAAATTCAACAAGCTCATCCAGTCTGTCAGCGACTGGCTGAACATGTTCCGCGTGCAGCCTCAAAAAAAGTAGCCTATCATCCCTGATTCCCGCTTTTCAGATTATTCCCCTCTGTCCGTTTTATTGTTGCCGACGGCCAGACTGCGGCGATAATATATATGGGTGGCCGTGGGCAGGCGGGCAAAAGCCGCCGCCCCTGGCCAGGGTCGATTGAAGCTGTAAAACGCACTCATACATCCCTCATATGACCCGCGCTGTTTGGACCCCAGGCAGGATGCCGCGCGTGATATCCCGGACGCAAGACCGTATTTTCAGCATACGCCGGCAACAGGACAGGTAACTGATGCGCGTTGAACCGAATCCAATGGGCACTTGGGATGGAGACACCCATAATCTGCCTGCCGACCAGCAGCCGTCCAGCAGCGGCTGGATATGGCTCAAGCGCGCCCTTAACGAGCTTCGGATGGCGATTGCCGAACTGAGGCCCGACGGAATCTGCGCCGCATATGAAAAACTCCAGAAAGTCGCGCAGGCGGCGGACTTCAAGGACCCGCTAAAGCTTATCGAGCAGGCGCTGGGCGTCTCGGGCAGGGACGTGGTGGTCTCGGCCTACACGTTCAGGCATTGCATAATGTGCGCCGACGGCACCGTGCCGTGCCCGCAGTGCGAGGGGACCGGCCAGATCGAGGAAGGCAGAAAGTGCGGCCGGTGCGACGGCCTGGGCCTGGAACCCTGCGATCTGTGCATGGGCACCGGCTGGGGCGACATCAACACCATCCCGCACGAGATTCGGGCCTACGTCCTGCGAAGGCAGTTGGCCCAGGTGCAGGCGGACCTCAATCAGCTCGGCAAGGGGCTGGAAAAGCTCACCGACCAGTCGCTCAAAGAATTGCAGCAGGCCAAACGGGTCAAGGTCGCCACCTGGCTTATGAAGCTCCAGGCCCGCCTCAGCGAACTGGCCCGCACGGAACTGGCCAATAACGAGCAGGAACGGACCAAGTTCATCGCCGTCGCATCCAAGATCGATGAGCGGATCGAGGCCATCAGAAAACTCTGATTTTCCGCTCATTCTGTTTTCAATCGCAGTTTTTCACTTTTGCTCCCGGCCTTCCAAACGTGTATAGTTTCCCGTGATGGCAGACAGTCAGTCCGACAGGCCGTTCTTCAGCGTCGTAATGCCCGTCTACAACCACGCCGCTTATGTGGCCGAGGCGGTGCGATCCGTCATCAAGCAGACCTTCGCCGACTGGCAGCTTGTCGTCGTGGACGACGGCTCGAAGGATGACAGCCCGCGGATCGTCCGGGAACTGGCCCAAAACGATACCCGGATAACGCTGATTCAACAGGTCAACGCCGGCCCGGCCGTGGCGAGAAACGCCGGCCTGGAACGCGCCGGCGGATGCTGGCTGACGTACATTGACAGCGACGACCTGTGGTTCCCCGACGCGCTGGCAAATTATCGCAAATTCATCGACGAACATCCCGACGCGCAGTTCATCTACGGCTACCGCCACCGGCTCGACGAAGACGGCTCGATAACCGAACTGCCGGGCGAGTATCAGGATCGTCAGACCGGCACGGCAGAACTGTTCCAGAGGATGTACCTGTCGCACCTGTGCGTCTGCTATCGGCGTGAATTGCTTGACAAGGCTGGCAGATACGACCCAAATCTGCGAAGCTGCGAAGATTACGAGCTTTACCTGCGGATCAGCCTGCACTGCCGCTTTGCGCCGCTGGGCAAGCCCACCGGCTTGCGGAGACGCCACGGCACTAACATCTCGCGCCAGAGCGGATTCAGCAGGATGCAGGAGGCCGAGATTCTCCGCCGGTTCGTCGAAAAATACGGCGGGGCTAAGGTGCTCGACGAGCGGGCGGCACGAAGCAGGCTGGGCAAAATCTATTACTCAGCCGGCAGGCAATATTTCAAGGCCTGGTGCTTCAGCCAGGCCGTCCAGGCCGGCAGAATCGCCAGACAATTCCGCCCGTCGCTGAAAAACTCGGCCGTGATCTTCTTTTCGCGTTTGTTCTCGCCCTTGGGCAAATCCGACGGCCGACAAATGCCCAAACTGTAAACAGAACTGGAAAAAAACAATTTTTTATCGGCCTTTGATGGCCGAGATGAGGGCCTGGCGGTTCTGTTCCCAGCATTTTTCGGCCGTAAGAGCCGAGGGCATCTCCAGCGTGATTACGGCCATGCTGCGGTCTTTGCCCGCCCAGCTTCCCAGGCTGCCCGGCGTGGGATATCCGATGGTGGCCTTGGGCGGATAGCCGTTGAATTTGGCCATGGCTCTGGCGGTCCGCTCGGCCGGGCCGTCCCAGTTGTTGCACTGCTTTCCGCCCGCGATGGCGTGAATTGAAATTGTCAGGGCGGGCTTGACCGATTCGATGGCGCTGATGAGCAGCCCGGTCTCCGGCTCGCTGGACGGATTTTTTCCGCCGTTGTAGCGTCCGGTGGTTTTTTCCCAGTTGTCGGCCGGCATGTTGCGGTTGAGGTCCACGCCGTTGAAGTTGCCGCGGGTTCCGGCGGCCCGGCCGTCGGGGTTCAGGCACGGGATTATCACGACGTGCGCGTCGGCGAACTCGGCGCGGTTCAGGCGAATATATTCCACCAGCTTTGCGGCGACCTCGGCTCCCTGCGGCTCGTCGCCGTGCACCCCGCCGATAATCAGAACTGCCGGCAGAGACTTGCGGCCGAACTCGTACATCTCGATCTGCCGGCCGCGGGCGCTCTTGCCCAGGTTTACAATCCGCTCGAAAGGTTCGGCCGCCGGCCTGGTGGCTATCGGCGGCTCGTACTCCAGTTCCGGCTGGGTTTGGGCGACGGGCTCGACGGGCTTGCCCGGCGGGCGGAACCACTGGTCGAAGGGCCTGTCGCAGCCAGCCCCGGCTGCAAGGGCCAGCAAAAGAACAGGCAGAATAGCGGCCAATCTCGGCAAACGCCGGACGTATTCGGTGGCACACTCAAGCGAAGCTGCATTGCGGCGAAACTTGGGGGTGTGTTTCAACGCCTCGCCCCCAGGCAGATAACAGTTGGGTGAGCCGCCGGCCGATTTATTCATCTTCGCCAACCATCCACGTCTGAAAGTTACCATTATTCCTGATTCCATTTTTTCACAGCCGGCGCCGCCGGCTTTAATCTTTTCATCATCGTCATACAACCATAAAACAAAAACAGCATCCCCGCATTGACATGCGGGGCTTTAAAAACAACCTTTTGGCGAACCATTCATAAAGCCCCCTGCGCGAGCAGGGGGACCTTAGGTTCGTCAAATATTTTGTCATATTCATTCCGACATCTTTCTGAAAACCCACTCATCGGCCTGGCCCGCGGCGGACAGGGCCAGTTCGTAGCAGCCGTTCAGCAGACGGCCGGAAGCCTGAAAAACCCATTTGTCATCCTGCCGGTTGAGAGTCTGGAATTCGCCCTCGTCGATCCGCGTTACGCTGCCCCGCCCGCCGCTGACCGGCCCCTCGTATTGCAGATATTCCAGGCGGTGGTCGGCCAGCCGCCGGCAGTTTATGGCCTTGCCCGCATTCGCGTCTCGCGGAGGTTCGGCAAGCTGCCACGTCGCCAGGGCCTCGCCCAGGCTGAGCATCAGGTCGTAATGTTCCTGTCCATATCCTGCATGTTGGAGGATGACAAAACGGTTTTCCATCTGTATCATATTATCACGTTGCCGGACTCGGGGCATATAATTTTCGATTCCGGAAAAGGAGCCAGATGATGAAGACGACATCGATATGCGGGCTGGTGCTGGCGGTTGCGGCGGCGGCGATCCTGATCGGCTGCGGGGCGCCCACCACCGAGGACATCAAGATACAGGCGATGCGCGAATACAACGCCGGCCAGTTCGACAAGTGCAAACCCAAATTCCAGACTGTCCTGGACAGCTACCCCACCGACCCCGACTGCCTTTACTACATGGCACGGCTGCTGCATATGGAAGGCAAGCTCGACAGGGCCATCTTCCACTATCGCTGCTGCCTGGATTCCTGCCCGGCCTACCCCATGGCCGCTTACTATCTGAAGGCCGCCGAACTCGACGCAAAGGTCCAGCAGTCCATCGATAATCCGCCCCCGCCGGCCGAACCCTGATTCAAATTTCGCATTCCGGGCCGCACGGCGGAAATTTTTTAGGACAAAGGGGCAGAACATGAAATTGACGGGGATTCTTGCGGGATTGATCCTTCTGCCGGCTGCCGGCCTGTGGATTAGCCCTAAAATCTACAGCCAGCAGACAGCGACATCCAGCCCAAGCCCGACGACCGCGGCTTCGCAGCCCTCGCCAAAAGTTACACCGCGCGGCGCGGATACTTGGGCGGCGTTCGACAAATTATCCCGGCAGGGAATGCGTGTGGTCATGCTGGGCCACGATTACCAACTTCTGGTGCCATCTGAGATGCGATTCCGGCCGGTGGACGGCCGGAAATTGATTGAAGCGGTGGCGGCCCGGGGGGGTCTCCATGTTGTATGGATACACGAGGGCCGGACGGCTGTGATCCAGCGAGGGGCAACAGATCCCGAAGTAAAACGCATAGTTGAGGGATTGAAGTCCGTCGACGTAGAGAGGCGAAGGGAATCCGCTCAGATTGGAGGAAGTTTGAAGGACGTGCGTGTGGTCGAGGCGTTGACGGCCAGTTGCCTCGATAAGGATGCCGAAACAGTGAAACTCGCGGTAGAGAGCCTAAATCAATTGGGCATGGATGCCGTAGCGGCGATCCAAGGCGAAAAGGCGCTGGCATTGCTGGAAAAGCTTGCGGCAGATGAGGACATATACGTTCGTAAGAACGCGGTCTTCGCCTTAGGGCAAGTGGGTGGCCAGAAGGCGTTGGCATTGCTGGAGAAGCTTGCGGGAGATGAGAACAGAGGTGTCCGCATGGATGCGGTCATCGCATTGGGGCACGTTGGCGGCGAAAAGGCGTTTCTCTTGCTTGAAAAGCTCGCGGGAGACAAGGACAGTGGCGTTCGCGCGTTTGCGGCCGGCGCATTGGGGCACGTTGGCGGCGAAAAGGCGTTTCTCTTGCTTGAAAAGCTCGCGGGAGACAAGGACAGTGGCGTTCGCGCGTTTGCGGCCGGCGCTTTGGGTGATGTGGGCGGCCAGAAGGCGTTGGCATTGCTGGAGAAGCTTGCGGGAGATGAGGATGCTGGCGTCTGCGCGAGCGCGGTCTACGCCTTAGGGGAAGTGGGAGGCGAAAAGGCATTAGCATTGCTGGAGAAACTTGCAGGAGATGAGAACAAGGAGGTTCGTGGGTGTGCGGCCTACGCCTTGGGGGTAGTTGGCGGCGAAAAGGCATTAGCATTGCTGGAGAAACTCGCGGAAGATACAGACGCGGGTGTCCGTCGGAGTGTGGCCTACGCCTTGGGGGTAGTTGGCGACGAAAAGGCATTAGCATTGCTGGAGAAACTTGCAGGAGATGAGAACAAGGAGGTTCGTGGGTGTGTGGCCTACGCCTTGGGGCAAGTGGACAGCAAAAAGGCATTTGCCTTACTGGAGAAGCTCGCGGGAGATGCAGATGAGCCCGTCCGCCAGAAGGCGGCAGAGGCATTGAGGATAGTGGGCGACGAAAAGGCGTTTGCCTTACTGGAGAAGCTCGCTGAAGATTTGAGCGTGAATGTCCGCTATGCCGTGGCCCTCGCCTTGAGGGAAGTGGGCGGCGAAAAGGCGCTGGCGTCGCTGGAAAAGCTCGCGGCAGATGTGGACGCAAACGTCCGTGTGGATGCAGCCAACTACTTGGGGCACATGGACGGCGAGACGGTGCTGGCAATTCTGGAGCGACTTTTAGACAGCCCCTATGAGGATGTGCGCGAACGGGCTGCAGAGCGTATCCAGACGAGAAATCTGGACAGACGTTTTTCCCTGGTCATGCGAACGGCGGTCGGCATGCTTGGTTCCACAGATCAGTCCCTTCAGGGACAAATGGCGGAACATATTCGTCGACTCGAAGACGGAGATTTTAAGGTTCGCGAAAAAGCCCAGCAGGCGATAAAAGAAAACTTTGCGGCCGCCGAGCCGCTGCTTCAAAAGACCCTGAAATCCTCCGAGATCGGCACGGAAACCAAAATCAGACTCAAAGAACTGATGGATGAGAAAATGCTTGTTCTGCGGGCGATCAAGTTCGTTCGCGACAACAAGCTGCTGGAGGATGCCGGTTATTTGAAGGAACTGCTGAAGTCAACCCAAGGCGAGGATAAAGCGCGGGTGGAGCGGCGATTGAAAGAGATCGAAGCCAAGCCCGCCACGGCCCCCGCCGCGGCCGGGAAGAATTCCCTCCCGACGACAAAAGCCTCGGAATAAGAAGGTCGGTTGACGGCAACCTCAGGCGTTGCTCACTTTGGGTTGTCCCCGAATCTGCCATCCGTATCCGGAAGTGAGGCTGAACGTTAAAATCCGAGGCAAAAGCCCGGTGCGGTAATCCAGCGCGCCGTGATCCGTTGAGTGGGCGCCGGACAACCGGCGTCCCTGCTCCGATTGGCGCGTTTTCGCCGGAATCACAAATCACAAGCAACTATTCTTCCGCGAGTATAGACAATGGGGACGGTTATCTTTGCAAAACATCGAAGGCTTTCACTGATCGTTAAAATGTTACATCGCCGGCCAGGGCGGACTCGTAGCGGGCTAAAGCGATGGGCAGGTCGTATTTGGCCATAAAGATGTTCCGGGCTTTTTGGCCAAGCGCGGCGGCGGCCTGGCGATCATTGGCCCAGCTCGCTATCAGATCTGCAAGGGCGGCTGGATCGTTCTGCCTGACGACCTGGCCGACGCCTTCCTCGGCGACGACTCGCGCGATCTCGCCGCGGGGCGAGCCCTGATAGATGATCGGCCTGCCGGCGGCCATCGCGCCGTAGGCCTTGCTGGGCACGACCAGCCCCTCGAAACCATCGCGAAGGCTCACGAAGTGCGCGTCGCCGATGCAAAGGCTCGACCGCAGGTGTCCGCGAGGGAAATAATCAAGAATGATAATATTTTCCAACCCGTTGGCCGACTTGAACGACTCGATCTGCCCTCGTCGCAGGCCGGCGCCGGCGAAGACGAACCGGATATCGCAGCGGTCCCGCAGACGCCTGGCCGCATCCAGCAGGTCGTCGAAAAAATGGCTGACGCCCATGTTGCCCGAGTACATCACGACGAATTCATCGCGCAGGCCAAGTTTTCGCCGAAGCGGATTTTCCTCCGGCGGCACGGGCCCAATCGCCTGTCCGTCGGCCCAGTTGGGCACAATCGCAATCCGATCCGCCGACAGGCCGTCGCGGGCGACCTCTTCGGCCATGCACCGGCCGAGCACGATCACCCTGTCGGCCCGTTGAAACGCCGCACGTGTCAGGCCCGACAGCGCCCGGGTTGCCAGGCCGCCCTGCCTCAACAGACCGGCCCGCACAGCGACGTCGGGATACAAGTCCATCGCCGCGTAGATGAACCGCTGATTGCGCAGGAATCTGGCGGGCAGGCCCAGCGTCGGCAGCATCGGCGGATACGTATAGTAGACGGCGACGTCGGCGGCGGTTGTGAAGAGCGAACTTGTTGCCGCGCCGTAACAATAAAACGCCAGATCGGCCAGCCGGCCGGAAAAAGTCTTCTTGCCGTGTCCCGGCCCCCAGACCCGCCGGATGTCCACTCCGCTCGCCCTCTGCCTTGCAGCCAGGGCGCGGAGACCGCCATGATAATCGCCGCACGTCGCCACCGCCTCGACGGCGTGCCCGCGCGAGGCGAGGTGGAACGCCAGATCGGAGATGATCTGCGAGACCGATGACGAGTCGGGGTGAAAAAACATGTGGTAAAGCCGGATCCGCATTGCCCCTCTATTCTGCCGCGCCGAGGCCGTTTTGAAAAGACCCGACGACCGGCCGGGCCGAAATCTATTTGGCCAGGCCCGCCACCCGCCGCCGGAGAAAATGCCGGAACACGAGGATCGAATAGGCCGGCATAAGGACGAGGGGCAGGCCGATCAAAACAATAAGGCGAACCCGATTTTCGCCAAAGAAATAAAGGAAGGCCCCTGCCGACCAGACGAGCATGAGGCAAACCTGTATCAGGCAGACGGCGGCGTGGCTGCCGCCGGAGCGTATGAGAAGCTGATAAAGATGATCCCTGTGTGCGTGATACACGGGCTGGCGCAGCACAAGTCGACGCGCCATCGTGAACAGGGCGTCATAGATGAAGGCGCCCAGAGGCAGGATGGTGCAGGCCCACGGCAGATTTGTGCGGCAGGCGGCATAGACACACAGAAGGGCAAGGACAAACCCCAGGCTGGTCGAGCCGGCGTCGCCGAGGAACGTTTTGGCCCGCGGAAAGTTGTGAGGCAGAAAGCCTGCGCATCCGCCGGCGACGGCCGCGCATACAATCGCGCCCGGCCCGAAGTTTCCACCGGCCGCGGCCAGCAAAAGTCCGCCGATGGCCGACGCGCCGAGCAGGCCTTGCATTCCGGCCAGCCCGTTGATGCCGTCCATGAAGTTAAAAGCGTTGACGAACCCCACGATGAAAAAGACCGCCAGGCCGGCCCCAAGCCATGTCGGCAGGGCGAGCTTTACGAACGGCAGGCCCAGGTCATTGGGAATCAGACCCAGCAGCAGGACCGCCGCAGCCGCCGCGGCAATATGGAAGAGCATCCTTATCTGCCACGGCAGGTTGAAAAGGTCGTCCAGCAGGCCCACGACGGCGACCGCCGCCGCGATGCCGCAGGCCGTCAATATCGGTCCTGCCGGCTGGAAGACGACGGCCATGCTTATCGCGACGCCCGCCAACAGCCCGACCCCGCCGATCCGCGGAGTCGGCTGCGAGTGGCTGGAGCGCGGGCCGGGCCGGTCCAAAAGGTTCAGCCTCGCGGCGGCCGCGCGAAGCGGGAACAGCAGGGCGCAGCATGCCGCGGCGGTTATCCCGCCGGCCAGGACCGCGACCCACTCTGTCTGCCATGTTTCAAAACGCACGTTCGCTCTCAGATCATTGGCAGGTTGATTATAAAATGCTTCATCCCGGCTATCCACAGGAGATTCTTTAGCAGCCCGTTGAAAAAGGCGATGTTTGTAGCGTGGCCATCTTGGCCGCGTGTGCCGCAGGCGTCTCGCCTGCGGAAAACCAAGGAAAAATGACAAAATGCGAGGGCAGGATGCCCTCGCCACAGGCGAACCGAGACGCCCTCGCTACATTTTCAACAGGCTGTTAGGGCGGGATATCAGGCAATTTCTGTTTTTGCGCTACAGGCGTTCCGCCCCTGTTTTTGGCCCAGAATTCACGGCCGGGACGGCCGTGGTATATATGGGCGAGCTGGTCCGGTGAGCATTTTCTTCAGCCGGCCGGGCGGAGAATCGACTATAATATAAAGACTCCCGATAGACGCCCCAAACACGGTTATTCCGTCGGGATTCGGGATGCCAGGGTGGCGGAGAGACAATTCGCCTGTCATCATAATGAACGAGATAATCTTCAACGAAACGAGGCGTTTGCTCAGCGGCCATTCGCTCAGAAAACTTTTCTGGGACGCCGCAAAATACTGCGCGCTGGGCGGACTTTACATCTGGAACATGGGCGAACACTGGATCAGGGTCGAGCGGAGGGACATGCTCCTGCCGAACCTCGGCCCGGAGTTCGACGGGGCGACCATCGTCCAGATATCCGACCTGCATTGCAGCCCCATCGTGCTGGAGAGATATCTCCGCCAATGCGTCGAGGTCGTCAACGCTCTCGATGCCGACTTTGTGGCGATAACCGGCGACATGATAACCGGGCCGAAACATTACGCCCGCCGGATAGCCGGCGTGCTGAAGCATCTGCGGCCGAAAGCCGCCTCGCTGGCCTGCCTGGGCAATCACGATTACGGGCTGTTCCACCCCAAGGGCGGGCGGGGCGTGCCGGGCCTGGGCGACTATCTGGCCGGACAACTCGAACAGGCCGGAATTTGCGTCCTGATGAACCAGGCCAAAACGTTTGTGCGGAGCGGCTCGGCAATCCAGTTCGTCGGGCTGGAAGATATATGGTCGCAGCGATACAGCCCATGCCAGGCCTTTGAACAGGCAAGGCCCGGCCTGCCGACCGTCGGCCTGTGCCACAATCCCGACGCCGCCTGGCACGTGGCGTTCTGGGGGGCCGACTGGGTCCTCTCCGGCCACACGCACGGCAGCGGAACCGGATCATCGAAGCTGCACGCACTCATGCTGCCTTCCCAGCACCGCGTCTTTTACGCCGGACAATATTCGCTGGGCGGAGGAAAATTCCTCTACGTCAATCGCGGCCTGGGATACGCCAGGCGATGGAACATCAACTCCCGCCCCGAAATCACCCTCTTTACCCTCCGGCCTTCGGCGTAGGACGATCAGCCCGTTGAAAAAGGCGCTGTTTGTGTCGCGGCCATCTTGCCCGCGCGTTCCACGACCGTCCCGGTCGTGTGTAAGTTGTTGTATCCCAAAGCACACGAGCAAGATGCTCGTGCGACTCATGGGCGAGACGCCCGTGCTACGTAGGGTTTTTCAGAGGTCTCATGCGGGGATGCCTTTTTCTATTTCGTCGGGTCGGAAAGCCGGCCCATGAACAATATCTCACCGGTCGGAACGTGGCGAATAAGATATATAAACGGATAATCGGCCTTGAATATCATGGGCTTTTCCTTTTCCGGTTCGGCGCTACTAAAAATACTGCCGCTGACGCCCGTTGCCGCGGCGGCCTCAGTCCCTTCCTCATCCACAACCACGAACGCCTTCTGAACCACCTTATCGATATATAATCCCCCTGCCACGTTTGCAGTTTCAGAAATGCCGGTAAAGTCCGCCAGTTCGCCTGTAAATGCGTCAACCATACCCATCGCCTTGAGCATTTCGCCGAGCGAGAACGAACCTTCGCAGGTGAACTTCGGGAACGTTACGATGACCTCGGCATCGCGGGCCTTATCGAGGAGTTTTTTCACGCCGTCGGCGGTCAGCGTCTTTTCGAGCTTTGCCAGGCCGTCTTTTTGGGCCGGCAGAAGCACCGCCATAGACATCTCGCCTCTCAGATACGGCATCTCGATCATTTGCAGATCGTCAGTTTGGGCGTAGTTGAATCTGGCGGTCAGGTGCATCATGTCCGTCTTGACGGGCTTGTCGGGCCGGGTGAAAAAATCTTCCTGTTTGGTATCCTCTTTTTTGAACTTGCTGCACCATTCAGCCTTGAAATAGACGGCGTTGGTTATGATCAGCCTGGTCAGGTAGCCAATGAATCCCTCTCCGATCAGGTTCTTGATCTTTCCCCTGGTCTTTTGTGAGACCCAGACGTTGATGGCCTTGCGGGAGGCCGGCTCGTTGGCAAAGTCCAGTTCGGCCAAGCCGGATAAAAAATTCAGCCTCGACACATTGTAGAATTTATCCTTCAGGTCATAGCCGTTCTGAATCCACAGCCGGTTTGCCATAGTAAGTTTGTATGCCGGAACGCCGGCATCGTCCTTGGCCGGATTGTTGAGCCTTTCCATCAGCGACTGGAACTCTTCGGGCAGTTTCTCGTTCTTGGAGTCCAGATGCAGGACATCGGCCATCTGACTGGCGGTTTTGCCCGCGGCTCCCACATAAGCCAGCGACAGGGCCACGTGGGCGCTTGCCGGCGAGAAAAAAAGATTGCCCATTTCCGCCTTGCCCAGCCTGCCGTACAGGTCAACGGCAAAGGCGTTGTTGCCCGAGACGACCGTTGACTGCGGCTGCGGTTTATCGGCCGGTCGCGTGGCCACAGCCGGCTGCATGGCGGCGGTTACTTTTGGCAAGTCGTCCTGCGCGGCCGGAGATGCGCCTGACTGTTCCATATTGGCCAGGTCATCGCCGGTGGATATCACCAGCACGCCCTCCCTGATGGCGTAGCCGAGGCTGCTGTCGGTCTGGCCGGCCACCTCATCAAGCACGATCTCCAGCAACTTTCGAACAGGAATATTGGAGAGCCTCACGTCGATCTTGTCGTCCGGTTTGATGCCGGCCTGCTTCAACGCGCCCCAGCGGACGTGGATGTTCAGGCCCGACTGGTCCCGGATAAATTCCATTGCCTCCTTGAGGCTCTTGCCGGCCAGCCGGGCCTCCTTGACCTCCGCAGCGAGTTTATGCCTGGCCGCGACGCTCAGAGGGCCGGCATCGACGTAATTCTGGAGTTTGCGGGCCTCGCGAAGATTTTTCAGCAGCGCCAGTATCTTTCCGTGGTTTTCAGGGATCTGCGAAATAATCAGGCACCCGTTCAATTCCGTCATGCTCCCCGTGCCGTCCACCCAGGAATTGGATGCCACGAAAGTTTGAATTAAATTCGATATTCTATTGATCATTTCCTCCCGTGTCGGTCTGTTGCTGTCTAAACTCTTCAGGTATCTTTCCTCATTTGACGCGCTGGTCAGAAAGTCAGCCACAGGCGTATTGGAAACAGGCATATCCTTTATCAGATCGCGGATATTGTATGCCTTGGGCGGGCCCTTATCCTTCGCCAGGTTTTCCGTTGTGGATATCTCAATGATGCCGTCCCGGATAATGTAGTCGATATTAGCCGTTGTTCCGCCGGAGACATCTGCCAGGCTTTCTTCGAGACACTTTCGTACAGAGACATTTTTCATGGAGACGTTCAACAGTTTGTCTCTTCCGATGCCGGCGGCACTAAGCGCCGGCCAGCGGGCGTTAATATTCAGGTCGCCCCGCTCTCGCAGGAATTCTATGGCCTCCCCGAATTGCATCCCTTGCAGCGGCGCATCCTTGACTATCTTCCCCAGGTTTCTGACCATCGCCCGGTCCTGCTCTGACAATTCCTGAACGGACTCGACGCCGAACCTGTAAAGGTCTTTGGGGCGCATATCCGCCAGATCGCTCTGGCCTGGAACCCTGGCGGGCGCTGCCGCCGCCGGACTGAGCGGGGCGTTTTGGGGTTCCTCGGTGCAGGCCGGCAGCATGATTGACGCAGCCAGAACCGCCGGCAGGATCATCCGTTTCAGCATGGCCGTCTCCTTCACGATATCGGGTGTTTCTCCGAAACCTTGTCGCAACCTCCCTTATAACAATTTCACATAAACATTCCAAAAAATTGCGACATCCGGATTTCGTTGCGTGGCGAATCAGGTATATGAACGGGTGATCGGCCTTGAAGACCTTGTGCGGGGCCTGCACCAAAATCCATGGTGTCGCGGCCCCGCGCAGGCTATGAAACTGTCTCTACGGTTTACAGCTCGGTGGCGGCTTCTTTTCGAGGGTCTCAAGGTCCTTCTCCATCTTGGCCAACAACTCTTTTTCGGCATCGGTTTCGCCGCGGTCTCCGACCAGATGGATGTAGGATTTGCCGGCCTTATAACTGACAAGGGCATACAAACCACCGCTCGGATAGTCCAAGGGTATATTCTGGATCTCAAGATCTTTGGCGATTGCCAGCTTGTATGCTTCGAGGTAAGAAGGGACGGCCTTGGCCGTCCAGTAATCCTCGATCAACTTTTTGACGCGAGTTTTCATTTTAGCGTCATTGCCCCTGAAGTACCACAGCAGATGGGGCATCGCCTCGACGATCTGCGCCCGCAACTCTTTTGCGGCGGTATCGCGAACCTGCATGTCCTTGCTGCCAAGTTTTTCGATGAGGGGCCCGATTTTTATGGCGTTTCTTTGTTTCTCCATCAGCGTTAGTTCTGTCGCGGCAGGCGTATCGCCTGGAATCAACCCGATCTTGTCCGATATTTCCGCTCCGCGCTCAAGTATGGAGGCAAGTTCCATGTGATACAGGCCGTTTTTGCCGTCCATCTCAATGGCCTTGCGGATGTTCGCCAGGGCTTCCCTTACATGGGCAATCAACTGTTCCTCGGTCGGCGGGGTAACCTTGGCTTTGATAATGGGGGGCATCACCCTCGGCAATGTTTGGGCTACATCGCCTTTATGATCTATCAACAATGAAGTCGTCTTCTCTGAAAAGGCCAAGAAATGTATCCGGCCAAGCGTGTAATAGCCGTTGGCATCTTTGGCGTGATCATTGATGTAGGTCGTTACATCCGTGATTAACTTCTCCACCGGAACTGCTGCTCCTTCAGGCGGTTTCGCAGCCATCGCCAGTCCGGTCAGACCAAGTGCTGCCGCCAGGATCACGCTACCGATTCTCTTTGCTTTCATCTGATTCTTCTCCTTGCCATTTTAAAGGCTGTTCTCGGCTGGCCGGCCCGCCTGACCTTCAAGCGGCGATTCCAGCCTTTCTCTCTCTATTTGACGAACATATCAAGAAAAAGTTCCCGAATTCTGCAAATTATTTTACACGTGTAACCATCCGCCGGGTTAGACCCACAATCCAGTCGGAAGGCCTCGAATAAGCACGGGCGCGTCGCCCGCATTTCGCAGGCCGCCAATTGGGAGATAGGACATGAAAAAGCGAATTTTAATCACTGGAGTCGTGGGAGCGGGGATTCTGGGCCTGCTGGTCGTGCCGCTGCTGGCCGGCGAGACGGGCGGCGAAGGGGCAAGCTGGAAGGAGCGCCTTGCCGCCACGCCGCTGGGCAGGCTGATAACGGGCAACTTCGGCCGGGCCATAGCGCTCAAGGACAAGCTCAACCTCACCGACGAACAGCAGCAGAAGATCCGCGAGATCGTCCAGACCAACAAGGCCGAACTGGCCCAGGTTGTCCAGCCGGTCGTCGAGAAGAAGCGCGCCCTCCGCCAGGCCGTGCTGGCCGAGAACGCCGATGAAAAGGCCATCCGCGCCGCGGCCGACGAACTCGGCAAGGCCGCCGGCGACGCGGCTGTGGCTATCTCGAAGGTCGCAAAGCAGGTCCGGGCCGTCCTGACGCCCGAGCAGATCGAGATGATCAAGCAGTGCCGCACCGAGAACGACCAGTCCGTCGACCAGTTCTTACAGGAAAGCGCCGCGCCGAAATGACCGCCATTGCATGGACATTCCGTGCTGCCTCAAGCCGCCGGCCCGCCCGAAACTGGACGGGCTTGCGGCATGCTTGTGGTGCAGGCATCCTGCCTGCGAAAGAAAAAGAGAATTGCAGGCGAGACGCCCGCACCACAAAAAGTCAGACATTACCTGATAGTTTCCCCGCAACTAAGGGATTACTTTCGGACCTGTGGCTTGACGCCGCCCGGCGCGATATGATTGCCCGCAACGTGGACAGCCAGAAAATCCAGGACCTTCAGGACATCCAGGCGTGCCTGGCCGGCGACGGTGCGGCCTACGAGGCCATCGTCAGGCGGCACCAGTCCGCCATCGCCCGGCGGATGTGGCGGTTCACACGCGACAGGAGCGACCTGGAGGAACTGGTGCACGAGACGTTCGTGCAGGCGTACATGGGCCTGCGGAATTTTCGCGGCGAGGCGCCGTTTGAGCACTGGCTCAACCGCATCGCCACGCGGGTAGGCTACAGCCACTGGAAGGTCCGCAGCGAGCGGGCCTCGCACCCGACGGTGTCGCTGGCCGACTGGGACGGCGCCGGGCCGGACGACACCCAAAAGGTCGATTCTCGCGATGCCGCCGAGGCCCTGCACAGCCTGCTTGCCGCCCTGCCGCCGCGAGACCGCCTGGTGCTGACGCTGCTTTACATCGAGGAGCGGCCGGTCAGCGAGGCGGCCGACCTGGCCGGCTGGACCGAGACGATGGTAAAGGTCCAGGCCTTCCGGGCCAGAAAAAAACTTAAAGCCGTTATCGAGCACCGGGAGAAAAAATCATGAACGAGATCGAATTCATACGAAAGTTGTCCGCCGCCGCGAAGGCGGACTCCCCGCCGCCCATAGACGTGGCCGCGTCCGTCATGCGGGAGATATGCCTGGCCAGGCCGCAGCGCGAGACGCTCTTCTGGCTTCTGGCCGGCGCATCGAGCATCGCCGCGGCGGCAGTGGTGGCCGTGATGGCACTTGTGTCATGGTCCGGCGCGACGGACCCGATGAATTCCATCTTCAGCGGCTTCGCGATGGTGATGCCATGACGCAGACCGCCAACCTGCCGATAGACAATGTCAAACCGGCCCCGCCTCCGCCCCAACGCAGGTGGTGGCTGAAAATCCTGCTGGTCGTTGCGATCTTCCTGAGCGGCGCGGTAGCGGGCGGCGGGCTGACGGTTCTCTACATAGTCAAGCGCGTCAAATACGCCATCGCGCACCCGCAGGACGCCCCCGTGAAGCTGGCGGACAGGCTCAAACAGAAGCTCGACCTCTCCGACGAGCAGACGGCCAAAGCGCAGTCGATAATCGCCGAGAGGCAGGCCGCCCTGCAGGACATCCGCAGGCAGGCCCAGCCGCAGATCGACGAGCAGATAGCCTTGCTGCGAACGCAGGTAAAGCAGGTCCTCAATGAAACCCAGGCCGCCCAGTGGGACATCCTGTTGGATGATTTGATAAAGAACTGGCTGCCCAGGCTGCCCGAGACCGCCCCGGCAAACGCGCCGGCGACGCGGCCCGCCGCGCCATGATATTCCCCAGTCTGGAATTTGCCCCGATTGGCGGCACCCTCAAGCGAAGCTGCCATGCAGCGGCTTGGGGGTGTTTGCGAACTTCATCCACATGAAAACAACCACCCCCAAGCTTCACTTCGTTTCGTTTGAGGGTGCCACCAGCCGCCACACCGCTTTCCGCAAAATGATTCAGGACAAAGCTTGTTGTTATCTGCACATCAAACAAATCAATGTAATCTTGCGTATTCTGCGCCGCCGCTATTGAGGCCCACAGGGCCGGCAGGATTGTAGCCCAGGGTGAAGCGCGTGCGCCGTCAGGCGAACGAGCGAAACCCCGGGAAAAGTCGTCATTCATCCTTGTCCATAATTTTCGATCCCGCCACAGGCAGAAGCAACTATTCTGTAGAAAACCCACGCCAATATTTTTTGACAAGATATTTACCTGCTATAGCAGCCCGTTGAAAAAGTCTCTTTACAGTAGCATGGACGTCTCGTCCATGAGTATCAGGGGCGTCTCGCCCCTGAAATGCCCAGAAAACAGCAAAATCCACGGCCAAGATGGCCGTGATACTCATGGGCAAGATGCCC
>JACRIL010000121.1 GCA_016235825.1 Planctomycetota bacterium
GCCGGTGACAACACACATATTCACGTCTTTTTCAAGATTCTTCCGATAAGCGTTTTTTGTGAGCTTATTGGCGATAAACCATGCATTACAGCGAAGGCCGACGGAATAGGTCTTACTTTCTTTGTCCTGGTTCTTGACCAGCCAGTCCAGCGCTTTGACTATTTTGGGGTCTTTAACATCGACTCCACATTCCAGCAGTGCGTAGATGGCCGCACCCGTTGGCCCGGTCAAAAAACCTATGCCGGTTTTATCCCACTCAAGCGGCGCAGGTTCCCAGTTGCCCTCGGGCTTCTGAATGGATAGGAGAAAATCCACGCCTTTCTGAATGGCTTTCTGGACTTCTTCAGGAGTAGCTGGCTTGTCTTTTGTCTTGCCGGCTGTATTCTGGCACCAAGAGACTGGCGCAAAGGCTGCAAGGCAGACAAGCCACGCCATGAAACTTTTCCCAAATTGGTTTTTCATGTCCGATCCTTCCGCCGGTTAAAACGCCGGGCGATATGCTTTACTTAAAGAGTTGCAGGCCTGAAAATCAATTGGAAATAACTGGATTGGAACCGCCGAGGGCATATTCGGAAAAGGCGAGCACCTGCCGCGCCGCCGCGTTTGCGGAATCGGCAGCAAGTTCAATTATTTGAAACCTGGTTTTCCGCGGACGGTGTATTTTTCGACGGCCTTTTCCAGATCGACCCCGTTGATGTTGGCCAGCGTGCACAGCCAGGCGAAGACGTCGGCAAACTCCTCGGCCTTATTGTCCTGGTCGTTTCCGGCCAGGGCGGTGGCAAGCTCGCCGACCTCCTCGACGAACCACATGAAGGTCGCCGGCGTGCCGCGCTGAGTGTCTCTTTCGCAATATTTCTGCCGGATGAAATCCTGAAACTCGCCGATCCTCATTTGTCGCCCTTGTCGGCCGGAGCGGTTGCCGGGGCATTTGCCGGCGCGCTGGCAGTAACGCCCAGTTTTTGCAGTTCCGCGTCGGCATTGTCAAGCACCTGTTTGGCCTTACAGGCCGGATCGAGCTCCAGGGCCTTCTGCGCGTCCTTTTTGGCCAGGAGAAGTTCGTCCTTGTCCTTGGCGGCCTTGCCGGCCTTGTATCGCACGGCTGCCAGCGTCTCCCACGACTTGGCCACGTCGGGCAGAAGCAGCGGTATCATCTTGGCCGCGTGAACGGCCTGAGGATATTGTTTGGCCTTCAACTGTATTCCGGCTATCGAGTCGTAAATCGCCGGGTCGTACGGATTGATGCGGGTTACCTTCCTGAAATAATCCAGCGACGGCGCGAACTCGTTCCGCCCGCGATATATCTCCGCGATCTGCTTGGCGAACGCCGGATCGTTGGTGGTCCTTCGGTCCAGTTCAATGAGATTCGGCAGGGCCTTGTCAGGCTGGCCGAACTGGCTGTAAAGGTTCGCCAGGTTCTGGTAGGCCCAGGGGTCCATCGGCTGGCGCTGCTTGAGCAGTTCCAGAGCCGCAATCGCCTGTTCCCAGCTTTTTTTCCCCACGTAACAGTGGGCGAGAATGTACGGAACCGTTACGGTCTCGTGATCGACTTCCTCCAGCTTTTGCGCGGTCCGGATGGCGTCGTCATACTTTTTTTCGGCAAACTGGAGTTCCGCCAGGACGGCCAGGGCCAGTTTGTTGTTCTCGTCGATGCCGAGCGCCTTGTCGATGAAGGCCTTGGCGTCGCTGCTTCTTCGCATAGCCACCAGGGCCTGGGCGTGCCTGGCCATGGTCTGCGCGTCGTCGGGCTTGCTCTCGATTTCCTTGGATGTGTCCTGGAGTTTCGGCGGCGGCTCGGGATTGAATCCCCATTCCTTGACCTGCTTTTTGGCCCATGCCCGGAAATCCTTGTCAAACTGGTCTTCGGCGATGCCCAGGATATCCTGGAAGACCTGCGGTTGGGTCTTGGCATCCCTGAAACCCTTTATCATTTTGGCGATGACCGAAAAATCCCTCGTGATGACGATGTATTCAAACATCCACTCCGCCTGGGCGTAGGCCAGGCCGCGGTCATTCTGGGTCTTGGGGCGGATAAAGCCCCAGTCGAGGTCCTTGACGGAGAAAAGTTTGTCGTTTCTGGTGGCGTTGACCAGGAAATTGACGAATTGCCAACTCCTTCTGTCGGGCTGTTCCCAGACCGCGCAGCCCTCGGTGAACCAGTGCGGGATGCGGTTGCCGGAGGCGTCGAGCGTTACGGTGTGCGTGTACTCGTGCTGGAGGACGGTGGCCCAGTCGTGCATGCCGAAAGGGCTTCTTTCCGGACTTGGCGCGGCAAGGGCTATCACTCTGCCCGTGCATGCGCCGACCGTCGGCACGCCGTCGCGGCCGCTCAGACGAACCGAGAAATCCTGGTGAGTCGGCAGAATCTCGATGAGCGTCCTGCCGGGCATCTGGAAGTCGAAGTCGCCGCATATTTTCGGATATATCGCCTCCATGTGTTCGGCAAGATGGTCCAGCATGACGGCGTCTTCCTTGGCGCTGACCTTGATTGTGAAGTGAGGGGTCTCCTTCACGAGGTAAATATCCTTGTCAAGCAGCTTGTCGAGCAGGTTGAGATAATTCATCGCGTCGGCCCGGAAGTCGTCGATCTTGACGGCCTTGCCGAGGGCATCCCGGGCCTTCTGCTCTTCGCCGGTCTGCAGATAGAGCATGCCCAGGCTCATTAACGGCTCGGAACGGTGCGGCGCGATTTCAATGGCCTTGAGGAAGTGCTTTTCCGCCTCGTTGAAACGCCTGCCCGACGACAGCCAATCGCCGATGGCCGTCGGCAGCCCGGCATATCGCGGATTGATCTTGTTGACCCGGTCGATGAATTCCTGGGCCTTGTCGGGCTTGTCCATCCGTATCCATGCCGAGGCCATCATGCTCAGGGCCTCAAGATGATTCGGGTTGAAATCCAGCACCTTCTGGATGATCGGCGGGGCCTCTTCGAGTTTCCGCCATTGCAGGTAGCACGCGGCCTTGAGCAGCAGCGAGTCGGGGTGGTTGGGGTTGACCTTCAGGGCCGTGTCGGTCCAGGAGAGGCATTTTTCAAATCCCATGCGGCCCAGTTCGCAGGCGGCCAGGCCGGCGCATGCGTCGGGCAGGCCGTTGGACACCTTGACCTTCTTCATCGCCTCCTGGAATTCCTTGGCCGCCTCGGCGGGCCTGTGCTTGGCCAGAAGGAAGGCGCCCGTTGCCAACCTGGCGGGCCAGTAATCCTTGTCGACCTTCATGAAGGCCTCGCGGAAATAGTTGTCCAGGATGTTCTGGGCCAGATCGGATGCCTTCTTGCCCGTGAGCACGCCCTCGCGGTCCAGGGCCTGCCCCAGCGCTACGAGGGCCTCGGCGTCCTTCTTGAAGCTGTCCTTTTTCAGCACGTCCGCGATGCCCCTGTAAACCCCAATCGCCTGATCGTCCTCGCCGAGGGTCTCCAGCAGACTGCCGCGGATCATGATTGTCTGGGCGTGAGCCGGCCTTAACTGGCCTGCCTTGTTGGCATGCTCCAGGGCCTTTTCGTACTGGCCTACGTTGCCCAGCGCCTGGGCCATCGCGAGGTTCCAGTCCGACGCACCCTGCCCGGCTTCCTGCACGGTCTTCAGGGCGTCGATGGCCTCGGAGTATCGGCCGAGCATGGAAAGGGCCTCGCTGAGTCCTTTTGACGCGGCGACCTGCTGTTTCGGTTCGGACATAAACTCGCGATAGCCTCTGGCGGCCAATTCAAAATAACCCTGCATGTACGCCTTATTGCATGATTCGAGGTCTTTGGGCGTAGGCATGGTGGAAGGCTGGGTCGATGGCTGGGTAGCTGGAAGCGTCGCACTGCCCCCAAAGTTGTCGGACGGATCAGCCGGCTGGGGTGTTGTATCGTCCGGGTCGGGTTGGACCTGGCCGTCAGCGCCCACTTTCACTACTTTATTTTTTATGATGACCTTGGGGCCCGGCCGGGTGGTTGTCTGCGGATCCTGTTCCTGGTTCTGCCCCCGGGCAGTCGTCCATGAGCCGCTCCAGCACGTCAGGACGGCGGCCAGGACGATGCCTGCAATTGCGTCGGTCATTTTCATCGCGAGCATCCCTTAAAAAGGTATATCGGGACCGGCACTATGCCGGCATTTCAGTATAAGAGCCTATCCGGATAACTACAATGGCTCATCGTAGTTATTCGGATAGGCTCTAAGAATTGTAACAGTTCTGAAGCAATGTTGTTTCGCATTTATTTGCGTTGACGGCCGGAATTTGCGGATGGCCCGGAGACGCGCAAAAAAAACGGGCCGGTTTGGACCGGCCCGAGTCTCTTATTAGCCTGGACATTCAGCCTTCCTTGATGGCCTTGCTGGGGCAGGTATCCACACAACTGCCGCAGTCGATGCAGGTGTCCGGGTCAATCGAATACTTCTTTTCGCCTTCCTTGATCGCCTCGGCGGGGCAGGAATCCTTGCATGTGCCACATGCCGTGCAGGCATCGGTGATCGTGTGTGCCATAATGTCAGCTCCTGATTCTGGAGATATCTTTAGCCATGCGCGATTACGCGTCGCACCCGAAACACATATTATGTCCTGTCACCCTGTTTGTTCAAGTCCGGCCTGCACTATTTTTTCAAATAACGATCCCTTTGCCAGCCTCTTTATCAGCGAAAAACTGCCGGAAATCCGCAACTGAAAGCCGAAGGACGTTCACCCGGTGTTTATTAATGACATCAATCAACAGTTTAGCTACCGGTTGTGCCCGGTTAATTGACAAAATCTATCTATTGGGTGTAGGCGAACGGAAAACCCGGCATATTAGCATAATGTTAGGTGTTGGCAGATGTAGGCAGGTAAAATTTGTGTTTAAATTGAGTTATGGAAGTGTTTGGTTTTCAATGTGTTGCAAGAGATTACTATATTTTGAGTTGTTTTAGGTTGCTTTACACAATAGATTGGGTATAGTTGCGAAATTATTGCCGAGGAACGTTCATTCTTGCCCAAAGGCAGTATAAGATTAAATGAAGGGCGGCATTTTTGAAAGTCGTTGCCGACTTCGGGTGGCTGTGGGAAAGGATTGCCCGCCTCGGTGTATGCTAATAGGAGATAGTCGATGGCGAAGCAGGTTTCGTCTGATAGCGCTGGGAAGCCCCGGGATAATCGCACTTCGTCCCGAAGTGCCCTTGAGGGGCTTGTGATAGAGCATGTTTTTTCCAGCGCCGACGAACACCCGTTCGAGCAGATCACGTGGGAGAAGCGGGCCGCCCACATAGGCGACGACAAGGGCGGCTCGGTGTTCGAGCAGAACGACGTGGAGATTCCGGCCGACTGGAGCCAACTGGCCACCAACGTCGTTGCCAGCAAGTATTTTTACGGCGAAAAGGGCAAGGCCGAGCGGGAACATTCCGCCAGGCAGCTTGTGGATCGCGTAACCAGGACCATCGCCGACTGGGGCAAACAGGACGGCATATTCGCCAGCGACGCCGACGCCGAGCGGTTCTATCGCGAACTGACTTATCTGTGCATCAATCAATACGGATCGTTCAATTCGCCCGTCTGGTTCAACGTCGGGCTGTTCCACCAGAAGGGCATCGCCGGCTCGGAGGGCAACTTCCACTGGGACGCACAGGCCAATCAACCCGCCGTTTCCAAGCAGGGCTACGAATATCCGCAGTGCTCGGCCTGCTTCATCCAGTCGGTTTCCGACACTATGGAAGACATAATGCGGCTGGCCCGTTCCGAGGCCATGCTGTTCAAGTTCGGCAGCGGCACCGGCACCGATTTTTCGACGCTGCGGTCCAGCCGTGAAAAACTCTCCGGCGGCGGCAAGCCTTCCGGTCCGCTGAGCTTCATGCGGGTTTATGACCAGATCGCGGCGGTGGTGAAGTCCGGCGGCAAGACCCGCCGGGCCGCAAAGATGCAGAGCCTGCGATGCGACCACCCGGACATCAGGGAGTTCATCGAGGCCAAGACGGTCGAGGAGAAAAAGGCTTGGGCGCTGATCGAGGCCGGCTACGACGGCTCGCTCAACGGCGAGGCCTACGCGTCGGTCATGTTCCAGAACGCGAATTTCTCGGTTCGGGTTACCGACGATTTCATGCAGGCGGCGCTGGACGACGCGAAATGGCAGACCTACGCCGTAACTTCCGGCCAGCCGATGGGCGAGCACAAGGCCCGCGAACTGCTCAAACTCATCGCCGAGGGCACGCACATCTGCGGCGATCCGGGCGTGCAGTATCACACCACGATCAATCGCTGGCACACCTGCCCGGAGGGCGGCGAGATATGCGCGTCCAATCCGTGCAGCGAATACATGTTCGTCAACGATTCGGCCTGCAACCTGGCCAGCCTGAACCTCATGAAGTTCCGCAAGGATGACGGCACGTTCGATATCGAGCGGTTCAGGCACGCGGTCCGGATTTTCATCATCGCCCAGGAGATACTGGTCGATCGCGGCAGCTACCCCAACGACCGGATATGCCGCAACAGCCACGATTTCCGCCCGCTGGGACTGGGCTACGCCAACCTGGGCGCCCTGCTCATGTCGCTGGGGCTGCCTTACGACAGCGACTCCGGCAGGGGATATGCCGCGGCGGTTACGGCCCTGATGACCGGCACCGCTTACGCGACAAGCGCCGAGCTTTCCAGCAGGTTGGGCGGGTTCCCGCAGTACCATCGCAATCGACAGCACGTGCTGCGGGTCGCCAAGATGCACCGCGCGGCGGTCGAGGGCGTGAGCAAGGATCACTGCCCGTCGTATCTGATTGCGGCGGCTGCCGCGGCTTGGGACGAGGCCTACGCCGCCGGCGAGCAGTCCGGCTTCCGCAATTCGCAGGTTACCGTGCTGGCGCCGACTGGCACCATCGGCTTCATGATGGACTGCGACACGACCGGCATCGAGCCGGACATCGCACTGGTGAAATACAAGAGCCTTGCCGGCGGCGGGACGTTCAAGATAGTCAATCGCACCGTGCCGTTGGCACTGGAAAAACTGGGGCACACCCGCGAGCAGATCACCGAGATCGTCGATTACATCGACGAGCACGACACGATCGAAGGCTCGCCGCACCTTTCGGAAAAAAAGCTCAACGTCTTCGACTGCGCCTTCAAGCCGGCCAAGGGGCAGCGGGCCATACACTACATGGGGCACATAAGGATGATGGGCGCGGTCCAGCCGTTCCTTTCCGGCGCGATCTCCAAGACCGTAAACATGCCAAAGGACACGACGGTCGATGAGATCATGAACGTTTATATCGAAGGTTGGAAACTGGGCCTCAAGGCCGTGGCGATCTACCGCGACGGCTCGAAGCGGACCCAGCCGCTGAACGTCAACAAGGCCGTCAAAGCGGCCGACGCCGGCAAACCGGCCGAACCGCAGACGATAATCGTGCGAAGTCCGCACCGCAGGCGGCTGCCGGCAACCAGGCCGGCGATCACCCACAAATTCGATGTGGCCGGGCACGAGGGATATCTCAACGTCGGACTGTTCGAGGACGGAACGCCAGGCGAAATCTTCGTTACGATGGCGAAGGAAGGCTCGACGGTCGGCGGGATGATGGACGCCTTCGCCACCGCACTGAGCCTGTGCCTCCAGTACGGCGTGCCTCTGGAAGGGCTGGTCAAAAAATTCTCGCACCAGCGGTTCGAGCCGAGCGGCATGACCTCAAACAAGGACATCCCGTTCGCAAAGAGCATAATCGACTACATATTCCGCTGGCTGGGCATGACGTTTCTTGAGGATTACCGCAAGGAGAACATGCCCAGGCGGGCCGAGACGCACGGGGTGGTAACGCCCGGCTCGGCCATTGAGGCGGTGAAAGCCGTTCGTTCTTCACCTAGTGCAGCGCCCGAGGCTGTCAAGGACGACGCATCCTCGGAACCTGGCCGCGCCGACCAGACCTCGCACACGGATGTCAAGAGGTCTGTCGGCGCAATTTTCCCGCCGCCTGCCACGGAGATTCGGCGGGGCGAACTCGAGCAGGCCTCCGCGCCGGCAGGGATCGTCAAGGTCGCAGCCGCGGCGATTGTGCCGGACGAAAAAACCGGACGAAAAACGGCCACACGCCTGGAACGGCTCGACCTTCAGTACGCCCATTTCCAGGAAGATGCGCCGCCCTGCGGCAATTGCGGGGCGATAATGGTCCGCAACGGCAGCTGCTACCTGTGCCGAAGCTGCGGCACTACTTCCGGTTGCAGTTGACGGCGAAAGCCGCGCCACGGACGGGCGCGAGGAAAGGTGCAGCCTTGAAAAAGGCCTGACCAATGTTCCGGCAGGGGCCTTTAAAACAGGCCTGACGGGACGGAGACTTGGAGTCTCTAATAACGGGCGAACGGGCTTACGGCCGGTTCGCCCGTTCTATTTTGGCCGTCGGACGCATCCCGGAATATCATAACAATCAGAATCATGCGGCCGTAAAATTGGTTATAATGGGAAAACCATTCCGATTTTGATATGACGACGACAAGCAAATCTGTGTCGATAAACGCCCGTGCCGGCGCCGCCGGGCCGGGGTGGCGATTCATGCTGGCCGCGCCCCGGGCTATAGCAATGTTCCTGGGTCTGTTCACCCTGCTGAATCTGGCCGGCCGGCTTGCCAGTCCGGCGTTCGACATGAACCTCTGGTGGATCGACCTGAAGCCCCTGCCCGAACTGGTCGGCGTGCCCATTCTGCTGTGCCTTGCGATGTGCCTTATCGCATGGTCTGTCCGGCCGGAACTTGCCGGCTGGCGGCGGAAACTCACCGAGATCATGGTGATCGCACTTTCGTGCGTGGCGCTGGGGAACACAATGCACTACTACGCGCTCAGGTCTGTCAGGTTTATCCATGCGAACGCGGCGTTCCCGTTTTCCGTGATGGTCGGCCTGGCGATGCTGGTTGTGCTGGCTGCGATCAAGCTCCGTTCGGCCGGGTGGGACAGGCCTCTGGGCAAAAGGGGCTTTGTGGCGTTCGGCATGGTGCTGCTTGGGCTGCTTATACTGTTTCCCTTGGGCCAGATGTATTGCTTCGGCATGACCGATTACAGCAGACATGCCGACGCGATAGTGGTCTTCGGGGCCGGCGTGGACACGCAGGGCCGGCCCAGCAACGCCCTCTGCGATCGGGTCGCCACCGGCTGCCGGCTTTACAAACAGGGTTTGGCGGGCGTGCTCATCCTCTCCGGCGGGCCGGGGCCAGGACCCGTAAGCGAACCACAGGCCATGCGGAAACTCGCCCTGGAACACGGCGTGCCAGAATCGGCGATCGTCCTGGACGCCGGCGGGGTCAGCACGATGGCCACCGTCAAAGATACCGCCGCCATGTTCGAGCAGCTTGGCGTCCGCGAGGCCCTCGCGGTCAGCCATTTTTACCACCTGCCGCGGATCAAGATGACCTACCAGCGCTACGGCCGCGAGGTTTACACCGTCCCGGCGGAGGAATCCCAGTCGCTGAGGATGATGCCCTATTATCTCGGCCGCGAGGTACTGGCGCTCTGGGCATACTATTTCCATATCCCGACGGATTGATCGCCGGCAGATTGTCAAACTTGTGCTTCTCTTCCCCCAAACACGATGAGCGATATAGCTTCTTTGCGGCAAAACAACATTATCAACTTTTTCGGCCATCGGCACGAACGGATAGTAATGAATCAGTTATGGAGGATGACATTGGAATCCGATTAATTTTTTCGACGCAATATTTTCGGCCCGAAGGGCGTCTGCCAGTAGCCCCGCGGTGGAGCGCAGTCCAGCCGTCAGACGGGCGAAGCGGAACCCCGGGAGCGTCGTCATCTGAGCATCATATGTGTTGCGATTGCGCCACGGCAGACACGCCGGAATCCATGATCGGCCCAGCCAATGGCCTTGGGCGAAACATTCATCTGCCGTGAAAAATAGCAAAACATTCCAGAAGTCGACGAATCCTGGTGAAAAAACTCTGGCAGGAAAAACTGATATCCATCAATCGCCCACAGGGGGCTCGAATTGGCCGACACCTGTAACCCCGCCCTCCGCTTCGCTTCGGGCGGGGCTACTTGCAAACGCCCTTACGGGCTAACAACATCAGTCTTGTCCAGTATATGAACATTCCCCGACCACTTTTGAGAATGAACAAAACTTTTTTAATCTTTCAGTTCCCAGATATTCAGGCAACCGTCTTCGGTTACCGCCGACACTCGCCTGCCGTCAGGCGAAATCGCCACCTGGCGGACCCGATCCGCCGGCGATCGTGCCGCGAACAGCATCCTGCCGGTGATTGTGTCGACCACCAGGATCAGGGTCTGCTCCCTGTCCTCGATAAAATTATACTTGTCGTCTATAAACGCATCGTTTGAGATGCTCACGGCATAACGGCTGCCATCGGCCGAAAAAAATATTTTGGGCCAATGGCCGTTTAATTTCTTCCTGGCTTTTATTTCCAAAGTCTTACGGTCCAGGATGTATACAAGCGAACTGATGGTATAAAGATATTTGCCGCCGGGCACCAACCCCCCATAATTTCCGCAGTCATCCTTATTTTCACAGATATTCGACCACTTGCCTGTCTCCATGTCCATCGTGTCTACCACTAAACCGCGTCCTTTGTGATGATCCTGAATCGAATATGCCGTCCTGCCGTCTTCACTAATCCCGCGGATGTGATGGTCCAGGCCGTCGCGCCCTTGAATCTTATGGGTTTTAATCGTTTCGCCGGTAACGCAGTTCAGAATGACAATTTCATCATCGCCGTTGCACAGGAATTTTGAATCTTTCATCCAGTGAATGCTGAATGAAGCGTAGTCTCCTCTTACCGGCAATACGACATCGCAGAGAACCTCGCCGTCGTCGGCGTCGACAATTTTGGCCTTTAACGGAGAAGTCTGGCTGGAACCTGATCTTCTCAATTCTTCCGTCGGGGCGCATATAACGTATTTCCCGTCGCAATGACGGACGCTTGCCGGCGACATGCCTTCCGGGAGCCTGCTGCTTTTGATAAATTTAAGCGTGAGGCCGTCCCAGTTGCATAGTGCGGTATCGGCGTCTATGGTGCGGAGAATCTTTCCATCCTCCGAAAAATGGGCCTCGATGATCTTTCCGGTTTGATTGAGCGTCAAAGGCTTGATAGCCCGAGATTTTTCCAGTGTCGCCAGGAGTTCGATGTTGTATTCCACGTCCACGGCGTCCATTGCCGACTGGAGATCTTCTTTCCACTCTCCTTCGGCCTTGTCGCGAATTGCCAAAAGCTTCTTTGAATAATGATCGATCACGTCCTTTTCGTTGAACGCCCGCAGAAACCATGTCAGAATCCGGCTGCTGACGGACTTGCCGGCAGGATCTACGGCGGCGACTTCCAAATATTTATCAGTCAGCCGTCCCAGATCGCCTTCAGGTTTCGCCTGGCCGGCAAGCTTTAACAGCAGGATAAGGTTCTCGATCCGATAGATGGAGCAATCGGCCTTCGCGGGGAACATATCCTTCTCAAGGGCCGCGGCGAGATCTTTTCTCGCATCCTTTCCGCGATACTCGAGCGTTCGCCTGCCCAGTATCATGGCCGCCTCGTCGCTCGAACCTAACATGCTGATCGCTTGGGCGTTGGTCCCGGTGAATAAAATTTCACGAATCGTGTCAACATACGTGTAACTTAGGTTGACCTTCACGATGGGATAATTATTTCGCCTTCCCAGCGCGGCCTTAACGTCATCGACAAGAGCGACAGGCAGGCGGGTGCTTAACATGTAGATCGATTCCTCCGTCTTTTTCTCCGGGCGTATATCGCTGAATTCCTTGCCCAACCTGGCGCAGCCGACAAAATAGATCATTTCCCTGTCGCGAACCTTTGGGATCTTCCCCTTCTGATTGCGGTAACCGCCGATCTCCACAGTTATCTTTTGGCCCTTTTGTAACTCTGGCCCGTGAAGGCTTTTCACAATCTCCACGTCGTGAAGGAAATCATCGCCCGCCGAAAGTTCCCTGCCGATGAATATCCATCTGGAAGAGAGGACATGATTGTCGAATCTCGCGGCTGACAGGGCCTTCTGGTTGTCGAGTTCCGAAGCATCTCTTGTGTATTTTATCTGGTAGGAATCTTCGTATACGGCCGGCTTGAGTCCGAAAATGTGGGATTTTTCCGTGTCATGCCCCATTTTATATTTTAATCGTATCGTGCCGTCCGGCAATGAGCCGTAAAGAACCTTTTCAACCTTGATCTCGGATTCACCATCGTCCGAATGATTTTCAGGTATGTCTCGGGTCTTTCCCAAGACGATAAGTTCGATCGGCATCGAGGGATCTCGCCATCCTCCGTTTATAATGTATCTGCTCGGCAGGCCGTCTTCGAACATCGCCAAACACATAGCTGGCGGTTCATTATTGGCCGGCGAGGTTTGCCCCGAAAATTGATTGCGAACATCCTGCCGATCGCATCCGGCCATTGTCGCGAAGAATAAAAAACACGCGGCTATTGTCGGCGATCTTATCATCTCCCGGTCTCCTTTATTCATGCGCCCGCAACCATGCACGTACTGCGGACCGGCATGGGATTGCGGCGTGCTTTGAAACCATATAGAAGATTATCCCCGGATCAATGCGGCATTTCCACAACGTAGTTGGATCAACGTCCCTTTATCTCCAGCCCATCCGACTTCGATGTCGATGGAGCAGCCGGGGGAAAATCCAGCCAGGTGAAAATTTTATGCTCCGCGGCGCCGGTTCGCCTGGTATAATATCGGCATGCCACGGTTAGTTCCGGGGGCGAATTGGATTCGACCGGACGACGGATGTGCCGGCGGCGTGCCCAGGTCCCAGGGAGGCCTGGTTAAACACCCTGGAAAATACCTAGATGCCGACAATAACGGCTATAGACTGGCCGCCTAAATAAGGCGACCCGTCCCCGTCTCTTGCCCGCGAGGGGCGGATGGACGAAACAGCGGGCTTGCCGACGGAGAGTCGCCCGGTTAAGCCGTCGGGACCAAAGGTCGGGCTGGCTGGTGCGAACCGTGTCGCAGGCGGGCCGCTTCTGGCGAGATTAAAACCGCGACTACGCACGTAGAAACCGTCGCTGAAACGTCACGGGACGCGGGTTCGATCCCCGCCGCCTCCAGTGAGTGTATCTTTGCGAAACACTCTCTGATCGAAAATGGCCCGCTGGATAAACCCGGCGGGCCGCTTCGTTAACCCGCACGGGTGCAAGACTTTCGGCGATTTCTGCCGGCTGGATTTTTGCGCCAGCGACGGGACTCACTTGCCCCAAAAACGCCGAGAGATAGGGTTTTTCTCTCTCTTTTGCCGATTCCTCTCTGATTCGTCGGGACGCGCCCCTAGTGAGTCCCGTTGATCACATCGTGTTCTATCGCATGATGTTACGAAAAACAGCCGACGGGACGCGCGAGGGTTTCGTTAGCGAACACCGGAAGATTGACTGTTCCATCGAAACACTCACGCATCCCGCTTTTGTAAGTTTGAGATTATGAGTTCGTAAAAAGGGAACATTGGTTTAATCGGGGCCAGCTGACGTGCTTCAAGATAGAAACACCATGATCGTCGTTCCATGCCCCATTTCGCTGCGCAAATCGATCTTTGCACCAAGGCGATCCGCCGCATGCTTCACAATAGCCAGGCCGAGTCCTGTGCCCCGGTTCCTACTGTCGCCGCTGCGTGCGGCATCGCCCTGGAAAAAACGCTCGAATACGCGTTGTTGATCTGTTGGCTTGATGCCGCAGCCGGTATCGCTGACTCGCAGGGTCGTCCCCTGATCAGAAATGTCAAATGTGCATTCGACTCCTCCACCTGAAGGCGTGAACTTGATTGCGTTGTCAATCAGGTTGCGAAGGATCATTTCCAGCAGCTTGCGATCAGAACGAATCTGATGTTCCGGACGAGATGTCGATACTGCCAAGGTCAATCCCTTCTCCTGGGTCTGGGCGGCAAACTGTGCCTGTGTCCACTCAGCCAAATCACCGAGGGCGATGTCCTGCAACCGCAGGGAAAACTTGGCCGATTCGACCATGTGGAGGTCCAAAAGGTCCTTGGTCATGTCTTCAAGACGCCCGACGTGCCTGTCAAGGATACCGGTCAGTTTCGTCAACTCCTCGTTATTTCCGGATTCCACCGAGGCCAGCGAGTCAACTGCGGCCCGAATGGTCGCCAGAGGCGTTCGCAATTCATGTGAGGCATTAGCGACGAACTGTGCCTTCATCGCCGATGATGTCGCCAGGTCGGTTACATCCCGCATTACAAGCAGACAGGTTATATTCATCGATCCCGTAATTTTCGCGCCGTGTATTTCAATGGTCCTGCGACCTGCGGGGGTAGTGATCTCAAGTTGGTCGCGTATGGGCGTCTGGGACGCCGCCGTCCGGTTAAAAAACTCCAGAATTTCGATAGCGGGCAATACCGATTGGATATGCTTGCCGACGACATCGGTCATTTCAACCGACAGCAGCTTGCCGACGGCCTGATTCATCAGAATTATCTGTCCGTTCGCATCGGTAGCGATAACGCCTTCCTTCAGATTTACCAGCACGGCCTGGAAATCCTGATGTTGCGCGGCAATCTGGCCGAGATATTTGCCCAGATTGTCGCGCATGTCATTGAGCGCTACGGCCAGTTCGGACAATCTGTTACTCCCGGCAAGCCTGGCTCCCGATGACAGGTCGCCGGAAGCGATCTGCCTGGCTGCTTTTGTTATCCGTCGCAGCGGCGCATACCATATCCAGCTTGTAAGCAGGCCCAGCAGAACAGCGGCAATCGTGCCGGCCAGGATGGACCATAAAACCGCATTGCGAAGAAGCGATTCACTTTCAGCAATAGTCTTTACAGGCACGGCCAGGCGAACCGCGGCGACAACCTGGCCGTTGTGGATCAGCGGCTGTGCCATGTACCTGAACGGAACACCCATTGTTTCGCTACGTCGTTCATCGCTGCCGTTTTTGCCCGACAGGGCAGCCATGACTTCCGGCCTGTCTTCCGTCCGATGATTTTTCATCGAGCGAGGGTCGTTCCTGGGATCGCTGTCGCCCAGGACCGCGCCGTCGGCAGCGACAACGGTCAGACGCGCGGATGGGTCGGCTGAAAGTTTTTTGCAGAGTTGATCCGCGTGCGGTTGGTCCAGCGGCCAGGCCTCCTGAAAATACGTCGCGGCGAAATGCAGGAGACGTTCCTGGTTTTGTCTGGCTTCCCGCTGAAAATTGGAGTCCAACTGATGGTAGGTAAACAGGCCGGCCAGAGTGATTATGACTGCCATAACCAGCAGGTTGTCCAGGAACAACTTGACGAATGTGCTTTTGAACCTCAAGTGGCATCGCCTTCAGTCGGGCCGGGATCGAACTTATACCCCACACCCCTTACGGTCTGGACATAATCGCGAGCCTTGCCGAGTTTTCGCCGCAAAGTGGTGATGTGAACGTCCATCGTGCGATCATTGACGACTGCGGTCAGGCCTATAGCATGATCCATCAATTGACTGCGGGTAAGCACTCGCCCCTTCGCGGCGACCAGGGCCGCCAGAAGCTTGAACTCCGTCGTTGTAAGCGCCAGAGGTTTGTTGTCGACTTTGACCACGTAACGTTGAAGATCGATCAACAGAGGGCCTGTTTTCAGCATGGCTTTATCGGAATCGCCTTGCGATAAAATCCTGCGGAATATCGCGTCGATCCTGGCCGTCAGGACGGACATGCTGAACGGCTTGGTCACGTAATCGTCCGCGCCGAACTTGAGTCCGACCACTATATCACTTTCTTCGCTCTTTGCCGTCAGCATGATGATGGGGATGCCGGCAGTGCGGGGATCGTCGCGCAGGGTTTTGGCAATATCAATGCCGTCCATGCCGGGCAGCATGATGTCGAGCAACACCAGGTCGGGCGGCTGGGAGCGTATCAGCTCCAGGCCGGCAATGCCGTCGTAAGTGAGCGCGACCTTGTATCCTTCCCGCCGCAGCCTGGCGGCGACAAGGTCGGCCATGTCCCGCTCGTCTTCCACTATTATTATGCTCTTCTTAGCACTACAACGAGACTTTAGCTCAAGAAAATTCATCCAGCCATCCGATGGTTCCTTACAGGACGCCTTGACAGCAAAGGAGCTACGGCATGGATGTCAAACAGATTCAGCAGTTGCGGCCGATGTTGAACACGTAC
>JACRIL010000122.1 GCA_016235825.1 Planctomycetota bacterium
AACAGAAGTATTTGAGTTCGATCCATCGATGTCGTAGCCCATCGTCTCATGCTGTTCTCCTTGACGGGCACGATTATACCATGCCTGTCAAGATGGCAATTCGCGTGCCAACTAAATCGACAAGCCCGCCAGCAGGGGGATATTTGTTATTTTTTATCAAACGTAAACGCCATCTATGCGTTTACATGCGCCTTACTTCAACTGTTCCGGCCGCAGGATGTCGGACTTCTCGAAGTCGATCCCGATCTTGTCCTCGAGGATCTCCTGTATGACGACCTCCATGTCGGTCATGCCTTTTTTCCGCTGGACGTAAGGCCTGCCGCCCTGCATGAGCTCCAGCATCCTTTTCTGTATCAGCGCGGTAAGCTTGAACCGTCCGCCGACCTTGTTGATGATCTCTTCGCCTTTAAGTGCCTCTATCATGTTTTCCGCGACTCCTTGATTATCCCGACGACCTGCCGCACCGCGTCGGCCAGGCTGTCGTTGACGACCTCGTGATTATACACTCCCGACAGTTTCGCCTGCCGGATTTCTTCCATCGCCTTGCTCAATCTGGCCTTCAACTGCTCCGGCGTTTCGGTCTTCCGGCCGGCGAGCCGCTCGGCCAGGGCCTTCTCGCCGGGCGGCAGAATCAATATGAACGTCGCGCCGGGGAAAGTTTGCGCCACCTGCTGGCCGCCCTGCACGTCTATGTTCAGCACTATCGTCTTTCCCTGTTCGACGGCCTTTCTGACCGGCCCGGCCGGCGTGCCGTAATAGTTGTCGAAGACCTTCGCCCATTCCAGCAGTTCGTCCTGCCGCGTCATCCGCTCAAACTGTTCGCGGTCCACGAACCTGTAATCCACGCCGTCTTTTTCGCCGGGCCTGGGCCTGCGGGTCGTGGCCGAGACGCTCATCTCGACGCCGGTCTGCCCGACGGCCTGGCGTACTATCGTGCTCTTGCCGACGCCCGAAGGTCCGCTGATAACCACTATCCCGCCTGGCGGACCGGACGGAATTGGCCGCTCACTCGACATTGGCGGCCTGTTCCTTTATCCGGTCTATCGCCGTCTTCATCTCGACGACCGCCCGTGCGATCGCGGCGTCGGCGGCCTTGGACGCGATCGTGTTGGCCTCGCGGAGCATCTCCTGTGCGATAAAATCAATCTTCCGCCCGGCCGGCTCCGGCTCGGCCATCGCCTTGCGGAAGTGCTCCACGTGCGACCGAAGCCGGCTGATCTCCTCGGCTATGTCGCACCGCTCGGCGAAGATTGCCACTTCGCGGGCAAGCGCCTCGGCGTCCATGTCTATCTTGCCGGCGTTGGTCAGCTCGGCGACCCTGTCGGCCAGGCGGCGGTGATAATCCTTGACCACGCCCGGGGCTTTTTCCGCGACCATCGCAAGCTGCTGCTCGATCGCCCGGCAATTGTTATCAAGGTCCAGCGCGAGCGTCCTGCCCTCGCGGGTCCGCATCTCGATGAGGCCGGCCAGAGCTTTTTCGATAAGTCCGACAAGCCCGTCGTGCGCGGCCTGGGCCAGTTCCTCCAGCGGAGGCGGCTCGCAGACGCCCGGCAGGGCCAGCAGGCCTGCCAGGTCGATCCGCAGCGTCGAGTTGCCCTCGACCTCGAGCTGGCGAAGCTGGTCGAGATAGCTGTTGATCGCCGCCATGTTCACCCGGCTGGCGGCCTGCTCCTGGGGAACCTTCATCCTGACCGTCAGCGTTACGCTGCCTCGGGTCAGCCTGTTCCGCAGCAGCGATTCCAGTTCCGATTCAAAACCCGCGATGCACTCCGGCAGCCTGATGGCCGGCTTGAGGTACCGGTTGTTCACGGACCGGACCTCCACGGCGTAAGAGACGCCTTGAATCTCGCCGGACGCGGCGCCGAATCCTGTCATCGACCTTAGCAAATCGGGCTCCTTGACTTAAATAGGCTCTTACCTGCCGGGTTGGGTTGCCGCCGGCAGGGTCGCGCCGGCCGGGCCGGAGGCGGGGGCTGTCTGAACTTCCCCGGCCGGGGATGAGGATGTGGCCGCCGGCGAACTGGCCGGGGCGCTGGCGGTTGCGGGCGTCTCCCAGGAATGAACCGCTATCTCGCTCGGTTCCCAGTTGTGTCTGAAAGCGCGGGCCTTGAGAACCTGGCCCCGCCTAAGTTCGATCAGCGATCCGGCATAATGGGCCGATTTCTCGGTCGGCTCGCCGCCGTCCAGCGTGTAATAAATCTTAACTTTTTTGTCGCTGCCGGCCTTCAGCGCAAGATGTTTCGCTCCGCCATCCTCGCTATCGACGCGGATGGTAACATAGGGCAATTGGCCCGACGAATCGCGATAGGCGAACGATGCGCCTATCGCCAGCAGCAGAAACATCGCGGTCAGCACGATCGTTATCCACGTGAATACGTCGCCGGTCCGCGTGCCGAACGCCGCCGTGCCCGCGCCGCCGAACGCCGCGCCGAGTCCGCCGCCTCTGCCCTTCTGGAGCAGGACCACTATCACCAGCAGGCAGCAGATGATTATGAACAGCACCGCAAGAAAACCGTTCCAGAAAGCCAGCATTTTTATCTTTCTCCGTCAGTGTCCGGCCGGTCTGCCCGGCCGCTTGATTGCCATTCTACAGGCCCGCCCTGACTATTCCCACAAAATCCGCCGCCTTGAGGCTCGCCCCGCCGACCAAGGCCCCGTCAATGTCCGGCTGGTTGAGCAGTTCTTTGGCGTTGGACGGTTTCACCGAACCGCCGTATTGTATCCTCATTGTCTGCGAAAGGTCTTTTCCGTATTTGTCCGCCAGCAGCTTGCGGATCAAAGCGTGGACCTCCTGTGCCTGGTCCGGCGTGGCGGTTACGCCCGTTCCTATCGCCCAGACCGGCTCGTAGGCGATGGTGATCCTTTGGGCCTTGGCCTTGTCGACGCCTTCCAGGCCGATCTTCACCTGACGGCTGACCACATCCAGCGTCTTGCCGGCCTGCCGCTCGGCCAGAAGCTCTCCGACGCAGAAGATAACGTCCAGCCCGTCGGCAAGGGCCTTGAGCAGCTTGCGATTTGTCAGTTCGTCGGTCTCGCCGATGACATGCCTGCGCTCGCTGTGGCCAAGGATGACGTACCGGCAGCCGGCGTCCTTGAGCATCGCGCCGGAAATCTCCCCGGTGAACGCCCCGTCGTTCTCGTAGAACATGTCCTGCGCGCCGACGGCGATCCTGCTGCCTGACGTCGCCGCCTTGACCGTCTGCAAATATATGAACGGCGGGCAGACTGCAAGATCGACGCTGTCTGCGCCGCCGATCTCTTTTACCAGCGCCTTGGCCAGATCGACGGCGCCAGCGCAGTTCAGGTTCATCTTCCAGTTGCCGGCTATGAAAAGCTTTCTCGACATTTATCAGCCCTTAATATGTGGCACACCCGCCCTCGGGTGTGCTTTTCCAAAATTATTCACAAAGCATGCTTAGCCGAGGGCGGCTGAGCCACACGATTGCCATTCACATTCTTTGCCGTTTCATACGGGCTCCGAGGCCCTGGGAAAGCTGCCCAGCACGTGCAGTTCGCCGCAGTGGTCGCGGGCGGCGGCCAGCGCCTTGGTGAAATGCTCATCCTCGCAGTGCCCTTCGGCGTCCACGAAGAAATAATATTCCCAGTTCCGCCTCTTTGACGGCCTGGTGTCTATGTTCGTCAGGTTCACGCCGTGCTTTGCCAGCACGTTGAGCACCGCCACCAGCGCTCCGGCCCGGTGGGCCGTCGTGAAAACCAGCGAGGTCTTGTCGGTCCCGGTCCGTTTGGCCGGCGCGGTGGATATAACGAAAAACCGCGTCATGTTGTTCGCGGTGTCCTCGATGTTGGCGAAGATGACCTTCAGTTCGTAAAGTTCCGCCGCCAGAGTCGAGCCGATGGCGGCCATGCCTTTGTGGCTCGCAGCCATCTCGGCTGCGCGCGACGTGCTGGCCACAGGCACCAGTTCGGCCTGCTGAAAACTCGTCGAAAGCCAGTTGCGGCACTGGGCGAAGACCTCCGGCTTGGACGCCACCGCCTTTATCCTGCCGGCCGGGCAATTCGCCAGAAGATTGTGATGCACCTCCAGGATCACCTCGCCGCAGACGTAGACATGCGCGCCGATGAACGAATCCATCGTGTCGATCACTCCGCCGCCCACGCTGTTCTCGATAGGCACGATGCCAAGGTCGCAGTGCCCGCGGGCGACTTCCTCGAAGACCGCCCGGATGTCGGCCAGCGGGCGGTATTCCACCGATGAGCCGAACTTCCTCTGGGCCGCCATGTTCGAGAAGCTGCCCTCCGGGCCCAGGTATCCGATCCGCTGCGGCCTCTCCAGCGCGAACGAGCCGCTCATCAGCTCGCGGTAAATCGCGGCGAGGGTTCTGGACGGCAGCGGGCCGTGATTGAGCCTTGCCACCCGCGACAGCACCACGTGCTCGCGGTCGGGCGCGTAGATCGGCTTTCCGTCGGCCCGCTTGAGCTTGCCGACCTCGACAACCACGTTGGCCCGCGAGTTGAGCACCTCGACGATCTGCCTGTCGAGTTCGTCGATCCTGTGCCTCATTTCGGCCAGGCGCTGGGCCGACACGGCAGCCTCCGCGGCCGCAGCGCACTTGCCGGCGACGCTCTTTTTCGGTCTCTTTGCCATATTTGCCAACAGGGCGACTTTCTCACAGTAGCACGGGCGTCTCGCCCGTGAGTATCAGGGGCATCTTGCCCCTGAAATGAAAAATAACAACAAAAACCACGGCCGTGACGGCCGTGATACTCATGGGCAAGATGCCCATGCTACTTTTTCAACAGCCTGCTCGCGGCGGATGGACTAAAATCCGGTTTTGGCGTTTCAGCGCATAACCCCGCCGCAAAGCGAATTGAGCTTTTTAATCCCCGACGACGCCAAGGTCAAGTTTTTTTAGGCAGTTACATCATATTGATAGGGTCGGCATCGATGACAAGTTCGGCCTGGAGCTTTTCGGAGATTTCGCCAATCCGCCCGGCCAGCGCCTGCTGGACTGCGCCCGGCCGCGTGCAATAAACACGAACCTCGAAACGGAACTGGTCGCGGACCTTCAGAACGCCGCACGGCTTGGCGTCCTCGATAACGATGTCGGGGCCTTTCAGGATTTTTTTCAGCCTGCCCGCAAGTTCCTGCGCCGCTTTGTCCGCCGCGTCCTGCCGCTCGTGGCGCAACAAGAACCTTATCAGCCGGCCGAACGGAGGCAGCGGCGGAATCCCCGGCGAACAGCGGAACGGCAGTTCGTACTTCGCGAAGGACTCATAGTCGTGGCTGGCCGCAAACTGAATGACCGGGTCCTCGCCGTGCAGCGTCTGGACGACGACCTCGCCGGCTAGCTCGGCCCTGCCGGCCCGGCCGGCCACCTGCACGATCAACTGGAACGTCCGCTCGGCCGCGCGGAAGTCGGGAATCTCCAGCGAGGTGTCCGCCGAGGCAACGCCGACCAGGCTGACGCGAGGAAAATCCAGCCCCTTTGCCACCATCTGCGTCCCGAGCAATATGTCCACCTGCCCGCTGGAAAAGGCCTCGAAGACCTGGCGGAACTGGGCAGGGGAGGTCATCGTGTCGCTGTCCATGCGGGCGACGCGGGCGGTCGGAAACTTCCGCGACAGTTCGCCCTCGATCCTCTGTATGCCGTAGCCGAACAGCAGGAGTTTTCCCTTGCATGCCGGGCAGCAGTCCGGCAGCAGCGCCGTCCGGTCGCAGTGATGGCAGACCGCAAGCTGCGTCGCCTGGTGAAACACCATCGACCGCGTGCACGACTCGCATCCCATTATCCAGCGGCACTTGGGGCAAAAGACGTGGCTGGCGTAGCCCCGGCGATTCATCAGGAGGATGACCTGCTCGCGGCGGTCCAGCGTCGAGGCGATCTTGAACGTCAGCGTCTTGCCGATAAGCTCGACCCGCCCTGGTTGCATCTCGTGCCGCAGGTGGACGATCTGGAGTTTGGGCATCGGCAGGCCGCGAACGCGATGCGCGATGCGTATCATGGCGTATTTGCCGGCCTGGGCGTTGTGGTAGCTCTCCAGCGATGGCGTGGCTGAGCCAAGCAGCACGGGCAGCCCGCCGATCGAGCCGCGCATTATCGCCACGTCGCGCCCGTGATATCGCGGGGCCGAGTCCTGCTTGTAGCCCGGCTCGTGCTCCTCGTCGACGACGATCAGGCCCAGCTTGCCCGCCGGTGCGAATACGGCGCTTCGCGGCCCGACGACCACCGACGCCAGGCCGTCGTGAATCTGCTGGTAGTAAAACGCCCGCTGCGCGCCCGTCAGTCCGCTGTGCAGCACGGCCACGCGGGGCAGACGCTGGACCAGCCGGCTGAGCGTCTGCGTCGCAAGGGCGATTTCCGGGACCAGCAGAATCGCTTGCCGCCCCGCGGCGACGACCTGACGGATCGCCCGGATGTAAATCTCCGTCTTGCCGCTGCCGGTTACGCCGTGTATCAGGCTGACGGTGAATCCGCCGGCGTCGATCTTTTGCGACACCGCCCGCAGCGCCGCCTGCTGCTCTTCGTTGAGTTTGAACGGATCGGAGTGCCCCTGCTGGCCGAGTTCCGGCAGCGACACCGCCCGCCGCTTCTGCCTGACCAGCCCGCGGGCCTCCAGCCGGCCTATCGTGTCCCTGCCGGCGCCGCTGTGGTGCAGCAGTTCCTCCAGCGTCAGCGGCTCGATCCCCTGTTTACGGGCCTCGAGCAGTTCGTCCAGGACCCGCTTCTGTCTGCCGCCAAGTCCTGCCGGCCAGTCCTTCCGCTCGGCCGAAAGGAAAACGACCACCTCTTCCTTCGTGGCGTGCCTGCCGACCGCCGACGGAATCATCGCGGCCAAGGTCATCCCAAGCGGGGTCAGGTAATATCTGCTCATCCAGGCCCCGAGCTGCCATAGCTGCCCATCGAGCAGGCTCTGGCTGTCTATCAGTTCGCCGACCAGTTTGAGTCTGTCGCGGCTGGCCCCCTGAACCTGGCGATCCAGCTCGGCCACAAATCCCAGCGTCATCCGGTTGGCCTTGCCGAACGGCACATGGACTCGCTGGCCCACCTGCGGCTGGCCCAGACCTTCCGGCCAGCAGTAGTCAAAATTCCGCCAAAGGTTCACGTTGACGGCTACGCCCACGGCCCGCCCCGACGGCCGGGCCGCAGGCTGATCGCCCTTGTCAAACAATGATCGCATGAACCGATGTTACGGGGCCTTTTCTGCGGATACAAGGGCCGCGGCATTCTGTGTTCTTTCTATGGTGCAGGCGTTCCGGCCGTGGAGATGGTTGCTTTTTTAACCCCTCGCCCTTCAGGGAGAGGGTAGGGTGAGGGTGTTACTTTTTTCCCGCTACACTCGAGTGATTCGCGAAAACCCTTGGCCGGGGCGTTCCGGGATTTCGGATCGTCTGCCGTGGCGCGAGCGAGAATTGGAAACTTTCTAATGACGATCCTACCCAGGGTTCCACTTCGTCCGCCTCGGCGGACTGCGCTCCACCCTGGGCTGTAATATTGCGCCCCCTTGGGGCTTCATGACTTGGCTGCTATTCACAAAATTTGCGATTCGAGGCATGGATGTCCATCTGATCGATTTCAGCCCTGAAAGGGCAAAATATTACAGCCCAGGGCAACGCCCTGGGAAAACGGGCGCCATTAATTCGTAAAGCCCTGAAGGGGCGAAATAAAATTGCTTAATTTGAAGATCAGGCTGACAAAATGGCTCTTATAACGTTGCAGCATGAACGAGTGTCGCGGGCGTCCCGCCGGGTCATTGTGATTTTTCCTCCGGCTCTCAGCCGCATTTTGCGGTATAATCTCCTCCATGCCCCGGAGGCGAAAGATAGTCTGGCTTGGTTCGATACTGCTGGTCCTGGCCGGCGGAATCGGCGGATATTACTGGTACTGGCTGTCCAACGCCCTCGACCGCAAGGTCTGCCAACTTGTCTACGAGGCCGCCGATTATCCAGATTCAAGGACAGAAAAGTTCTTCAGGGAATGGAATCTGGATTTCCTGCTGAAAGGAAAACCAAAGCCGAGGGAGAAAAATGTTCTACTTTTTGCATGGCCGGCACCACGTGAATATAGTTTTGCCGAAGATGATTTACTGGCAACAGGAAATGCCGCAACATCTGCTCTTGTTTCCTTGCTTGATGATGAGAATTGTCAGGTTCGCTATATTGCGGCCGAATTCCTTGGCTACGTCGGTGATGCAAGAGCGGTTGGCCCGCTGATTCAGGCATTGCAGAGGGATAAAAACGAAATTGTTCGCATGAGAGCCGTTATTGCTCTTGGTAAACTGGGCGACCCAAGAGCGGCTGAACCGCTGAGACGGTCATCGCAGAACGACCAGAATCAGATAGTTCGCGATGTTTCGGAATATGTCCTTGGCAGACTGGGCAATTTAAAAGCAATAGGTGCACTCCAACAGGAATTGCGAATAGGCTGTGATCTTGAAACTTTGGAAAAATGTAAAAGAGCGATAACAAAGCTCAATTGCGCCTCGGCGGCGGAAACGGCCACGGCGCCCGGCAAACTCCTCGACGACCCGCCGAAGCAGATATAGAAACGTCGTCGGTCAGCTTCTTTTTTTGAAATCCGCAACTGCCAGAAAAATAATCGCCAGGGGGAAAGAGCTTATGGTGACGCAGGTATGGATGTAACTGTAGATATACGTTCCTTTTGACACTTCCGTGTATTGCCCTTTCCAGCCGACATAGCATTTATCGTTCCGGCTCTTGCCGGATATCGCGTCTCCATGCAGTGTAACCGTGCCGACTCCCCATACTCCGAAGTTCAGAATGACGGCGGACAATATCGCCTTGCGGAAAAACGCCCTGCTCGCCCCGCCCGTGGGCCCGGCGGATCTGCCGGCGGCCAGTTTATAGACAATCCAAAAAATTAAAGCCAACGCCGGTATTGTTATGATCGACAGCCACCAATACTCCATCAGGATTTCCTTCGTTGCCGTGTTTGGCCAGGTGCGTCACAGATGTTTATGCCTACTTGTTGAACCCGTGCTTTACCAGGAGCAAATCCCCGTCCTGAATCAGGCCGATTCTCGGGGCGTATGTCTTGAATCCTTTTTCCAGGGGCTTCAGGGCCGAACCTTCCTGTATCTTCAGGCATTTGTCAAACGTGCCGGCCGGCGTTTTGAGCTTTTCATCGAGGCTGACGACCTCGGCTCGGTCCATGGCGACGCCGGGGGCGATCTCCTGATAGTATTTCATGCCGACCCTGGGAGCGCCCGGCATGATCAGGCCCGCCCTGTTGCCGGCCTTGTCCGCCCGCCACGCCCCGCCGTGGCCTGCGATCTTTCCGTTCTCATAATCATCCACCTCCTCGCCGAAGTAGAAAACGTCCTTCGTGTCCTTGTCTATCGCGAAGAAATTCCGCGACACCTCGATCAACTGATCGTTCTTCCACTCGCGTTCCTCGACCACGCGCGTCATTACGCCGCCTACCTTCACCGTGTCGTCCAGAACTGTGATGACCAGCTTCTCTCCTTTGCTCTCGAAGACGAGCTGATAGCCCGGTTCCAGGATGAAATACGGGTTCCGGCCGATAGATACCAGGATGCGTTTGGACAGGTTGAACTCCTGCTGCCACGCCGATGCCGCCGGCCCCGTCCCCGGTGATTTGCCGCCCGAAACGTCAGACGCCGCGCATCCGCCGATCCAGACAAAAATAACTGACAACAGGATAATGCCTATCTGTGCCTTCATCTTCCCTTTCCTTTCTTCCGAACAATGCTCGACCATCGCATGCCCGCAAACAGATTCGCCCATGGCGCAGGTGCCATTGGCCGCATCTGTCTGCGGCCATGTGTTTTTTTCGCATCCGCCCATCACGCATGTTTTGACCATATAACATGTGTCTGGATTTCAAAACATTGTTTAAAAAAGCACATGCTCGCAATCCGGCTTCGTTGCACTGCGCCGAGATAAAACAGATGCGAACATGCCACCCATTTTTACCTCTTGGCGCAAGACCGACGGTGCCACCGGCCTGAATTTTTATTCCACCGGCTCAAACGCGAACTTAATTGAGTATTTCCTTAATTCCAGGTTTGGAATAGCACGAGCCGCCAGGATAACTCGCTTATGAAAGTCTCCGGCCACCAATATGCCTCGCACCGGCTTCTTGTCGGTCTCATAAATTGCGCCCATATAGGCCAAAACTTGGGCAATTACTTGCGGCGATGCTGTCCCTGCCTTTAACTCGATAATCACTACATTGTCCTTGATGTCTGCGGCGGTAATATCAATTCGGCCAGCCTCAGTTACACGTTCTTTACCGCCATCAATAATTTTTAAGCCCGCTTCAAGTTGCTGGATATTAGCCCGTAATGCGAGTTGTAAATCCCGTTCAAGTCCAAAAGTAATCTCTTCCGTTTCGATATCTTCCTCATCTTCATCATCAGGTTTTTCTATCGGGATATTATCGTCATTAATCGACGTTCCTCCATCTTCGGCGGGTTTGATTAGTAGAACTTGATCGTCTCTAATTTTAAGGCCCCAACCGATATTAAAAAGTGCCTGCCTCAATTCATGAGAAGTATTTTCATCCGGGTCCATTCCTTCAGGCAAACAATCAGGGTTATCCCGAAGCCACTTCTTCATTGCATGAATTTCAAGTCCACCGTCCGGTTTTTGCAAAACAACATTATGAGGTTTTCGCATATCTAACCTTTCTCCGATTGGGGTTTGCCCGCTGGCAATGCTGTTTAAAATTTCTGTTCTTTCATGAATCTGGCGGCGAAGCCGGCGAGCAAACCCACGGCGAGTCCGCCGACGTGGGCGGAATATGCGACCTGGTCGCCGTGGCCGTAGGATGCCGCCAACATTCCCAGGAGCTGCAGGGCGATGTAGAGGACAAGCGCGGTCCAGACGCGGATCCTCAGCCATATAAACCTCAGGAACAGGCCGACGCGGGCCTGCGGGTAGCTGACGGCGTAAAACGCCAGCACGCCTGAGATGCCCGCGCTTGCCCCGACGCACGGGACGGACGGCTCGGTCCCGACGAGCGCGTGCAGGCCGATGCCGGCAATGTGAGCCAAAAATATCAATATGACGAACTTCAGCCTGCCAATGGCGTCCTCGACGTTGTCGCCGAAGATCAGGAAGAAATAGACGTTGGAAAGGACGTGCAGCAGGCCGGCGTGCAGAAAGAAGCATGTCAGGATCGTCATTCCGCCGTGCCTTGCCCATTCGGCCGGGATGAAGCCCCAGTATTTTATGTTCGCCTCGAGCGTGCCGCCCATCGCCCAGACGGCGTAAAGGGCGACCAGCAGGGCGCTCAGGCCCCAGGTTACCAGCGGCCTTTTCGTTACAGGCGGGGCGTCGAGCGAGATCGGCAGGCCCAGCATGGCCGGCGCCCACTGCCAGCCCTGCGGCGTGGCCTGCCCGCCGTCGTCGTTCAGGCCGAATGCGTCGGACGCCTGCGACATCAAGGAAGATTCGCCCGCCGGCTGGGCTTTGCGGACGGCGGCGCCGGCTGGGGGAGCGGTTGAAGTCCCGGCCACGTCCCGGCCGGACATCTTGGTGAATCTGCCGTATTCCGTCGGGTCAAACCAGACGATCTGGCAGCGGCTGCACACGTCCAGATCGATGCTGGCCGTGCCGGCCGGCAGATTCACGCAGTGCATCGCCCCGTCGCAGTGCGGGCAGCGTCTGGTGGACTCGCCGGGCCTGGTCTTCGTCGAGCCGTACCACAGCCGGCGAAGCACCGCCGGGTCGGCCGTCTTGTTCAGCACGCCGAACGCCACGGCCATCCCCTTGCATTTATGACACGCAAGGACAGGCTCGCCGGGCGTCGCGGCCCGGCTCAATCTGCCTCCGCATCCCGGACAAGCAAGCATTATCGTGTTCCCTCTATGGCCAATTCCGTCATACCTTTCCGATTGTCGCCCGCGGCCGGCCTTTTGGCAAGAGAGATTGCCGGACTATTGACCGGCGGACCTTTCCTAAAGCCCCCTGCGCGAGCAGGGGGGACATGTGCTATTTTTATATCGCAAAAACAGCGTCCCCGCATTTACATGCGGGGCTTTAAAAAACAACACATCATCCGCCAATTCTTTCTACAACTTTTTCGCGATCCGGCAGAGCGGCTTGTACTGTTCCGGCATCATCCCCATTAAATTACTCGCGTCCGGCTCGCCGTCGCAGAGGACAAACAGGCCGCTGCCGCTGCCGGTCATCAAAATGGGCCTGTGCAGGGCGTCCTGGATTTTCAGTCTCATCTCACGCAGCTCCGGCCTGGCATCCTGGGCCGCCGCCAGCAGGTCGTTCCACAGCCGCACCGCGCACGAGACGGGCGACCGGGCGATCTGGTCCGCAAATTCGGGTTGTCGCCTGTTCCAGTCGGGCCGGGCCAGGCCAAGCTCGTCGAACTTCCGATAGACCTCAGCGGTCGGACAGGCGAACGGCGGCAGGATCAGGACGGCGTGGAAATCGCCGACGGCCAGGTCTTCGAGCAGTTCGCCCCGGCCCGTCATGCGGGATGATATTCGGAAAAACAGCGGCACGTCGCTGCCGAGCCGCGAGGCCAGTTCCATCAGCCGGCCGTCATTGAATCCGAGGTTCCACAAATTGTTCAGGCCTTTGAGCGTCGCTGCGGCGTCGGAAGAGCCGCCCGCCAGGCCCATCCCGGGCGGAATTTTTTTGACAAGCCGGATATCCGCCCCCGCCTTGCACTTGCCGGCCTCGGCCAGCAATTTCGCCGCACGCACGGCAAGATTTTTTTCAGCCGGCCCGCAGTCGGCGCCCGTGCATTCAAGTTCAATCCGCCCGTCGCCGCGGGCCGCCAGTTCGATTTCGTCGCACAGGTCTATCTGCACGACCAGCGAATCGAGGTCGTGAAAACCGTCAGGCCGCCTCGGCCCGACGAGCAGATCGAGATTCAGCTTGGCAGGAGCACGCAGGGAAAGCCGCCCCGGCGGCTCCGAACTCCCGCCAACATCGGCGGGCCGCACCTTCCTGACGTTATTGCCTCTCTTTGTCATGCCGACAGCTTACCCCAGGCCGTGCGCGGTTAAAAGGGTCGAGTCGGCGAGGATTGAGTAAATCTGGTCAGCTTTCGCGGCAGTGCAGTTTTACGAGTTGTGCTGCCGTCCGTCCTGCTGCGTGGAATTCGCCTTGATGAGCTGCTTGATGTCCACGAGATTCATCTGGCATTCCTGGGCCAGGTCGAGGAATTCCTGCTTTTCGAGTTCATCCATGGTCTTGCCCCTGTCGGCCAGCTTCTCATTGAACCTGATGCACTTTTCCTGCATGGTCAGGTGCGTCTCCTGGGACCCGCCGATCAGGCCGAAGTTTTCGGCCTTTGTGATGCGGACCTGCCCGTCCTTATTGTCCAGCCCGACGCCCAGCAGTTTTTTCTTTATTCGCCTGGTTACCACCTGTTGCTCCCGAATCAATCTTATCGGCTAATTTGGGACGTTTCTGTAAAAATCCCGTTGCGAAGACAATAATATCGTCATTTTTAAGGAAAATGCAGGCAATGCCTTTGTGGAAGTGGATTCCGTTTTTTCCCGCCGCGAAGCGGCGGAGGAACTCTTGAACACACTGCAGATTTCCTCCGCCCCTGTCGGGCCGGAAAATCAAAACCAATCCTTACCACGGGTTTCGCGTCGCCCGCCTGACGGCGGTCAACGCTCCACCCGCGGCTACAGCCCACTGCCCCTCCGGGGCATGAAAAGGGCAAACACAAATATCGCATGAAAACCAGATATACTCTTTCCTGGAAAAGACTGCTCAAATTTTCATAAACATCGGATGATTCGGGACCAATTGAATTACTTTTTTCGTCTGCCGGCATGAAATACCGGAAAAACGGCGGTAGAATGGCGATATGGCCGTAAAAACCGGGACAACAGAAGATGTCATCGCCGGTCCAGCGTTGCAGGAAATCGTCGGCTGGCTGACGGAGACGGACGAGGGCCGGCTGGCCCATCTTTGGCGGCTGGCCGAACAGTGCCGCCGCGACAGCGTCGGCGACGAGGTTCATCTCCGCGGCCTGATCGAAATTTCAAATTACTGCGTGCGGCGGTGCGGCTATTGCGGCATAAACGCCGGCAACCGCGGCATTGAGCGGTATCGCATGACGCAGCGCGAAATCCTCGACTGCGCCCGCCAGGCGGTCGAGTTCGGATACGGGACCGTGGTGCTGCAATCGGGCGAAGACCCCGGCCTCAAGGCCGACTGGATTGCACAGATCATCCGGGCCATCAAGAAGGATACGCCGCTGGCTGTTACGCTGAGCCTTGGCGAGCGGAGCGACGAGGAATTTGTCGCATGGCGGCAGGCGGGGGCCGACAGATATTTGATCCGCTTCGAGACGTCGAACCCGCAGCTTTACGAGCATATCCATCCGTCTCTGCCGGGCAGGCGATCCGACCGGATCGCAATCCTTCGGCAGCTGACAGAACTCGGCTACGAGGCCGGCAGCGGCGTGATGGTCGGCATACCCGGCCAGACATATCTGGACCTGGCCCGCGACATTCTGACCTTCGCCGATCTGGACCTGGACATGATAGGCGTCGGGCCGTACCTGCCTCACCCGGCCACGCCGCTGGGCAAAGAGTATATGAAAATGCCGGCCAATTCGCCGGACCAGGCGCCAAACACCGAATTGATGACCTGCAAGGTAATGGCGCTGGCGCGGCTGGTCTGTCCGCTTGCCAACATACCGAGCACGACGGCCCTGGCGACCGTGAACAGGGAATCAGGCCGCGAACTGGGCCTCATGCGGGGCGCAAATATCGTCATGCCCAATCTCACGCCGGCGAAATATCGGGCCATGTACGAGATTTACCCCGCCAAGGCCTGCATCCAGGAGACCGCCGACAAGTGTCACGAGTGCATGAAGGCTCGCATCGTGGCCATCGGGCGGAAAATTGGCGCCGGTAGAGGCGATTCAAAAGCAAAATATCGTCGGACGCGATAAAATCATGAGAATCCGGCGAATAATGCCATGAATAGCAATAACACCATGGCCGGGACGCCATGGAACACACGGGCGAGACGCCCGTGCCACGAAAAAACGATTCAAAGACAAAAACCGCCGGGCGTGATAGAATGTAGAAATATCGTTATTTCACAGAAGGATGACAGCCGTGATCACCGCTGACATGACATTGAGCAGGAACGCCGTCGATTTCATAGATGACGGCAGGATCGAAGACCTGCTGGCCGGCGCGCGGCCCGACCGTCAGGCCGTCCGCGACATTATCGCAAAAAGCCTGGCCAAGCAGGCGCTGTCGGTCGAGGAGACCGCAGCGCTCGTCAAGGCCGACCAGCCGGAACTCGTCGAGGAGATTTTCGAGGCCGCCCGGCAGCTCAAGCGAACCGTCTACGGCAACCGGATCGTGCTGTTCGCCCCGCTGTACGTCGGCAGCTACTGCAACAACGCGTGCGTTTACTGCTCATTCAAGCGATCAAACCCCGACGCGATGCGAAAGACGCTTACTGACGATGAACTCGTGGATCAGGTCAAGGCACTGGAAAACATGGGGCACAAGCGGTTGATCCTGGTCTTCGGCGAGCACCCGTGGTACGCCCCGCAATTCCTGACCGATTGTGTCCGCAAGGTTTACGAGGTCCGCGTCGGCCGCGGCGATATCCGCCGTGTGAACATCAACGCCGCCCCGCTCGATCACGAGGGTTTCCGGATCGTCCGCGAGGCCGCCATCGGCACGTTCCAGATTTTCCAGGAGACATACAATCACCGGGCGTACGCGGCCTGGCACCCGCCGATGACCCGCAAACACGGCTATCTCTGGCGGCTGGACGCGATGTGCCGGGCGATGGAGTCCGGCCAGGACGACGTCGGCATCGGGGCGCTGTTCGGCCTGGCTGACTGGCGGTTCGAGGTGCTGGGGCTGGTTACGCACTCGCTGCATTTGCAGGAAAAGTATGGCTGCGGGCCGCACACGGTAAGTTTTCCGCGGCTCAAGCCGGCCGCCGGCGTCAAAGTGGCATCCAAACACCTCGTCAACGACCACGACTTCAAGAGGATCATCGCCATTTTGCGGCTGGCCGTGCCGTACACCGGCCTGATCTGCACCGCGCGAGAAAACCCGCGGATTCGCCGCGAGGCGATGGACCTCGGCGTCTCGCAGATAGACGCCGGCACGCGGATCGAACTGGGCGGCTACACCGCCAGCGGCGACGCGCAACAACTGGAAAAAGAACAGTTCGCCATCAGCGACACCAGGCCGCTGGACGACGTGGTCCTGGAACTCATCCGCACCGGCCACGTGCCGAGCTGGTGCACCTCGTGCTACCGGCTTGGCCGCACGGGCGAGCATTTCATGGAGTTCGCGATACCCGGCTTCATCAAGCGGTTCTGCACGCCCAATGCCCTGACTACGCTCATGGAGTATCTCGTCGATTACGCGACCCCGCAGACCCGCCGTGAAGGCCTGCAACTCATCGGCCGCGAATCGCGGAAAATGGAAGAATCGCCGATCAAGAAGCAACTGGCCGACCGGTTGGAGAAGATCAGGACCACCGACCAGCGGGACTTGTATTTCTGACGGGGCCGCATCGCCCAACGCATAGCAGTGGACATGCTCGCGGCGTTCAGGCACAAGGCCGATTGCAGACGATTCGGACGCTTCATTACGCCAGAGCAGGATAACATATCTCCGGCAACGGCGCTGCAGTGTCCAAACACGCCATGTTTGCAACAACTGTCCTGCGGCCGAAAATCAGCCTTCGGACCTGTCGAAGACGTTCTGGGCGGCGTTGGCGATGTCCTCTGCCGTCATGCCTACCAGGCCGAGCGTCTCTTCGGGCGTCTTGGCGGACTTGGGGATCGACTGGACGTAAAGGGCGTTGACCATGACGCCCATGTCGCTGGCAGCCGCGGCGGCGGCCAGCTCGTCGGCGAACCCGCCCAGGAAATTGTCCTCGACGACGAGAATCTGCCCGCGGCAGTCGTCGCCGATCTGGATGATCTCCTCGGTCTGGAGCGGCATGGAGTAGACGTCGATGAGGCTGGCTTCAAGACCCGCCTTGGCCTGAAGAATCTCGACGGCCTGTTTGGCGACATGGACCATGTAGCCGCTGGCGACGATGGCGATGTCCTGGCCGTCGATGAGATGCTTGAACCCGCCGATCGTGAACTGTTCGTTCTCTTCGTAGAGGAACGGCACGTCGGGCCTGTGGGTCCGCATGTAGCACATGCCGTTGATGTTGGCCATCAGCTCGGTGAGCTTGAATGCGCTGACGGCGTCGGAGGGCTGGAAGACGCAGCAGGCCGGCTGGCCATCGACGCGTTTTGCGCGTGCGAGCGACCGGAAGAAGGCCAGGTCGGTCAGGCTCATCTGGCTTGGACCGTCGGCCGCCAGCGACACGCCCGCGTGCGAGCCGCACAGCTTGATGTTGGCGTTGGTGATCGCGGCCATCTCGATCTGGTCGTAGCCGCGGACCAGGAACTTGGCGAAACTCGAGCAGAAAGGCACGCGCCCCGACGCCGCCAGGCCCACTGCCGCCGATATCATGTTCTGCTCGGCGATGCGGGCCTCGAAGAAGCGGTCCGGGAATTTTTTGGCGAACATGTCAGCGAAGGTCGAGTTCTTGACATCGCCGTCGAGGGCGACGACCCGCTGATCGGCCGCGCCGAGGGCGGCCAGGGCCGCGCCATAAGCGCGCCTGGTGGCCAGCGTCTTCGCATCGAGCTGCTTTGCCATGCCTGCCTCGGCCATCACGGCCGAAAACTCCCCGGCCGAGACGTTGGCTGCCGGCGGACGGGTAACGGCCTTGGGCGCCACTATCTGGTCGGCCTTGGCGTCGGCATCGCCGGAAACGCCCAGTTCGCCGGCCAATGCGTCCAGGTCGGCCATCGCGGCGGCCAACTGCGACTCCTCCAGCGGCTTGCCGTGATATGTGTGCTTCTGAAGTTCCTTGACGCCCCAGCCCTTGACCGTGTTGGCGACGATTGCAACGGGCTTGTCGCCCGGCCGGGCCGTCAGGGCCTGGAATATGTCGTCCCATTTATGTCCGTCGATAACCTTTACGTCGAACCCGAACGCGGCGAGTTTTTTGGCCAGCGTCTCGGCCGACTGCTGCTGCGATACGAAATCGCTCTGGCCCTGCCTGTTGCAGTTGAAGATCGTGGTAACGGCCGTGAGTTTGTGGTCGACGATGAAATCCAGGGCCTCCCATATCTGGCCTTCGCGGCTCTCGCCGTCGCCGCAGATGCAGAATATCCGCTTGTCGGACTTGTCCAGGCGGGCCGCCAGCGCCAGACCCGCCGCGGCCGAAAGGCCCTGCCCCAGCGAGCCGGTGGCCGAATCAAAGAACGCCATGCCGATGGCCGGATTGGGATGCCCGTCCAGCAGGCTCTCGGCTGCGCGAAGAGCCAGCGTGTCGTCGAACTTCAGGTAAGTCGGCACTTCCTGCCTGCCCGCCGCCCCGCCCAAGTCGCAATACGCCGCGTAAACCGCCGGAACCGCATGCCCCTCCGAAAGCACCAGCCTGTCGGCCCCGGCGTTCCACGGGTTCTTCGGCTCGTAGCGCATGACGCGATACATCAGCGCCGCCGTCAGATGCAGCACCGATAGCGCGCTGGACGGATGTCCGCTGCCCGCCGCCGTGCACATCTTCACTATCTGCCTTGCCAGTTTGATGACCTTGCGGTCCAAATCCTTGTGCTCTGCCATTACTTTCTCCATTCCATCGCCGGACGTTGGCACAATAGCCGGCCCGGCTGAACCTGTTTACCGTTTTGAGCCGCATAACGTAACCAAACACGGCTTGCAGAGCAAGGGAATAAGGCGAAAACTCTTATTTCAGGAAGAATTCGACGACCGGGACGGCGACGTTGGGTTTCATCTGCGGCAGGTTTATGGAGACGGAATCCTTTCTAGCCGAACCTCCCTGCTGCATCGCATGCCAACTGTCCAGCCCCATTATTACCTCCGAGGCGTCATGCAGGAACTGCGCGTAGGCGAGGTGCTCGACGTAGGCCTTGCCGGTCAGGTGAATATGCTTGTACGGCCAGTTTAGCACGTGCAGGTAGAGGCGTTTTTCCTTGGGGTTGTATGTGAGGTTGCAGCCGGGCGGGCAGGGGAATTCGGGCGGTGCGGCCTGGCAGCCGTAGATCGACCGGCCGTGCCTGTGCATCCAGTCGCCGATGTATTTGAGCCGCGACTGCGCCCGGTCGTCGAATTCGCCGCGCCCGGTCGGGCCGACGTTCAGCAGCAGGTTGCCGTTCTTGCTCACGCAGTCGATGAGCGTCCGCAGCAGTTCGTCCGGCTCGCGCCAGTTCAGTTCGTCGCGGTAGTATCCCCACGAGCCGGAGAAAGTCTGGCAGGCCTCCCAGACGATGGGCTTGCCGTTTTCGTCGGTCATGGGCTTGGCCGGCTGCCACTGCTCGGGTGTTACAAAATCGCCGCTGCCGGGCAGGTCCAGACGGTTGTCGATGAGTATGTCCGGCTGGAGTTTGCGGACCACGTCGAAAAGCTTCTGCGATTCCCAGTGGTCGCGCCCCTTGCCGTCGTCGCCGCCGAAGGAGAAGTCGAACCAGATCACGTCCACCTTGCCGAACTTGGTCAGCAGTTCGGTTACCTGGTCGCGCATGTATTTGGCGTATATCTTCATGTCTTTTTTCGCGTTGAGTTTGCGGGCCTCGGCGTCTTCGCGCTGCGGGTGGCAGCGGTCGACGGTGTACTGCGGGTGGTGCCAGTCCAGCAGCGAGTAGTAAAAACCCACCCGCAGCCCTTCGTCGCGGAAGGCCTCGACGAACGGCTTGAGCAGGTCCTTGCCCCAGCGGGTCTTTGTGGCCTTGTAGTCGGTGTATTTGGTGTCCCAGAGGCAGAAGCCCTCGTGATGCTTGGTTGTCAGGACGGCGTATTTCATGCCGGCCTGCCTGGCCAGCCGGGCCCACTCCTTCGGGTCGTACAGGTCGGGGTAAAAATGGTCGAAGTATTTCTGATACTGGTCCTGGGTCAGCTTCTCGTGGTTCTTGACCCACTCGTGGCGGGCGGCCAGCGAGTACGTGCCCCAGTGGATGAACATGCCGAACCTGTCCTGCACGAACCAGGACGTGTCTCCATGTCTCATTTTCGGCGAGGTGCTTTGTTTGACTGCCATTGTTTGTCTCCTGTCGAAATGTTTTGAATCTGGCCGCACCCGCGGCTGCAATAATATACAGTCTGACCGAAGCCGGCAGAAAATTAAATGTCCAGGACGGGCAATATTGTGTATAAAACACGCATGGGCGATTTTGATAGGACAGTCCCTGCGGCCGGGCGGAACATGGATTATGAAGGAATTTTTCCCTGAAATAGGCGTAAAAGTGCTGCTGTGCCGGTTCCACAAGCTCGGGGCCTGGACGATCCGGAACCTTTCGGCCCCGTACTGGCGGTTGTATTGGAATGACGCGCCGGGGGCGTGGGTAACGCTGGATGGCCGGCGGCACGAGCTGGTTCCCGGTCGATTCATGGTTATTCCGCCGGAGACGGCCTATTCGAGCGACCTTTCGCGGCCGGTCCGGCATTTTTATCTGCACTTCGTTATAATCCCCGAATACCGGCCCGCCGGCGACCCTATCTACACGTTTGCGGCCTCGCGGCATCTGTTGGCCGCGGTCAATCGCATAATCGCCATGCTCGACTCGCCCCAGCCGCCGCTGGAATTGGCGGTGCTGACAACCCTGCTGGCCTGCCAGGCCCTTGCCCGCGCCCCGGCCGAAAATTTCCAGTCGCGCTACCCCGACGAGCGGGTCAACCAGGCCGTCGCTCACATGGACGACTGCCTTTCTGAGCCGCTTTCCAACTCCGATCTGGCGGGCATCGCGCATATGAACACCAACGCCTTCATCCGGCTGTTCCGGCGGACGACCGGCAGCACGCCGCGGGCGTACCTGGCCCGCAAGAGAATCGACCGGGCCTGCATGATGCTGCACCATACCGACTATACGATCGAGCAGATCGCCGAGCAGGCCGGCTTCTGCGATCGATATCACTTCAGCCGCACTTTCAAACGTATCCGCGGCATGGGGCCGGGAACTTTCAGAAAAACTTCCGATCCGGGGATTTGGCCGAAATGAATGAAAAGATTTTTTCGGTTTAGTAAAACAGATCACGTCGCAAGGTTTTTAGCCCGGAGGGCGTTTGAAAATAGCCCCGGGTGAAACGCAGTCCGCCGTCAGGCGGACGAAGTGCAACCCGGGGAAAAGTCGCCAATCAAAAAGTTTCCAATCTCCGCTCGCGCCGCTGGCAGTCGAGTCCGAATCCCGGAACGTATCGACCAATGATTTTGATCGAGACATTCCTTCGTTGCGGTGTAAACCAAACCTGGACAAAATGTCCGCGACACAACTAACACCTTCTTCAAAAGAATGCGGGCCGCACCTCAATCGCCCTTGTCGTATTGACCAGAATGATCCAAGGTTTTTCTGATTAAAATGGTGGAGTAAATACCTTCCTCCCAGAAGCGGCTCAAGGGCCGCGGAAGGAGTGAAGCAGATGTCAGAATTGGATAAGAACTGTTTGGGACAGGAGGAC
>JACRIL010000124.1 GCA_016235825.1 Planctomycetota bacterium
CGCAAACAGGGGGACAAATCGCACAAGATTAATACGCCGCGGCATGGCGGCATGTTCTCGGCAAGGCACGATTTATATCCGACCGCGGCACCGCAAAGCAAGCCGGCGAATGGCTGAAATTATGGCGGCATCGACAATCGGCCCCGTAGGTTATAGAATGACCGCATGGAAATATACGAGGCATCGGTCCGCGCCGCCTTTGGGGCCAGGCACGCCATCCGCCTGGCGGACGGCTCGCTTGAACCGTCCCACGAGCATCTCTGGGAGGTCCAGGCCGCATTCCGGGCCGAAAGACTCGACCCGGCTACGCACGTGGTGATCGACTTTGTCGAGGTCAAGGACGCCCTGGACCGCATATCGGCCGAGTTTGAAGGGGCAGACCTGAACTCAATGCACGAATTTTCCGCCGCTTCGCCGACGGCGGAACTTGTCGCCAGAATGCTGGCACAAAAATTGCTCGCCGTCCTCAGTGCCGGCGGCATGTTGTATATGGTCCGGGTCAGCGAGGCCCCCGGCTGCCACGCCGCATATTATCCGTCCGGAGCATAATCTTGACGGCCGGCAGCATTTCAATTAGGTATAATATATGGTGCGCGAGTAAACAATGAAAAGCCAATGCGATAAATGCGGCAAGCCCGCGACGGTGCACCTGACCGAGATAGTCGACGGCCACAAGGCCGAAAAACATCTCTGCGAGGAGTGCGCGGTCAGCGAGGGCATCGCGTTCAAGACTAACCTGCCTATCAGCCAACTGCTGGAGGATTTCATCCGCCAGACCAGCCAGCCCGAGGACGACCCGGTCTGCCAGGCCTGCGGGCGGCGGTTCTCGGAGTTCAGGCAGGAGGGGCTGCTGGGCTGCCCCAATGATTACGACGCGTTCGGCGGCCAGATCCTCGCCATCATCGAGCGGGCGCATGACGGCTCGTCGCAGCACGTCGGCAAGGTTCCGCACGCCGGCGCCGAGACGCAGAAAAAGCAGACCGACATGCTGCGGCTCAAGGCGCAGCTCAAGACCGCCGTGGCGGCCGAGGATTACGAGCGGGCCGCCGCAATCAGGGATCAACTGAAGAAACTGGAACAGGAACAGGCATGAAACTGGCTGACCTTCCGAAAAACGACTGCCAGTGGCTGCGAGGCGTCGGGCCGATGCACGACGTGGTGATTTCCTCGCGCGTCAGGCTGGCCCGAAACATCGCCGGCATGCCGTTCCTGACGAAATGCTCGCCCCAGCAGCAGCAGGATCTCGAGGCGCTGCTCCGCAAGACGCTGCTGGAGGCCCAACTCGCCCCGGAGATGCTCTATGTTGACGTCCAGCAGGCCTGCGAACTGGATCGCCAGCTCCTGCTGGAGCGCCATCTCATGTCCAAGCCGCACGCCAAGGCCGAACATCCCAGGGGCCTGGCCGTCAGCGCCGACGAGACCGCCGCCATCATGGTCAACGAGGAGGACCATCTGCGGATGCAGGTGCTCCGCAGCGGGCTTCAGATCGAGCAGGCCGTCGAGCAGATCGCGCGGATTGACGAAAAACTCGAGGCCCGGCTGGATTTCGCGTTCCACAGCCGCTACGGATACCTGACGGCCTGCCCGACCAACGTCGGCACGGGCCTGCGGATCAGCACGATGCTCCACCTTGTGGCCCTCAAGTTGACCGGCGAGATAGAAAAGGCCTTCCGCGCCGCCCGCGACCTGCACCTTGCGGTCCGCGGATTCCACGGCGAGGGCACCGAGGCCGTCGGCGACCTGTTCCAGGTCTCCAACCAGACGACCCTCGGCAGGAGCGAGCAGCAGATTGTCGAGGAATTCTGCACGCAGATCATTCCGCAGTTCATCCGGTACGAGCGGCTGGCCAGGACGAGCCTTTTCAAACGCAATGCCCTGGCGATAGAAGACAAGATATGCCGCTCGTTGGCGATGCTGCGGTCGGCCAGGCTGATAAGCTCGGCCGAGACGCTGTATCACCTGTCGCTGGTGCGAATGGGCGTGCACGCCGAGGTGATAAAAGACGTTGACCTCAAGACGCTCAACGCCCTTTTCCTGATGATCCAGCCGGCCCACCTTCAGAAAGTCCGCGGGCAGGAGATAGACAGCGTAACGCGGGCCGTCGTCAGGGCCGAATACCTCAGAAAAACGCTCGGCGGAAATTAGCGCCGGCCGGCCGGCGCGGACCGATCATTTAAACGGAATTTTATCATGCCAATCAGACTGGGGACGGTCGGACCGGTCGGATTCGACGACTTCAATCCGCCGACATGGCTTGAATGCATGAGGCGCTTGGGCTGCCGGGCGGTACAGGCGTATCGCAATCCTGCGGCCGGTCTGTCGGCCGGGCAGATAAAGGAATTGCTCGCATCCTGCCAAATGCCCTGCGATTCCCTTCACGCCATGTACGGCCCGGACTGCGATCCGTCGAACCCCGACGAGCAGGCCAGACGCCGGGCCGTGGAAAATCTCAAGGACGAGGGGCGCCTGGCGATTGAACTGGGCGGCAGGATTGTCGTGGTGCACTGTAGCGACGCAAAACCCCAGGGCGCCGGCATCCAGGAACGCAGACAGCGAATCAACCGGCTGAAGAAATCCGTCGAGGAACTCGGGCGGTTCGGCCAGTCCGTCGGCGTCCGCTATGCGTTCGAGAACCTGCCCCCGACCCACCCGGCCGGCAGCGATGTCGCCAAACTGGCCGGCCTGCTGGCCGAAGTGAACGCCCCGTTCACCGGAATATGCTTCGATGTCGGGCATGCCAACCTCTCTGGCGATCCCGTCAGTGCCGCCCGCGACGCCGGCAAAAATGTCATATACATCCACCTCAGCGACAATACCGGTTCCGGCGACGAGCACAAAATGCCCGGCCACGGCTCAATCGGCTGCAAGGCTGTTATCGCCGAACTGATCCGCTCGGGTTATGACGGCACGATCCTGCTGGAGGTCTTTTATCCCGAGCGGCGGCTGAATGAACTGATCGCCGCCGGCTTCGACCGCAAACTCGCCGAACTGCTCAAACGTTGCTGACAAAGCCGCCGTGTGTTTCGCGGTCGTCCCGGCCGGACAGTTGTAATTTTTATGAATTGAATCGGGATTCTTTTCGGGATATACAAGGTCTCATGCCAATCAGATTTCTTTGCGGCAAGGATGGGTGCGGCCAGTCGATTCAGGCGCCCGACGCGGCGGCGGGGAAAAAGGTCCGCTGCCCGCGGTGCGGCGCGATAATCGCCGTTCCGCATCATATATCCAAACCGGGCGAGCCGGAGATGTTGACGTTTGACGACGAGCAGCCGGTCCGGCAGGCCGGGCCGCAAGGCGTTCCGCCGACGGCTCAACAAACGGCAAAAGGCGCTCAGCCGGCCCGGCCAACCATGCCGCCGGCTCCACAACCGCCGCCAGTTCCGCGGCAGCAGGCGCAGAGGCCCGGAGCCAAACCCCCGCCTCCCGCCGCGGCGCCGCGGGTTCCGCCGCCTGTCGTCAGGCCCCAACCTTCCGTCAAAGCCCCGCCGGTCGGCCATCAACCGTCGGCGTCCGCGTCGTCTGTTATTCCTCCAGTTGCCGGGCTCGCCGGCCGGAATGAGCCGGAAACGGTCGGTTTTGCCGACGAGCCGCCGGTGCAGGCCGCCTCGGCGGCAGGGCCGCCCACGGATGGCGCTGGTTCCGCCGGCGGGATAATCTACTGCCCCGAGTGCGGCAGGCTCATGCGCGAGGATAAAGTCGTCTGCCCCGAGTGCGGCTGGGTGCGCGGCGCTCCGGTCAGCGCCGGCGGGTCGCCCAGGCCCGCCGCAGCCGCGCCGCCCACGCCGTGGCATCAGCCCCAGCCCCTCTCGCCCGTCGGACTGGCGGCCGAGTGCGTCAAGGCCGTCAAATACGGCGCGTCAAACTACACGTCGGTCGCCGTCATGGTCGGCTATTCGATCGTGCTGATTTACATACTCCAGACAGCCTTCTTTTTTATCCTGGCGATCCTGATGTTCAGTGCCGTGGGCCTGATGCTGACCCCAGTCGTCCTGCTGTTCATGTTTGTGTTGTTAGGGGGATATTATTTCCGGTTCTCGCTGGATTGCATCGTCAGTTCGCTCGAAGGCACCGACCTTGCGCCCGATCCGCCTGCTCTGAATTTTTCGTCGCTCTGGACGACCGGCTGGCGGGCGGTGGGAATCTGCCTGATCTATGTCCTGCCGGTCGTAACCCTGCCGCTGCTGCCGCTAAGTTTGCTGGCGCTGGGATACAGCAACGACAACCGCTGCTTCAGCGTGGCATGGGCGTTTCGGGCGGCGATGAAAAAACCCGGGCACCTGGCCATGCTCTGGCTGGTCCTGCTGCTTTGGATAGTGATAATGACGATCGGCGTGGGGCTGGTCCAGTTTGCCGTCGGGCTTGTTCTGGCGATGGTCAAGGCAGGCACGGGGTCCGGCTTTGTTGTGTTCATGGTCAGCATTCCGGGCAACATTCTGATAGCCATCATCAATTACGTTTTCATCGCGGTCATATTCCGATGCATCGGCCTGCTGGGCAGGTGCTGCCCGGAACTGACCGACATGCTGCCCGAACAGGTCGGGGCGGGGGCGACCGCGGGATATGTCTCGGCCGGCCTGGCGGCCTCGGTCCTGGCGAGCGTGGCGACAGCGGCGATTCTGGCCTTCGCCACCGGAACGACTTTTTGGGACAGGCTGTCGCATTACACGGCAAGCGGACAATATAGCGCGGCAACTTCGGACACATCCAGAATGAGGCTCGCGGGCGTGGGAAATCTGATAACAACCTATTCGTTTGATCCAGCGCATCTGGGCCAGTTCCCCAGGAACCTCGCCGAACTGGAGAATTTAACGCCTGACAAGACGATTTTTGAGTCGCCGGGAATGCGCGGCAGCAAGTTCGTTTACATCCCGGGCCAGTTCCAGTCCGAGAAGACCGAGAACAACATACTCCTCTACGACCCTGCCGTGTATTACGACCCAGATCGCGACATGAAGGTGATAAATGTTCTTTTGGTGGGCGGAGATGTTGATTCGATCCCGGCCGGCGAGTTGATCGGACGGCTTGTGTCGCAGAAGGCCGGACCGGCAAGCAGGCCGGCGACCGAGCCCGACGACGAGGACGAAGCCGGCGGACCCGCGTCAATGCCCGCATTTGAAATGCGGGATTCCTCACACTGAGCTCGGGCGGTTATTACCCTTGACATTCATTGTCCAGCCGGGCAATATTACGGAATTCCACTTGTGTCGCACATTCATAACCCTGTTATTTTACGCAAGTTAGGGCGTTGACGCCGCGGCGCCCGACGGGGACGGAGTGTATCCGGATCTCATCTGCGAGCGGGGCGATTTGCGGCCATCCAGTTCAGGAAGATCAAACATCATGCTGAAAAATCTCGATAAGAAGGCTCGCCGGGAGATTCAAGACAAGGCGATCCTGGTAACCGGGGCCGCCGGTACGATCGGCGAGGCGCTCGCAGATCGCCTGCTGCAATTCAAGCCCAGGGTGCTGCGGCTGCTGGACCACAACGAGGAGGAGGTCTTCTACCTCGGCAGCAAGTACAAAGGCAACAAGGCCGTCCGCGTCCTGCTGGGCGACATCCGCGACAGGGACCGCATGGTCCGGGCGGTTCATAACATCGATGTCATCTATCACGCCGCGGCCCTCAAGCACGTCGGCATCGGCGAGTATAACCCGTTCGAGGTCGTCAAGACGAACCTGATCGCGCTTCAAGGCCTGATCGAGTGCGCGATAGATGAGAACGTCGGGAAGTTCATCTTCACGTCGTCCGACAAGGCGGTCAACCCGACCAACGTGATGGGCGGCTCAAAGTTCGTGGGCGAACGGCTTGTAACGGCCGGCAACGCCATGCGGGGCAGGTCGCGGACGATTCTGTGCTCGACGCGATTCGGCAACGTTCTGGGTTCGTCAGGCAGCGTCGTGCCGGTCTTCCGCAAACAGGTGGAGGCCGGCGGGCCTCTTACCATCACACGCGCGGACATGACACGATTCTTCATGACGACGGATGAGTCGGTGGACCTGCTTCTGGCCGCCGCGTGCGCCACACTGGGTGGAGAACTCTTTGTGCCCAAGATGCACGCGGTCAAGCTCAGCGATCTGGCCGAGTGCATGATCGAGATTTTTTCAAAGGGCAAAAAGGTCAAGTCGGTCGAGGTCGGCCTGCAGGCCGGCGAAAAACATTACGAGGAACTGATCTCCGAACACGAGACCGCCCGCTGCGTCGAGACGCGGCAACTGCTGATCGTCATGCCGTACCTGCACGATTTCACATTCACCGCGGCCGGAAGGGACATGGCCAAGCTCAGCGCCGAACAGTATCCCGACAATCCCCGGCCAGTTTCCGGCGGGTATTCATCGAAGGATGCAAAACCGCTGTCCAAGGCCCAGGTGAAAAAAATGCTCCTGCGGGAACTGGCCAAGGGACGGGTCTGATTCATGAAATGTCTTGTAACAGGCGGTGCGGGATTTATCGGGCGATGGGTGGTCAGGCAATTGCTAGACCAGACAGACCGGGTCGTGGTTCTGGACGATTTCAGCAATTCCACACCGGCGAATCTGGCCGAGTTTAAGGCCGACGCGAACCTGACGGTCATAACCGGCAGCGTTACGGACGCGGCGCTGCTGGATAGCGTCTGGCGGCAGCACGGGCCGTTCGATGTGGTGTATCACCTGGCCGCGTCGATCCGCGTGCAGGACAGCATCGACGACCCGCGGACCACATTCAACAACGACGTGGCCGGCACATTCGAGGTTCTGGAACAGTGCCGCAAACAGTATCTGACGGTCAACAGCCTTTCGCCGGGCCAGCCGTTTCATCTCGACCTGCTTCGCGACAAACTCAAGGTAAAAAGTCCGCGCGTGGTCTTCATGAGCACGTGCATGGTGTATTCGATGGCCGGCGGCAGCGGCGGGATCAACGAGAATCATCCGCTCAGGCCCGCTTCGCCGTATGCATCCAGCAAGATCGCCGGCGAAAACCTGGTGCTTTCATACTATAACAGCTACCTGATGCCCGCGAAGGTCATCCGGCCGTTCAACACTTATGGCCCGTTCCAGAAGCGAAACCTCGAAGGCGGCGTCGTGGCGATCTTCATAGCGCGGGACCTCGCCGGGCAGGAACTGCTGATAAAAGGCGAGGGCACTCAGACCCGCGACCTGCTTTACGTCGAGGATTGCGCGAGGTTTGTCGTGCAGGCCGGGCTGACCGAGAAAGCCGACGGCCAGATAATGAACGCCGGCCTGGGCAGCGACATTTCCATCAACGAACTGGCCCGCGTGATAACCGACCCGAAAAACGGCGGCAAAGGCTCGGCCATAAAACATGTCCCGCACGATCATCCGCAGGCCGAGATTCCAAAACTGCTCTGCGACAATGCCAGGGCGTCGCAGGTGCTCGGCTGGCGGCCGCAGACAAGCCTGGCCGATGGGATAGCGCGCACAAGAAAATGGATCGCGGCAAATCCGGGGGCGATCTGAACGATGGGTGAACCAAACGACATATCATATGGCCGGCAGTGGATCGACGAGGACGACATCGCGGCGGTTTGCCGGACACTCCGCGGGGCGTGGCTGACGCAGGGGCCGGCGGTCGAGGAGTTTGAAAAGGCCCTGTGCGGAGTTGCAGGCGCCAGATACGCCGTCGCGGTCGCCAACGGGACGGCGGCGCTGCACCTGGCGGCCATCGCGCTGGGCGTCGGGCCCGGCGACACCGGAATAGCACCGGCGATAACTTTTACCGCCAGCGCGAACTGCCTGGCCTATTGCGGCGCGAAGATGCGTTTCGCCGACGTGGACGAAAGCTCGGCCCTCATCGACGTTGCCAAACTCGCCAAGCAGGTCAAGTCGCTGGCTGCCGCGGGCAAGACGCCGAAGGTCATTGTCCCGGTCGATATGTGCGGCCAGCCGGCCGACCTGCCGGAAATCCGCAAGATCGCCGATTCCGTCGGGGCCAGGGTGCTTTGCGACTCGGCGCATTCGCTGGGGGCGTCTTATGAAGCCGACGGCGCTAAACATCCGGCCGGCTGCTGCCTGCACAGCGACGCGGCGATTCTCAGTTTTCATCCGGTCAAGCACATCACGACCGGCGAGGGCGGGGCCGTGCTCACCAATGCCCCTGCCATTTACGCCCGCCTGCGGGAACTGCGGACGCACGGCATTCACAAGGACGCCGCCCGATTCGAGCGGACCGGCGAAGGGCCGTGGTATTACGAGCAGGCGGAGCTTGGCTACAACTATCGCATAACCGATATTCAGTGCGCGCTGGGCATATCGCAATTGAAAAAGCTGGGCGCGTTCGTTGCTCGGCGCAGACAGATCGCGGCGCGGTACGACCAGACTTTGTCAGTCAAATTGTTGGCTGAGAAATTGACGCCGCTGCGGCAACTGCCCGGCAGGGAAAGTTCGTATCATCTTTACGTCGTGCGGGTCCGGGCCGGCAAGGGCGAAGGCCTCGACAAGGTCGCCGAGTTGCGGAAAGGGCTGTACGAATTCCTGCGGCAGAGAAAAATATTCACGCAGGTCCATTACATCCCGGTCAACTGGCAGCCGTATTATCGAAAAAATCACGGCTCGAACTTCGACGAATGCCCGTCTGCCAATGCCTACTACGCCTCGTGCCTGAGCCTGCCGATGTATCCCGCCATGACCGACGACGACCAGCAGCGCGTCATAGATTCGCTCACCGAGTGGTCCAGGAGCCGATAACTTGCCTAAAACCGTCGCGATAACGCAGGCCAGAATGACCTCGACGCGCCTGCCGGGCAAGGTGCTGCGGGTAGCCGGCGGCAGGACGCTGCTGGAATGGCACGTCGAGCGGCTCAAACGCTGCCGTGCGATTGACGAAGTTGTCGTGGCGACCACGACGAATCAATCCGACGATCCGATCGTAGAGGCGGCCAGGAAGCTGTCTGTCGGCTGCCATCGCGGGTCGGAAGACGACGTGCTGGATCGTTTTCTCGGCGCGGCCCGGGCCGCGAAGGCCCAGGTCGTGGTGCGGGTAACTTCCGACTGCGCGCTATGGGATCCGGCCGTCGGGGCGAAAGTGATTGAATGCCTGACGCGGGGCCAGCCGGCTGATATTGCGTCGAACGTGATCGAGCGGACATATCCTCGCGGCCTGGATACCGAGGTCTTCTGGATGGACGTGCTGGAACGGCTGAACCGTCTCGCACCGCCGCCGCCCTGCCCGCAGCGAGAACACGTAACTTTCATGGCGTACCGGCAGCACGATTCGCTCTTTCTCAAAAAGAGCGTGAAGGATTCGACTGGCAACTCCGACCTCCGCTGGTGCGTCGATACGCCCGAAGATATGAAGGTGATTGAGGCGATAATCGCCGGGCTGAAAGACCCGTTTGCGGCATATCCGGAGATTCTGGCCTTTGCCCGATCGCATCCTGAAATTTCGGCCATCAACGCCGAAGTCAGGCAGAAAACGGAATAACATTATGCAGGTTCAAGTCCTGCCGTTGGCAGGAACCAGAAACATTGCGAGTAATTGCTTTCTTGAAGCCACCATAAATGTGTCTTGCATAAGGAGCTGAAATTTGGCCTCACTTGGTGGCACCCCCAAGCTCCACTTCGTTTCGCTTGAGGGTGCCACCAACCACGATACCTTGCAGGTTTTTGTCAACCGTTTCGCAGGCTCGAAGAGCCGGCAGAGAGTAGCCGTGGGCGTGAGCCCACGGTACGAGATGACCTTAGATAACGAGCCTCGGAGAGGCGACACAATTTTTAAAACTTGTACCGCCCCGCCGGGGCTAAAATAATAATGTGACCTGTTTTCCGGAGGCTCACGCCTCCGGCTACTGTCTACCAGCCCTTCGGGCTTGGGCTTTTCGACGACAAACGTCTTCATGCGTTATTCGCATGATACGGCGCCTTCGTGCGGTTGTATTAACGGTCCACCGCATGTTCAACTTCTGTCGTGTGCAAGAAGCAGCATTAAAATTTGGCAAAAGAATCCGCAAAAAAAAACGCCTTTTTTCGCTGCGACGCGTCGGGCGAGATCGGGGCCGGGCATTTCATGCGGTGCCTGGCACTCGCTCAGGCATGTGCGGCTGGGGGGATGAAAATCTCATTCCTTACGGCCTGCCGGTCGGAGGGGCTGCTGGAAAAGGCCCGCCTTGCCGGCGCGGAAATCCTGCAACTGTCCGCCGCCCATCCCGATTCAGCCGATCTGCGGGAGACACTGCAATTTATAAAGGATTCCGGCGGCGATCGGCCGTGGGTGGTGCTGGATGGATACAATTTTGACGCCGATTATGCCGATGCGATCATGCGGGCCGGGTGCCGGCTGCTGCGGCTCGACGATCTGGCCGATCAGCCGTTTTATCCGTGCGACTTGCTGGCGAATCAGAATATCTACGCCGCCGATCTGAAATATAAAATCCCGCCGACGGCCAAATTGCTGCTTGGCACGCGATACGCTCTGCTGAGGCGCGAATTTGCCGAATATGCGGGCCGGCGGAAAACCGTCGCCCCGGCGGTTACAAAAATATTGGTAACGTTGGGCGGCTCGGACCCCAACAACGTTACAGCGACGGTCATCGATGCTTTGGCGGGGCTGGATTTGCCTGGCATGGAGGTCAAGGCCGTTGTCGGCCCGGCTAATCCGCATGTTGAAACGATCCGCAAATCGGCGGCGGTGAAAAAGTGCCGTATCAAAGTGCTGACGGATGTGTCAGACATGCTTGGCCTGATGGCCTGGGCGGATATCGCGGTCTCTGCGGCCGGAAGCACATGCTGGGAACTGGCGTTCATGGGCACGCCGGCTGTGCTGATCGTTACGGCCGATAACCAAATTCGCAACGCGGCGGGGGCTTCAAAGGCCGGTTTTGCCATTGCGATTCCCCCGACCGACGCAGATATGAAAAATTCAATCCGCCAGGCCGTTTCTCAATTGGCCGGCGGCCATGCCCTCCGCCAAAATATGTCCGACGCCGGCAAACAAATCGTCGACGGCATCGGCGCAGCAAGAGTGGCCAAAATCATACGAGAGATTAACGAATAATGATGGACAAAAACCACATTTTTTGCAGGGAGAAAGTATCCGAAAATCATAATCGCGCCGGTTTCAAAGAACGGGTAAATCAGCATCGAAGATGCGGCAGAAAGTAGCCCCGGGTGGAGCGAAGTCCGCCGGTGAGGCGGACGAAGCGAAACCCGGGGAAAAGACTTACAGGGCTTTGCGGATTATTCTCGCCGATTTTCCCAGGGCGTTGCCCTGGGCTGTCATATTTTGCCCTTACAGGGCGTAACAGCAATCGGTTGGCGTCATGTGATGAATCGCCGATTTTTAAATGTCAGCCAAATCGTGTAGCCCCAAAGGGGCGCAATATGAAAGCCTGGGGCAACGCCCCAGGAAACCGGCCGCCCCCAATATTCAAGCCCTGAAAGATGGCATGAGTAAAAAAAGCGGTCTCCTGTCGGGTCGGGTACAATAACCCGAATGAAAGCCAATAGGGGCTTTCAAAACAGGCCAAAGGCCA
>JACRIL010000131.1 GCA_016235825.1 Planctomycetota bacterium
CAAGGAAAAGGACCTTGAACCGGTCGACGTGCCTAAGGACGTTCAAAACGCCCTTGGCGAGATCGTCAAGGTCGAAAGTAAAGAACAAATCATCGACAAGGAAATGCTTCAAAAGGTGGAAGCGAAGCAGTTCGCCATGCATTGGCATTACCAAAAAGATCCTGAAAGGGAGCGTGTCGGGAAGGAGGAGGTCGCCATAACGGTGGATTTGAGCACCGCCGGCAGCATCGGCAACGTCCTTAAGATTGGCGACAAGGTTAACCTGGTGGGTTTCTTTTCGATCGGCGCCGGCCAGCAGGCGCAGGCGTGCAGGATCATCGGCGGCGTGCGGGTTATCGCCATAGGCGGCAAGGGCGAAAGCGTAAAACGTGGTCCGAACGAGGAAGGGGCTACGGGCTACAGGCAGATCACTATAGCCGTTACGATGAGCGGCAAGGATGATGTTGCCCTTCAGTTGCGCAACGTCCTGACTCATGCCATAGGTGGCGGAATAATGGTTGAACTGGCGGGAGATAACAGAAAAGAAACCGGGACCATAAATCCGCAGCTCAGCAATCTTAAGGACCGTGCGGCAGTCAGGAGCACGAGCGGCGGTGGCTGATCGTCTTATTATCTGGTTTTCGGCCAGACCGGGCGAAATTAATGGAAATCTGGGTCAACAATCAATATACGGATCAGCGCGAGATAGTAAAGGTCGGCGACGACAACATCACTATCGGCCGGGAGGACGGGAATTCGGTCGTCCTTCGCAGCCCGTTCGTCTCGCGGACGCACGCCCGGATATTCAGGGACAGCGGAAGCTACTTCGTCGAGTCCCTCGGCAGCAACGGGACGATAGTAACCAACAAGATGATCCCGGCCCGGCACCGCCAGAAGATCGAATACGGCGACGAGATCCGGATCGGCGAATTCAGCCTGTACATGATGGAGCCGTCGATTCGCCGCGTGAAGGCCGGCGAAAAGATAACCACGCCCCGCAAGCGCGTGATCGAGATGGAGTACAAGATGCACGCCGAGCTGCTGGAGCGGCTCAATCTGCGGGTAACCGGCCAGGTCGGCGCCGCCGACGAGCAGCATGTGGCGATGATAAAGCGGAACCTCGCCGACATCATCACGAATTACATGGCCGGGGTCGACGCCGAAATGGGCGACCATCTCGTCCGCGACTTCATCTGGCGGACGACCATAACCGAGCTTTCCCGCCGGGCCACCGGCAAGATGATGTATAGCTACGGCTTCGAGAACACCGACGTTCTCGTGGCCAAAAACGAGGAAATCGTAAACCGGATGGTCAGCGACATATTGAGCTATTTTCCGCTCCGTCTGCGGCCTCACGCCCTCAAGGAGGACGTGGCGATGATCGAGGCCGACTGGGAAAAACAGATGCAGCGGATTTCCAAGGTTGTAACGCCCGAAGTGCGGGAATACATCATCCGCAGGATGCTCTCCAAGGAAATCGAGGACGTGGTGCTCGGCTACGGGCCTTTGCAGGACCTGCTGGAGATGCCGAACATCAATGAAATAATGGTCGTCGGCAAGGACAAGATATACATCGAGAAGGACGGCGCGCTGACGAACACCGGCAGGAGTTTTTTCTCCGACGAGATCGTCGAGAGCGTGATCGAGCGGATCATCACTCCGATAGGCCGGCGAATAGACCGGTCCACGCCGCTGGTCGACGCCCGGCTGCCCGACGGCTCGCGGGTAAACGCCGTGATAAATCCGATCAGCCTTTCCGGCCCGGCGCTGACGATCCGCAAGTTCGCCAGGATACCGTTCACCATCGACGACCTGATCGAGCGCGGGACGCTGACGGAGGCGACCGCCAACTTTCTGCGGGGCTGCGTGACGGGCAGAAAAAACATCATCATCTCCGGCGGCACGGGCACGGGCAAGACCACCACGCTGAACGTGCTGAGCAATTTCATCCCGCCGGAGGAGCGGATCATAACGATCGAGGACTCGGCCGAACTGCAATTGCCCCAGGAACACCTTGTCAGGCTTGAGACCCGCCCGGCGAACATCGAGGGCAGGGGCGCGTATCTGATCCGCGACTTGGTCCGCAACGCCCTGCGAATGAGGCCCGACCGTCTGATCGTCGGCGAGTGCCGGGGCCCGGAGGCCCTGGACATGCTCCAGGCGATGAACACCGGCCACGACGGCTCGATGACGACGCTGCACGCCAACAACCCTGTTGACGCCCTGCTGAGGCTTGAGACGATGGTGCTGATGGCCGTCGAGATGCCGATCCGCGCCATTCGCGAGCAGGTCGCCGCGGCGATACACATCATAGTCCAGATCGTCCGCCTGCCCGACGGCGCCCGCCGGATATCGCACATATCCGAGATAATAGGCCTGGACCCCGAAACCACCAGGGTCATGACCGAGGATATCTTCGTCTGCCGCGCCTTGCCGGGCGAGCACGGGGACTTCGGCAAACTCAGGCACACGGGCTATATACCGGTCTTCGCCGAAGATCTGATTGACAAGGGCATGCTGGGCGTGGAGGTCTTTACCTGATGGAAACCGAAGGCATCATCGTGATGACGATCATTTACTCCGGGGTGATCCTGGTGGCCACGTTCGTGTGCGCCTGGATCGGCGCCAGGCCTATGGGCGAACTTATCCGGGCGCAGGAACAAATGTACGACGTGGTCCTGCGAAGCACGCTCCTGCTGGACGTCAAACCGCGCTCGTTCACGATTCTGACGGCTTTGGTTATCGTGTGCCTTGGCTTGCTCGGATACGTGATAACATCCAGCATCTTCGGTGCGCTGCTTCTTGCGGCGATAGGCGCGGCCTTTCCGGCGGTGGCCCTGCGTCTGCTCCGCCGGCGCAGGCTCAACAAGCTGGAAGACCAGATTGTCGGTGCGATCCAGACGCTGGCCTCGGGCGTCCGGGCCGGCCTCAACCTGGTTCAGTCCATGGAACTGATCGCCAAAGACGGCCCCGACCCGATCCGCCAGGAATTCGCCCATCTGCTCCGCGAGTATGAATACGGCGTGCCTCTGAACGAGGCGATGATCAAGGCCGGCGCGCGGATAGGCTCGGGCGATTTCAGGCTGCTGTTCGCGGCGCTGCACACGCATCGCGAGCGTGGCGGCGACCTCGGCGAAACGCTCGACCGCATCGCCGACAGCATCCGCGAGATTCAGAGGCTGGAAAGACGCATCGAAACGCTGACCGCCCAGGGCCGGGCCACATCGCGATGGCTGGGCGCCATGCCCGGCGTCGTCATGCTCATCCTTTATTTTCTGGTCGATCCGGAGGGCGTAAGGTCCCTGTTTATCGATAATGTAGGCAAGCTGCTGCTGTTGGGAATCGTGATCCTCAACATAGTGGGGTTCATGTGGATCCGCAAGATAATGTCGCTGGACATCTGACGGTCCGGAGAGCCTGAAAATGACGACCGATGAAATAATTTTCGGAATGGACCTGGTTGACATAGGCATCTGCCTGGGCCTTGGCGTTTCGATCGTGCTGTTCATGCTGGCGATATTCAGCCAGGCCGGCACGGTTGAACTGTCGCCCCAGCGCGAGGCGGCCATCGCCACGGGGCACACCGACCGCAAAACCGTTTTCGAGAAACCGGTGATCAGTCAGTTCCTGTGGGTGCTGCTTTCGGTCAGCCACAGCCTGGCCATGCCGAAACTGAAGTCCTGGGTGCGAAAGAACCTGATAGCCGCCGGAAGCCCGAATTATTACACGCCGGAAGAGTATATTGCCCTGTGCTTTTTGTACGGCGTGCTTCTGGGTTTCTGCCTGACGTTCATGCTTTGGATCATCCCGAATCAGGGAGTCAGCCTTGTGGTGCTGTTGTCGGGGTTCCTGCTCGGCACTCTGATGCATTTATATCAGCTTCAGGTCAAGGCCTCGGAGCGATTGCGGATAATCTCGCGGCGGATACCATATGCCCTTGACCTGATATCGCTGGCGATGGGCGCCGGCGCGACGTTCACCGAGGCCGTCAAGACGATAGTGCAGGAAGATAACAGCGATCCGTTCAACGTCGAGCTTAGGGCGATGCTCGCCGAGATCGAACTTGGCACGACCCGCAGACGGGCGCTGCAGAATATGTCGGAGCGGGTGCCTCTGGAGTCGGTCCGGAGCATAGTCGCCAGCGTGGTCCAGGCCGAGGAACTGGGCACGCCGCTGTCAAAGGTTCTGCACGACCAGGCGGACCTGATGAGATTGCAGAGGTCGGTCAGGGCCGAAAACGCCGCCGCCAAGGCCAGCATCCGGATTTTGTTGCCCTGCCTGCTGCTCGTGATGGCCGTCATGATAACGGTTTTCGGCCCGGCGATCATGAGGGCATTAAAGGGAGGTCTGCTGTAATGGCAGAAGCCAGGCCGGAATTAATCTACGTGGCGGGGGCGCAAAAGGGCGAACGGTCCGTCATGATGGCCAATACGGTCGTTGCCGGCCGCCAGGCCGGAGTGGACATTCTTATCAACGATGAATTTGCCTCTCGCAGGCATTTCCAGCTCGAAACGACATATGAGGGCTGGATGCTGACAAATCTTTCCGCCAACGGCACGACCATAAACGGCAAACGGTACAAGGGCGACAAGAAAATTATTCTGGGCACCGGCGACGTAATCGGGATCGGCTCAAAAACGGAGATGCTTTTCGTCGAGCCGGGGCATGATCCGGAAAAGGCGCTGCAGGATTACCGCAAGTCGCATCCCGAGGCGGCGCCCAAAGCCCAGCCGCCAAAACCTCCGCCGGAACCCGCTGTGGAACAGAGTCAGGCTCAGGCAGGCCAGGTACAGGTTCTGCCAGTGCAGCCGCCGCAGGCCGGGACGGCCAAGGCCCAGCCGCAGTCGAAGCAGTCTTCGCATCGCACCGGGGTGCAGGCGGCGGTTTCTCCGCCGTCGGCTGATGGCAAACAGGTGGGACCGTCCGCGCCCACGGATAAGGATGCCGCACAAAAGTCGCCGGAATCGCAAAAGAAATCCAAGACCAGGCGATACATAATATATGGCGGCATATATGCCGTCATGTTGGTGCTGATCGTTATTGTCCTTATAATGCGGCCCAAGGCGGAGGAGAGCGCCGGCGGCCGGCCGGTCGCCCTGAAACTGCAGGACTTCAAGAAAGTTTTCGAGGAGGACCTTAAACCGGATCGCGCAAGAAATGACGACGCGGCCAGACGCGTCCTCGAAAAAGCCCGGGACCGTTACGACAATCTTAAGGGAAAGCCTGAAAACGCATACTTGTGCGTGTATTACTACCGGGAGTACAAGGCGTATCAGGCCGCTGGCAAACGGGGCCTGCCGGAAAGCAACGATGAGCAGAATTTCGCCATAGCCAAGAATTATCTCGTTGACCAGTTGTTTAAAAGATATGAAAATGCATGGACATATGAGGAACGGGGCCTTTGGACAAAGGCATATGATGGGTTTGAGGACGTTCTCAGGTATCTGCCCCAACATGACGAAAACAAAGACAGGGATGTCGTGCAGATTCTGGTCGAAAACATATTTGCCCACACGAAGTATATCAACATTCGCCGGGGCAGGCGGAATTAGCAGCCCGTTTAAAATGTGGCGTGGGCGTCTCGGTTCGCCTGTGGCGAGGGCATCCTGCCCTCGTATTCTGTTGTTTTTCTGCGGTTTTCCGCAGGCGAGGCGCCTGCGGCACACGCGGCCAGGATGGCACGCCACAAACATCGCCTTTTTCAACGGGCTGTTAGAGCAGTCCGCGACGTGTTCCACCGGCATTGCTTGAAAAAACTGGGAGACAACGGTATTCCGCGAAAGTTCTGCACGGCCAGGGCAAATCATAAGGGCTGCCGTGTCAGTCGGCGGCCTTTGTTTTCGAGGCATGCCCGTGTTTGTAGCATTTATTATAACAATTTACCGCCCGGCCGCTCGATAATATGACAAGGGGGGTAGACGGTTAGCTACCCCTGCCCGAATATAGTGTGGTGGAAGCATCGACCGACAAAACTACTACGCAGGTGCTGGTCGCTGGACAGGATTATCCGCAAACATATCGCGAGTTCGTGGAGATGTTTCCGGACGCAAATTCATGCGCTGCTTACTTGCAGCGTTTGCGCTGGCC
>JACRIL010000123.1 GCA_016235825.1 Planctomycetota bacterium
GAATATGCCGCCGCTGCCTCCAAAACCATAATCGGGCCTGCATGAGCCGCAATAGAAGGATGAACCGCTTCGGTGTTGGAACCCTGACGGATACATTATTGACTTGACAGGCGACCTTTACTCATAGAAGGGCGAAATAAAGCAATTGGAGTTGACCAAGCTGGTAAAAAATGGCCTTCGTAGCGTTGTAGTACTAACAACGGCTTTTTATCAGAACGTTATTCTACCGTAACGCTCTTGGCGAGGTTTCTGGGTTTATCGACGTTGCAGCCGCGGGCGACGGCAGCATGATACGCCAGCAGTTGCAGCGGCACGACGGTAAGCAGCGGCTGGAGGGCCGGCGGTGCGTCGGGCACGCGGATGACGTGCTCGGCCAGCCGGTTGATCTTGTCGTCGCCCTCGGTTGCAACCACGATCACCCTGCCTTTGCGGGCGCGGACCTCCTCGATATTCGAGCATATCTTGTCGTATATCGGCCCCTTGGGGGCGATGAAAACCACCGGCATCCCCTCGTGAATCAGGGCGATGGGCCCGTGCTTCATTTCGGCCGCCGGCATCCCCTCGGAATGAATGTAGCTTATCTCCTTGAGCTTCAGCGCGCCTTCCAGCGCGATCGGATAATTGTACCCCCTGCCCAGGAACAGCCAGTTGCCGTACTCGACGTACTTGCGGGCGATGTCGCGGATGGCGTCGGTCTGCTTGAGCACCGTGGCGACCTGGTCGGGTATCTGCGAAAGGGCGTCGAGGTAAAATTCCATGCGTTCCTGCGCCATGTAGCGCCGCCGGCCGAGCATGAGCGCGATCATCGTCTCGACGGCCACCTGGCAGGTGAAGGCCTTGGTCGAGGCGACGCCGATCTCCGGCCCGGCGTGCAGGTAGACGCCGGCGTCGGTCTCGCGCGCGATGGTCGAGCCGACCACGTTGATGACGCCCAGCGTCAGAGCGCCCTTTTCCTTGGTCTCGCGGACGGCGGCAAGCGTGTCGGCCGTCTCGCCCGACTGGCTGATCGCAATGACTGTCGTGCCGTCCTCGATGATCGGGTTGCGGTACCGCAGTTCGCTGCCGTATTCGACCTCGGTCGGAATCCGCGCCAGCGACTCAAAGATATATTCGCCTACCAGCCCGGCGTGCCATGCGGTCCCGCAGCCGGTGAGGATGAGCCTTTTGGTCTTGACAAGTTCGCGCATCACGCCGCCAAGCCCGCCGAGCACCACGCGCATGTCGCGCAGATCCAGCCGGCCGGAGAGCGTCTGCCGCAGCACCTCGGGCTGCTCGCATATCTCCTTGAGCATGAAGTGCTCGTATCCGCCCTTGGCGATCTGCTCGAGCGTGAACTCGACCTGCTGGACCTCCTTGGTCAGCGGGACGTTGTCGATGGTCATGGTCCGCAGGCCTTGCCGGCTGACGACGGCCATCTCGTTGTCGTTGAAGTAGACCACGTTGGCCGTGTGCTCGATGATGGCCGAGGCGTCCGAGGCGATGACGTACTCGTCCTTGCCGACGCCGATTATCATCGGGCTGCCCTTGCGGGCCGCGACGATCTTGTCCGGCTCGTCGGCCGACATAACCACTATTCCGTAAGTGCCCGTAACCTCCCGCAGGGCCGCCTGAACGGCCCGCTCCAGAGGCCGCACGCCGGTGTCGTAAAACTCCCCGATAAGCTGGGTCAGAACCTCCGTGTCGGTCTGGCTGACGAACTGCCTGCCCTTCGATTGCAGGAATTGCTTGAGCGTTACGTAGTTCTCGATGATGCCGTTGTGGGCAAGGGCGATCCTGCCCTTTGAGTCGGTGTGCGGGTGGGCATTGACCTCGTTAGGCTCGCCGTGCGTTGCCCAGCGGGTGTGCGCGATGCCGACCGTGCCCGAGGCGATCCCGTTCTCGCCGGCGAGCTTCTCCTCCAGCAGGCTTATCCTGCCGGGGCTTTTTTTAATGTGAAGCCGGCCCTCGTGCTGCACGCATATCCCGGCCGAATCGTATCCGCGATACTCCAGCCGCTTGAGGCCCTCGATCAGCACGCTGCCGGCCTTCTTCGCTCCGACGTATCCGACTATTCCGCACATCCTGTTTTCTCCAATCCACGCCCGCGTTTTTCTTTCGTGGCACGGACGTCTCGTCCGTGTGTCCCAGGGGCGCCTCGCCCCTGGAATCCTACAAGACAATACAAACCACGACCGAGACGGTCGTGGAACACATGGGCAAGATGCCCATGCCACTTTTTTAACGGGCGCATATAACCATTATTCAGCCGCGGGCCATTTGTTCAAGAAAGTTTTTGACATGTTGCACAATCCCTCAATAATGTGCCAAACGGCAATGCGGCAGGCCGGCGGTCCTGATATAATTTTACGGACCGCTGCCGGAATGGAAACCTGATGGAATCAACCAATATATGCAAACTCGGCCTTGAGGATGGGCTGGTTCTCACCGGCCGGTCGTTCGGGGCCAGGGGCGCCGCGGGCGGAGAGGTCGTCTTCAACACGGCCATGAGCGGATACCAGGAGTCGCTGACCGACCCGTCGTACTGCGGCCAGATACTCACGATGACCTACCCGCTGATCGGCAACTACGGCGTGAACGAGGAGGATATCGAGAGCCACAACCGCAAGGTTCAGGCCGCCGCGTTCGTCGTCAAGGAGCTCTCGCCGGTCGTGAGCAATTTCCGGTCGGCCCTTTCGCTGCACGAGTACCTGGCCGGCCAGGGAATAATGGGACTGACGGACGTTGACACCCGCGCGCTGGTCAAGCACCTGCGGACGCACGGGGCAAAGAACGGCCTGATGAGCACCGAGATACTCGACGACGCCGAACTTGTCCGCCGGGCGGCCGCCCTGCCTGCTATGTCCGGGCTGGACCTTGTCCCCCGCGTCCAGCCGGCCGGGCCTTACGACTGGCCCGAAGGGTACAACAGCAAATTCGCCCAGGCCCACCGCCGGCACGGCGACCGCGTGTTCGACGTGGTGGCCATCGACTGCGGGGCAAAGACCAACATACTGCGGAACCTCGTCGAGTGCGGCTGCCGCGTGCACGTCGTGCCGGCCGCGACGAAGAGCGAATACATCCTGGAACGCAAGTGCGACGGCGTGTTCGTGTCCAACGGCCCCGGCGACCCGGCCGCCGTTACCTACGCCATTGACACGCTGAAAAAGCTGCTGGGCAAGGTCCCCATCTTCGGCATCTGCCTGGGCCATCAGATGCTCGCCCTGGCGATGGGGGCGAAAACCTACAAACTCAAGTTCGGCCATCGCGGGGCAAACCAGCCCGTCCGCAACGAGGCCACTGGCAAGGTCGAGATCACCTCGCAGAATCACGGCTTTGCGGTCGATGGCGATTCGCTCGCCCGCTGCGGCGGCGCGATAACACATATTAACCTGAATGATAAGACCATCGAGGGCTTCACGCACGCCGACATGCCGCTGTTCAGCGTGCAATATCATCCCGAGGCCAGCCCCGGCCCGCACGACGCGACGTATCTCTTCGACTGCTTCCGCAGCATGATGGAATCGCAAAAGGCCCCCACCGCACAGGAAATGCACGCCGCGCAGGAACGACTCGCAAAGGCCGGCCAAACGGCGTGAGAAAGAAGGGCGTACGGTTCATTGCACGCGGAATGAATTGACAGACATTTCACGGGCGGACTTGCCCGTTCACGACACGGCGGCGAGATATAATTCCGCGTGGAAGATCAAAGGAAAGGTACGGTGGAAAATGAGGATCAACTGCATGATATACACATTGGCATTATTTGTCGTTATCAACATTGGATGCAATGAACCTCAAAATAATGCTATTGTTAACCAAATACAGGTTGGAAATATGCCCTGGCATGTGATGGAAGGCGAATCGTATGATTGGATATTATCAGGCGGACCATATCAGAAGGAAGATTATGAATTTTTAAAACGGCGTCCTAAGAACTGTGGAAACTGTGGCAACATCAAAATACTGCATATAAACAACAACAAAAAGCAGCTTTGTGTATTATTCACAAAGATAATGCCTGAAGGTAGGTTTTACTATAACCCGCATAATAAAAATGTACTATTATATCCTGAAGATGACGATTGCATCTTTGTGGGATATAAAAAATATACTTCTGAGTCTCAATATTATCTGATAACCCCCATAGATATACTTACCTTATTGGTATATGGAGAAGACGCTATTGGCAAAGTGGAGTGGCATGACAATAAGCCAAATTCGGGATTCGGGAGCTATTATAATAATTATTGGGTTAGTGTAACATTCTTGTCTGATCATAAACATCCTCAGGTATTACGAGGCCATGGTACTTCCACTTTTAAATATTATAATCCTTGGCGGCCATGAAAATAGCATGTAGCATGTAGGCGGGTGGCATTGCCGATTACGCGGCAAGAGGTAAAAATGGGTGGCATGCTCACATCTGTTTGCGAGCATGTTCTTTTTTAAAGCCCCGCGTGTAAACGCGGGGATGCTGCTTTTATTGGTGATAAAAAATAACAAATGCCCCCCCTGCTTGCGCAGGGGGCTTTATGAATGGTTTGCCAAAACTGTAGTAAGTGCAACTTAGCGTCAATTTTTTCCGTCGTTTGGCCCGAGGTGTTGGCCGGTCGATCTGTCGTGGCGCCAGTTGGGCATGGGGATGGCCAGGTCGTTGGCGGGCGGGTTTGAGCGGATCTGTGCGGTGGTGTAATCCCAGTTTTTGACGCCGCTGACGGAGTCGGCGGCTGAAAGGTTCTGCTCGCCGACGGAGCAGGCGTACTTGAGGCAGTCCTCCAGTTGGCAGCCGGCCAGCAGTCCTCGCAGGAATCCGGCGATGGCGCAGTCGCCGGCGCCGGTGGCTGAGACGATCCGCGGGGCGTGGTAGCTTGGCTGGAAGAGTTCCCTGCCCGTCCAGCCGGCCCCGGCGGCCGGGGCGCACGCGCCCATCGCGGCGATCCTGTCGGCCCGGGCGGTGCGGCAGTATATCCCGAGTTTGCCGCACTTGATCATTACGACGCCGGCCCCGAATTCCAGGCACATTCCGCCCAGCTCGCCAAGCATCCGCCCGTCGATGAGTTCCAGCAGATCGCCCCGCCCGGCGGATTTGCGAAGCTCGCGGAATTTTTCCGGCTGGAGCATGAAGAGCAGCTCCTCGGCGCTGGGCGTGAAAACGTCCACCAGCGGCAGGACGGCCTTGAGTATCGCGGACCAGTCGGCCCTGCCGGCGGGGCTGGCCGGGTCGGGATACGCCATGTCCATGCTGGTTGTTACGGCCGGGCCCGACCGGCGGCAGCTTTTGACCGAACTGTAAAGTTTTACCAGCTCGCCCGGCCCGCCGGCGTACATGCGGGCCATCAGCGGCGGGTAGCCGAAATGGAAAAGCCTGGCCCGGCTGACGATCTCAAGATCGACGTCGTCGGCGCAGAACGTGTCGTTGGCGCCGGGGCAGTGCAGGAATATCCGGTCCACGCCGGGCACGTTGACCACCACGGTGTAGCTGGTGGTCTCGCCGGGCGAAATCTTCATGCCTTCCTGTGCGCCGGGGGCCTCGGCCTTGAGGGCCTCGATAAGGGCCGCACCGAACATGTCGCTGCCGCACTTGCCCATGAACTTGACCTTCGCCCCCAGCCGGCGGAGCGGCAGGCCGGTGTTCGAGACCGGGCCGCCGGTCGAGATGGTGGCAGGACCCACGTGAACCAGCTTGCCGGGCCGGAAAATATCCTCGATGCTCCCGGCCTGTGCAGCCAGCAGCGGCGTCATATCGACGCAGATATGACCGGCCACCACGCAATCAGGTTGTTCCCGCGAATTCTCCGGCATCGGCAACTCCATTGGGCTATCGATCTGTTGAAAAAGACCTATCTTTCGCGGCACGGCCGTCCCGGCCGTGTGTCCCAGGGGCGTCTCGCCCCTGGAATGCTCGAATAAAAACAACAGCCACCACGACCGAGATGGTCGTGGAACACACGGGCAAGATGCCCATGCTACTTTTCAACGGCCGGAAGATATCACCACGCAAAATTCATGTCAACCGCAACAAACGCTTGTGTTGGGTGTTTTAAAATGGAAGAATGATGTTTGTCCGCCCCGGCCCGTGGCCGCGGCAGGATAATATTGGGAAAAATCATGCGAACAGCCGTGATAATCGCGGGATTGATGCTGATCTGGCAGGCCTTTGCCGGCCGGGCCGACGCGCAGCAGGGCGACGAACTGCGCCTCGAAGACATGCACGAGGTGGAACTGGCGACGAAGATCCCGCCCAGACTTTCTCCCGACGGCAAATGGATAGCCTGCATCCGCAGGAACGAGGACAGGTCGTTTACATACTATCTCGTCCGCACCGAGGGCAAGATGGAGCTTCGCCTGCACGACTTGCCGCTGGAAACACAGTCCGATATGGCGATGCTGTTCATGGCATCCGGTATATGGTCGCCGGACGGCAAAAAGTTTCTGGCCGCCGTGCCGGAGAGGGATGTGGAAAAAATCGGCGATGCCGCAGGCATTTACGAGCACAGACTGTCGCTGGCGATCTGCGATGTCTCCGGCATGATCGACGGGAAAAAGACCGAACCGGCAATGACGCGGATCGCGCGGGCTGTGGGCGTGCCCTACGGCGGGGTCTTCGGAAACGACGGAAAGGTTTACTGGTCGAGCGTGGTCGGGCTGGGAGACATGAAGACGGCCACGGAAATCCGGGTCTTCAATCCCGCCGACGGAAAGGACAAAAAATTCCTCGTGCTGCCCGACTTCGGCCTGATATACCTGTCCGCTTCGCCCGACCGCACGATGCTCGGCGGGCTGACATTGGCGCACGGGACGCAGCGGACGGATGAAGAGGATATGCCTTCCGGCGGCTACGAGCGGCGGCTCTGGGTCTGCCGGCTGGCCGATGCCGCAGCGGCCTTCACCGGCCCGCGAACAATCACCCGCTCGAAGATCGTCGACGGCAGATGCACCTTCTGGTCGGAGGATGGCAAATTTTTCTACGCCGTGTCTTCCGATCGGGATGGCGGCCGGCCGACGGGCCTGTTTGCTTTTGAACCGTTTCAGAACCGGGTGGCCCTGACGGAACAGCAGACCGCCAGGATCAAGCTGCTGATCGACCAGCTTGGCGCGAAGGAATTGTCCAAACGCGAAGAGGCGCACGCCGAGTTGCTCAAAGATTTGGGAATGGCGAAAAAGTTCCTGGAAGGCGCTGTGCAGAATCCCGACCCCGAAATCGCAGCACGGGCAAAGATTATACTGCAGCGGTCAGGCGACAACGTGAAAAAGGTCGCGCCGGAGCACACATATGAGGCCGCGGGCCTGCTGGCGCCGGGGATAATCAGCGCCGTTTCGCCTGAAGGCGCCGCCGTTTTCATCGATGCCGAAAAAGACGCGCCTGTGAAACTCGGAAATACCGAGGCGATTTGTCTGGTTGACAGGCAGGGCCGAACGGGTCTGTTCGTGAACCAGTCGGGACAATTCTTCATCGCCAGAATCAACTTTGTGAAGGCCCCCGCCAGCCAGCCGGCGACAATGCCGGCGTCCAAACGCGCTCCAGCCTGACGGCCGGAAGATATCACCACGCAAAATTCATGTCAATCGCAACAAACACTTGTGTTGGGTGTTTTAAAATGGAAGAATGACGTTTGTCCGCCCCGGCCCGTGGCCGCGGCGAGACAAATTTGGGGCAAATCATGCGTGCAGCAGGGATAATCGCGGGAATGATGCTGATCTGGCAGGCCTCCGCCGGCCGGGCCGGCGCCCAGCAGGGCGACGAACTGCGCCTCGATAATATGCACGAGATGGAGTTGGCGACGAAAATCCCGCCCAGGCTCTCGCCCGACGGCAAATGGCTGGCCTGCATCCGCCGCAACGAGGACAGGTCGTATTCGTACTACCTCGTCCGCTCCGACGGCAAGACGGAACTGCGCCTGCACGACCTGCCGGCGGACACCCAGTCGGACATGGCGATGCTGTTCATGGCATCCGGTATATGGTCGCCGGACGGCAAAAAATTCCTGGCCGCCGTGCCGGAGAAAGACGGGGATAAAATCGGCATTGCCGCCGGCGGCATCGAGCACGGCCTGTCGCTGGCGATCTGCGACGTGTCCGGCATGATCGACGGGAAAAAGAACGAACCCGTGATGACGCCGATCGCGCGGGCCGGAGGCGTGCCGTTCGGCGGGGTATTCGGGAAGGACGGCAGGGTTTACTGGTCCAGCATAATCGGGCTGGGGGCCATGAAGACGACCGCGGAAATCCGGGTCTTCAATCCCGCCGACGGAAAGGACAAAAAATTCCTCGAGCTGCCCGACTTCGGCCTGATATACCTGTCCGCTTCGCCCGACCGCACGATGCTCGGCGGGCTGACGATGGCGCAGCGGACGCAGGCCAACGAAGACGGCGTTTCCTACGGCCTCTATGAACGGAGACAATGGGTTTGCCGGCTGGCTGACGCAGCGACCGCCTTCACGCCCCCGCGAGCCACCACCCGCTCGACCATCGCCGACGGCAGGCGAACATTCTGGTCGGAGGACGGCAGGTTCTTCTATGCGGTAAGCGCGTCCGATCGCGACGACGGCCCGCCGGCAGGCCTGTTCGTCTTTGAGCCGTTCCAGAACACCAGTTCGACGGCGCTTGACGAAAAGCGGGCCGCAAGGTTCAAGCTGCTGATAGAGCAGCTCGGCTCGAAGGAATGGCTGAAACGCGAATCGGCATACTCGGAACTTTTCCGCAGCGCCGAGGCCGCAAGAAAACTCCTTGAAGAGGCCGCACAAAGCCCCGACTCCGAGATCGCCGAGCGGGCCAAGGCGATTTTGCGGTCCCAGGCCGGCGCGAAAAAGATCGCCCCGTCGCTTGTTTACGAGGCGGCGGGCCTGCTTGCTCCGGGGATAATCAGCGCGGCGGCGGCGGACGGCTCCGCCTTATTCATCGACGCCGAAAAAGAAACGCCCGTGCCGTTCAAAAATGCCGAGGCTCTTTATCTGGTCGACAGGCAGGGGCGGACCGGGTTGTTCGTGAACCCGGCCGGGCAATACTTCACCGCCCAGATAAACGTCTCCAGGTCCGCCGCCAGCCGGCCGGCGTCGCTCCCGGCCGTCAAATCGCCCGCGCCCGTGTAGCAAACCGATGGAAGATAACATTCAAAGGACGCGATTGTGCGGCCTGGAAGATCCCCGTGGGGAAAAAATGCTGGAACCGGGGCCGGCCTTTGGCGTCTAATACTATGGAGCTACGCGGGAGGCGCATTATGCGCGGAATATCGATAATCGGTCTTGGGCTTTTTCCGGTCCTCGCGGCCGCGCTGGCGGGATGCAAGAGCACGCCCACTCCGCCTTCATCGCTGCCGACCGGTCAAGCGGCGGTACAGCCGGCATCCCATCCAGCGATGAACGGTCAACAGGCGATGGACAAACTGCTGGAAATCCTGTCAGCCAGGATGCCAAAGGACTGGACTGCAATGCCCATCCGTCGGGGCAAGGTCAATCCGACATACTGGCATTACGGCAATGGCGTTGAGATCAACCTGTTGCCGCGTAAGCTCCTCGATATTGCCGACCGCAAACCAGCCGGCGTCTTCATTTGGGTGATGGAACCTGACTATACTGCCGCCCGGCCGCCTGACAGAGATGGTCCGGCGGAGCAGACCTGGCCGGCCTTTGAGGTGGCCGTCTGGCGCAACTGCCGCATTTTCACCTGGCCCGGCCCCAAACACGTGGCCGAATGGACAACGCTTGAAGCAGACTTGAAAACAGCGCTGGCCGAAACCGAGTCCATCCCCGCCACGCATCCGGCGACAAGGCCGATTGAGGGCCAAAACGAGGCCGCTGAAGGCAAGCAGCCTTTGGATAATTTGGCCAAGGATTATTCGCAGAAAATCGCGGGCATATTGCCTAAAGGGTGGACGGTCGAGGCCAAGAGCAATCGTGTTATTGTCCACCGGATTGAGAAGGTCGAAGTCTTCTGGTGGACGCCCAGTTCCTCAAGGAACGACAAGCCTCACAATGATGCCGATGTTTTCGAGGTCCATCTGGATTTTGCGCCGGCCGTAACGGCGGCACAGGTCCAGGCAATGAGGGAAGCCAACCAGGACCGCGAGGCCAAACTGGACGAACTACGGAAACAGCTTCGTCATTTGCCTCATAAGATCGATGACTGGAATCCCAGGACTGAAAAAGACAAGACCCTCGTTGCCGAGTTTTACAGGACCGAACAAGATCTGCCATATCATCGAATCCCGGATGGTTTCGGAGACAATTTCAGCGTTACGATGTGCGATAGCCATTCCGAGCCGTTGGTGATTGATGCTGACGCGGGGCGAATCAAGGCGAAACTTGTCAGCCCCAGCAATTGGTGGGGTATCCATCCGCCAGCGGTCAACGATGAGTGTGTTAATGTGGTGAAGGCATTGCAGGGAATGTTCTCTGCGGTCCCCGCCACGCAGCCGGCGGCGGAGCCAGACAGTGGACCGGCGAGTCAACCCGCCCAATGGCACAAGTCCTCTGCCGGACTTGAGAGCCGCATGGAAAGCAAGGTTTGGAATAAAGGCGAGGCCATTCGCTTCATTATTCTCGTCCGTAATCGTACCGACAAGGACATCAAGGTCGGAGGGTTCATGTATCACGCAACTGTAACTCTGGATGGAACAGCATTTCAATTCTACCCACAGCCGATATTAAGCATCGCCGATACGGAGAGATTCTTGCCAGTCATCAAGGCTGGCTGGACCGGCGAATTTGGGGCGTGGTACTATCCGATCAAGGATAGTTTCACAGGTGGTGGATGGCTTGAAGCCGTGGACGCCAACGGCAAGTGGATCAAACCCAACCTCAAGCCCGGCCGGCATACGGCAGCTTTCGAGTTGGGGCCGATCCAGACAGGAACCATCGAATTCGATCTTCCCGCACCCGCCACGCAGCCGGCGACGACGCTCGGCATTTCTTTTTCATCGGCGGAGGTCGATGATGCGGAGGCCGCGCGGCGAGTAAAGGCGTCTGAAGAAATTGCCTCGGCCGGGAAACTGCATATGGAGATAATTCTTGTCGATATGGACGACGCGGGAAATATAAGGTGGAGAACGTTCAGAATATTCGGCGGGCATGAACCGCCTCAACCTTCGGAGAACGCATACTGGTTGCAGAATAAAATCAAAGACGCCGAATCCCTTGTAAATATCCTCTTGGAGTCGGGATTCTTTAAACGTGCCAAGTCATTCGACGTCGCAGACCCACAATATCCCCGTTCGGCCGTAGTCGTGCGATTTGACATAGGTAAAGAATTTTATGACGAGGCCATGCCATGGGATAATCAGGCGCTGAAACTGCTGAAAAAGATGCAGGCCTGCCTTGCAAGAGAGAAAGACTCTGAATTCGGACATTTTCTGGACAAAGCGAACAGGGGGCCGATCGGCCCGTGCAAGTTGGAAACAATGACTGAGCTTGCCCGCCAGATCGCCAAACGCATGCCGGCGGAATTGGCGCTCAGCGAAAGCGGCCGATCCGATGCCCCTTACGGCTGGTCCGGCGAAACCAAGTGCGAATTTCTATCTTTTTGTATGACGAAAAATAAAAAATTTTCAGTAATACAGTTATGGCTAACGCCTACGGATTATGTAAGCAGTCGATATATGGTTTTTGCCTCCCAATCTGGCGGACCACCTCTGCGGTATGTCAAGGACAACCCAGATGGAAGGCTCATGTTTGTCTCAAGAATACCTTTCGGCCCGGAGGATGAGGCCTGGAAGAAATTTGAAAAGAAAATTCTGGAACTGTCTTTCGCGCCCATCAACACACATGGCGTTACTCCGGCTGCGGAAAAGTTCAGGCGGACCGTGACGACGGCGCCGGCCGGAAACGATCGCCTGCCGGGCAGCTTGGTCGGTCTGGATAAGGCCGTCGCTTTTCCGAATTTCATTTTGGCCGCAGTCTGCCTCGCAAAAAACGATGCCGTAGCGGTTGCAGGCGAGACTTCGCAGAGTTTCGAAATAATCGAGGTGCTGGACGGTGTTGACAAGGCTGGCCGGGGATATCCCATTAACTACCGGTTTGATGAAAGCCCTAAGTTCAAGGAAAGAGCGATCCTCAAGGGCGAGCAGGTTATCTGGATAGTCCGCCTGTCCGGTTCCGATTGCTACAATGGCATTCTCGCATTGCCCGATACTCCCGAAAACCGCAAGGTCGTGAAGGAGACTGCTGCCAAATCAGGAAACGGAATATGGAAACGGCTTCAGAAGCAGCGAGCCTCCGCCTCAGCGCCCGCCACGCAGCCAAAGTAATAAGGATGGTTCTTTCCCGCGTGCAATGAGCCTGCTTCGCGTCTGCCCGCTTTGCCGGACAAGAAAGCCGCTACGCCGTGCCAAGGTTGCACGTCATGTGGATTTGAGATGCAGTTGATTTCCATGGAACGGATGGGTTCAGCACCGCAGGTGCGTCTGAAAGTAGCCCCGGCGTGGCTTGTCCGGCTTCGCCCCTCTTTCGCCAAGGCTATGGAGGGCTACGCCGCCCTCATCCTACCCTCTCCCAGAGGGAGAGGAGTGAAAAAGCTGCGTCGGACAAGAAAACCGCTACCAGCCCGTTGAAAAAGGCGATGTTTGTGGCGTGGCCATCCTGGCCGCGCGTGCCGCAGGCGTCTCGCCTGCGAAAAACCGAGGAGAAACGGCAAAAGTCGATCTAAAATCCGCCGCTCACGTCAACTGAAATTTTTCGCCGGGTTTGGGGATGAAGGTATTTTTGCAGCCGGCCTTTTTGAGAATATCGGCCATCGCGGCCGGCTGGGTTCCCTCGCCGTGGACCGCGAAGGCGGCCTTGAGACCCGGCGCAATGGGGCCAAGGCAGCGGGCGAAGTCGGCGGCGTCGGCGTGAGCCGACAGGCCGTTGAGAACCTCCACGCGGCATAGCAGCTTGTAGAACCGCCCGTAAATTTTTATCTCGTCGCGCCGCTCGACTATCCGCCGCCCGAGGGTGTGCTGGGCCATGAACCCCACTACGATGACGGTGTTGGACTCGTCCTCGACGTTGTTCTTGAGGTGATGGAGGATTCGCCCGGCCTCGCACATCCCGGAGGCCGCGATTATAACCATCGGCTCGCGGCGGTCGTTGAGGGCCTTGGACGCGGCGGTGTCGGTGATGTACTCGACCAGCCCATGCCCGAAGATGTCGCCGGTATTTTTGAAATCCTTCAGTGCGTCCTCGTCGTAACATTCCGGGTGCTTTTTGAAGACCTCCGTGGCGTGGGTCGAAAGCGGCGAATCCACGTATATCGGCAGCGGCGCCATAAGTCCCTCGCGGATCGCGTGCGAAAGATAATAAACGATGTTCTGCGTCCGGCCGATGCTGAAGGACGGGATAATCACCTTGCCGCCGGCGGCCCGGGTCTCGTCGATGATCCGGACGAGCTGCTCCTTCTGGTCGGTCGGATTGTGGTGGATTTTGTCGGCGTAGGTGGATTCGGTTATCAGGTAGTCGGCCTGCGGAAGCGGGCAGGTCGGGTCGCGGAGGATGGGCATGTCGAACCGCCCCAGGTCGCCGGTGTAGAGGATTTTAATCGGCCGGCCGCCGTTGGGCGCCTCGACCAGGACGCAGGCGGCGCCCAGTATGTGTCCGGCCTCTATCCAGACGGCCTTGCAGCCGTCCCCGAATTGCAGCGGCTGGTCGTACGGCACGGGATGAAAAAAATGCCGCGCGGCCCTGGCGTCTTCCATCGTGTAGAGCGGATCGATCCAGTCCTCGGCGGAGCGGGCGCGTTTCTCGTTCCAGAATTTCGCGTCTTCCTCCTGGATGTGGGCCGAGTCGGCCAGCATGATGTCGCACAGGTCGCAGGTGGCCGGCGTGGAGTAGATCGGGCATCGCAGGCCGCTCCTGACGTAATACGGGATATTGCCGCTATGGTCCATATGGGCGTGCGAAAGCAGGATCGCCTGGATCGACTGCGGGCGAAGCGGCAGGCGGCGGTTCTTCCCGATCGCCTCGGCCCGGCGGCCCTGGAACATGCCGCAGTCCAGCAGCACAGGCCCGCCCGGAACGTGAAGAATGTGCATGGAGCCGGTTACCTCGCCTGCCGCTCCATGGAACTGCAATTCTGGCATTCAAACTCCATGCGGCCCGTCCGCCCGCCGGCGGATACTTGCCTAGTTCAAGAGTTTATCAGAAGTCGATTTTCATTGCTACATTCTTCCGTCCCGCAGGGACGATTGAAAATAGCCCGGCGATTTATCGCCGGGGTAAGCATTCCAACAAATGCCTTAGTCCCGTCAGGGACGGAAGAATCGTGATAAAATTGATAGCGAGCAATTCTTTCGTCCCTACGGGACTCATTTGTTTAACCTCATCTCAACCCACCGATAAATCGGTGGGCTATTTTCTTTCGCCCTGGCGGGCTTGAATCAGGCATACTATCAGCTTTCAATCCAACATTTGCTCGTCATATTCAATCCCATGTTTTTTCAAAAAGGCGGCAATTTCTTCCCTGAAACTCATCTTCCGATGATGGTTTGCCTGCTCCTGAATATATCTTGTCGTGTCCTCCACGCCGGAAATGCCGATGCTGAAAGCGCCGTATCCTTCCTGCCATTGAAAATTCTGATGCATGGGGAATGTCTCGTGGATCCATTTCGAAGAGTTGCCCTTTAAAAGTTGGACCGCCTTGGCGATTGAGAGTGTGCCCGGAAGCGAGAAAAGGGCGTGAACGTGATCTTCCGTTCCTCCAACGATCAATGCCTTCATCTTATTTTCACGCGCAATGCCGCCGAGATACGGCCAGAGGCGCTGCTGCAATTCCGGCGTAATGTGCGGACGGCGATCCTTGGTCGAAAACACACAATGGATGAGGCTATTTATGAAAGAGTGCATGCGTCATTCCTTTCGTTTCTGAAGAATCATGTTTTGACTTTTTATTATACAACACTTTCACGCCAGGGGCAGTTCAAACCAGAAGATGCATCCGGCGGGGGATGACGCGAAGTCCATCTTTCCGCCGTGGCTGAGGATGATCCGGCGGGAGATGTGCAGTCCCAGGCCGGTGCCGCCCGGTTTTGTGGTGACAAACGGCTCGAAGACCTTGTCGCGGCTGGCCTCGTTCACGCCGGCGCCGGTGTCTTTAATCTCGAATCTCGCGGCCGCGGCCGCCTTGCGCGCAACGACGGTCAGGATTCCGCCGGCCGCCATCGCGTCGAGGGCGTTAATGGCAAGGTTGAGGATGACCTGCCTTATCTGCTCGGCATCGAGCGGGATATCCGGCAGATGGGGATCGTAAGATTTTTCTATCCTGACCTTCGCGGCCTTGCATCGCGGGGCCAGCAGGTCGAGCACCGAATCGGCCAGGGCGGCGAGCCTGGCGGGCTTTTTGTCCGGCGGAGCGTTTTGCGGGCCGGCCGAGCCGCCCGACAGCCCCAGCATGTTGGTAAGCTGCTGGTCCATCCGGTCGATCTCGCGAAGTATGAAGTCGAGGCTCTGGTCGGCCAGGCCGCGTTTGGCAAGTTCGTCGGCCAGGACCTTGGCGTTCATTTTCATGCCGCTCAGCGGATTTCGCAGTTCGTGGGCGACAGTCGCGGTGAGCTGGCCTATGGCCGCAAGGCGGGCCGAAAGTGCAAGCTGCGTCCGGGCGGTATCGAGCCTGGTGAGCAGTTCGTCGAACGCACGGGCCAACCGGACGACCTCGGGCGGACCGTGCCTGATACCCGTCCATATGCCGCGCAGACCCTGGGCCTGTCCGGCCGAGACGGATATGGCGTGAATCCTGCGGGCCAGTTTACGTATTGGATACGACATCGTAACGGATATGACCAGGCCGACGACCGCGGCGGCCAGAACCGCGCCAAGGGTTATTATCCAGATTGAACTGGCGATGCGGTTGCGGGCCTCGTCCACCTTTGCCTGCGCGACCAGCACGAAAAGCCGATACGCCGGCCTGCCGGAAGGCCCGCCGGACGAATTGAATATCGGTGCCGCTGCGACGCGGAACGGTTTGTCTTCGATGACAACGCCAGTCGGCAGATCGCCGGGCCTGCCGATCGCCTTGAGAAACTCATCGGACTGCGAAACCGACATGCTGGAAGCCTGCAGCCTTTTGCGATCTTCGGCGCTTAGGACCACCTCGGCCCCGACAAGCTGACTGATCTTGCAACAATAGTCGTCGGTGAGCGGGTATTTCTGCTGGGCGATGACCCTGGCGGTGTTTGCTGCGACGTCTTCGACGAGTCGGCGTTCGATCTGGCTTTGTGCGGCCCGCGAGGCCAGGTAGCCTACCGCCACGCCCACGCCGGCGGCCAGAAGGACCATGCACAGCACCGTCCTGACCACAATTGAAATGCCCATGGCGTCCCCCGCGGCCGGTTTATTTGTTCCGATGTATCGTGTAGCAGGTCAGGGCCATGACCTGGAAGACGCACGCCAGCAGGGCCCAGGCCGCACAGGCAGAATATTCCTGCTTGAAAATCTGGATAATGGCCATCGCCAGCGGTCCGATCACGATCATCTGTGCGATCCCGCCGGCGAGGCTGGCCCAGGCAAATTCATCATCCGGCCTGACCTTGCCCGCCCCGGCCGGCCGGACCTTTTCGTCGGTCGGCGCCGCCGGTGGAACCGCCTTTGGCATCTGATCGACGACGACAGCCGGATCGGGAGGCATGACGACATGGCTGGGCGCCGACTTTGATTCGACGGCAAACGCCTTGGCCGGCGCCTCGCCCGACGGAGGCGTCAGCGCCATCTGCAGCGGCTCGCCCTTGTGCGAGTCATCTTCAAAACTGCCCGGCGTCAGTTCAATCGCGGCCATCGCCGCGGCCCTGGCGGGCGGTTCGGCCTGCTGCGGCTGCGAGGGGATTTCGACCTGCCCGACGGCGGCATGTTGCCCGGCCGGCTGGTCCTGCGGTTCGCCAGCCGACGGCTGAGATTCCGGCAGCGACAATTCCTGCGGCGACTGCGTCTGTGCGACCTGCTTCTCGCCAGGTTGAGACGCAGCGGCAGCCAGTTCTTCAAGCGTAGTTTGAGAAACAGCAGATTCTGAGGCGGCGCCGGCTGCCGGCTGATCCGCCATTTCCGGTTCTGGCGGCGGTTCTTGCGGTTTGGCTGGCGGCGCGGCTGATTTAGTTTGAGCGGCTTGTGCGGTCTGCGCCTGCTCCCTGCCGGCGTGGCGGAGTATCACGCGCGTGGCGTCCACCAGGTTGCGGACGCGATACTCGGCCGGCGTGGCATTGTCGGGGTCGAGCGAGGCCTGCCCCTTGGCGGGTCTGACGATGCGGATTGTCTTGCAGCCGGCACGCTTGCCCGCCTCGATGTCGCGGGCGCTGTCGCCGACCATCCAGCTTGACGCCAGGTCCAGGTTCATCTCGTGGGCCGCCTTGAGCAGCATGCCGGGGGCCGGCTTGCGAAGGTCGGAATCTATCGCGTATTGTGCGACGCTGCCCTCGGGATGATACGGACAATAATATATGCCGTCCACGGCGGCGCCGGCCTGTGCGATCTGGCGGCGCATCTCCTCGTGAATCTTCGCCAGCGTCTGCTCGGTCAGCAACCCGCGGGCCACGCCCGACTGGTTTGTAACCACGACGATTTTAAAGCCGGCCTGCGTCAGGCTCTTGAGGGCCAGCGTAACGCCGGGCAGAAGCTGAACCGCTGACGGATCGGATATGTAGCCCGGGTCGCGGATGATCGTGTTGTCTCTGTCGAGAAAAACCGCCTTGGCAGCCATGTTGCTCTCCATGCTATTTTTTTGCCCGTCCGCCGTCCGTTTTGGCGGCGCGTTTTTTCGATTTCGCGATCTTTCCGACCGCCTGTTCCAGCAATTTCGGATTCACGACAATCGCCGGAATCGTGTCGGCAATGCGATTGATGATCTCGGTCGTGCTGAGGCCATCGACCTTGTCCGTGGTGAGCACTTTTCCGCCATAGTTTTCGACGATTTCTCGACCCACGACGGAATTCGTGGTTCCGCCCTTGACCAGCACGTCGGGCTTGAGCAGTTCCAACAGGGCCTCGGGCGTATCCTCGTCGAAGACGGTTACGAAGTCCACCCATTCCAGGGCGGCGAGCATCTCGGCCCGTTCGTCCTGCGGGATGATCGGCCGGCCGGCGCCCTTGAGCCGTCGCACGCTGGCGTCGGAGTTTATTGCTACCACAAGGCAGTCGCCGGAGTCGCGGGCCTGGCGGAGATACCGCACGTGTCCCATATGGATGAGGTCGAAGCAGCCGTTGGTGAAGACTATCGTCTGGCCGTCGTGTTTCCGGCGGGCCAGTTCCGCGACAAGACGGCGGCGGTCGGCGATCTTGCCTTCCTTCAGGCCGGTCAGTCGGTGCATCTCGCAGATGATCTCGTCTTTGGATATCGGCACGAAACCGACGCGCTCGACCTCCAGTCCGCCGGCCATGTTGGCAAGCTCGACCGCCTCCTCGTGATCGCACCCGCCGGCAAGGGCGTAGGCCAGCACTGCCAGCGTCTCGTCGCCTGCGCCGGAAACGTCGTAAACGCTTCGCGGGGCGCGATGCGGCACGCGCCTGGCCGGTCCGCCGGCAAGGCACAGGTATGCCCCTTCCTTGTCCAGCGAAATAACCACCGCGCGGGCCTGGGTAATTTCGATCAGCCGGTGAGCCGCCTGCTCCAGCGAAGCGTCATCCGTAATCTGCACTCCGCTGGCCAAGCCGGCCTCGTAGCGGTTGGGCTTGAGAACCGTGCAGCCGGCGTATCGGTGAAAATCCTTGATTAAGGCCGGATCGACCACGACGCACTTGCCGGCTTTTTTTGCCGCGGCGATCAACTTCGGCGCCGATTCGTCATTAAGCACACCTTTGTTGTAATCTTCCAGCACGACGATATCGGCCTTCGGCAGGGCCGTTGTGAATGCCGAGGCGATCTTCTCCATCGAGGCGGCGTCAAGCGGTGTGTTTATTTCTTCATCGACCCGGATGATCTGCTGGCTGTGGCGATGCTGCGCCAGGCCGACGAACCGCGTCTTGACCGTCGTGGGCCTGTCCTTGAGCCTCGCCAGTCCGCCGGCCTTCGCCCCGGCCTGCTCCAGAAGGCGGCACAATTCCGCGCCGTCGGCGTCGTCGCCTGTCGCGCCGACGCAATCGACGCGACCGCCAAGGGCAGGAATCGCCGCCGCGACGTTGCCCGCCCCGCCCGCACTGCTGGATCGCCGGCTGACGTGCAGCACCGGCACAGGCGCCTCGGGATTGATCCGTTCCACGTCGCCGTGGACGTATCGGTCCAGAATGAAGTCGCCGGCCAGCAGCACATTGCGGCTGGCGAGCTTCTCGAATTTTTCTATCAGTCCGTGCATCAACTGCAGATTCTACCGTCGGAAGGCCCGTTGGCAAATCCCCATTTTGCAATCTTTACGTTTGTGCGGTAAATGGTTTCATCGCGGCGGTTGACATAATCGGGGCGGGGAAAGAGAATTGTTTCATGGCCGAGGCGACCGAACCGTCGAGGGCGAAGCTGATCTGCGGGATGCTGGCCGCGGATGAGGTCCTTTTCGCGCAGGTTCAGGCGGAACTCGCCGGCCCGTTCGGCCCGATCGACGTGGAAAGTCCGATAATGGAGTTCGACTTCACGCACTATTACGACAGCCAGATGGGCAGCCCGTTGAAGCGGCGATTTGTGGCGTTCGAGCGGCTTGTCGCGCCCGACGCGCTTATCCTGGCCAAGCACGCCACGAATGACCTTGAGCGGGCGTTCTCGCCGCGCAGGCAGCGGGGCGGGCCGGCCAGGCCGGTGAATATCGATCCGGGCATAATCGAGGAGCCGCATCTGGTGCTGGCAAGCATGAAGAATTTTTCGCATCGCATCTACCTCGGTTGGGGCGTCTATGCCGATCTTACGCTCATGTACCGCGCCGGCAAATGGGAGCCGCTGCCCTGGACGTTCCCCGATTACGCTTCGGGGCGGTATTTTGAATTCCTCTCGGCGGCCAGGGCAAATCTCCGCCGGCAAACCAAGGAGGCCAAGATATGATCGGCTGGGCGTTCCTGGCTCTGTGCGGTGCGGCGCTGGCGATTTCCGCGGCGGCGACGGCCGTTTCGATGCCGGTGGCGGCGCGGCTGGGCTTTCTGGACCGTCCGGGCGGGCACAAGGCGCACGCCAGGCCGGTGCCGGTCCTGGGCGGAAGCGCGATCTTTATCGCCATCCTTCTGCCGTGCCTTGCCGGGCTTGTGCTGGCCAACTTATGGAACGCAAATCCGCCCGAATGGCTGCCGCAGGAGATCAGGATTCACATTCCGGGCTTCGCGTCGCGTACGGCCGGGGCGATCTTCATGCTGGCCGGGGCGATGGTCCTGCATGTCATGGGCCTGATCGACGACCGCAAAAACCTTGGGCCGTGGATTAAACTGCTGATTCAGATTGCCGTCTGTATTGCCGTAGTGCTGCTGTGCGACGTGCGCGTGCTGACGATGGCCGGGCCGGCTGCAAGCGTCGCCCTGACCACGCTCTGGCTGGTGGTCATCACCAACTCGTTCAACCTGCTGGACAACATGGACGGCCTGTCCGCCGGCGTGGCGGCGATCTGCGCGGCGGCTCTGCTGGCTGCGGCGATGGGCATGGGGCAGTGGTTCGTCTCGGCCATGCTGTGCCTGATACTCGGCGCGGCCCTGGGGTTTCTGCCGTTCAATTTCGCGCCTGCCCGGACCTACATGGGCGACGCCGGCTCGCTGGTTCTGGGCTTTCTGCTGGCGGTGGCGAGCTGCCAGACGACATATGTTTTGCCCGGCGGGCCGGCAGGACTTTACGCGGCGCTGACCCCTCTGCTGGTAATGGCCGTGCCGCTCTACGACACATGCAGCGTGATTATCATCCGGCTCCGGCAGCACCGCAGCCCGATGGTCGGCGACCGCCGGCATTTTTCGCACCGCCTGCAAGGCCGCGGCATGAGCGTCCGCAAGACGGTCCTGACGATTTACCTGTGCACGGCGGCGACAGCGGTATCAGCCTCGCTGCTGCCGCACCTGGCCGGGCCGGCCGGCGCGGCGATGGCGGCGGGGCAGGTGCTGGCGATACTGGCTGTCATCGCGCTGATGGAATCCGCCGGCCCGAAGGATGAAAAACCGGATGACTCGCGGGGGCCGCACCCTTGAGCGGGCCATCGCCCATAATGCCGGAACCGATTGCCGACGCCCGGTCGCCGGGCGGCGGGCGGATCGGCGGCGTCTTTACGGCCGCGGCGATGGCGATCCTCATCCTCGCCGTCGCGTCGCGATGTTTTCTGGGCGAGTTGGGCTTCCGCACCTCGCCGCTGCGGTCTTCATATGCTCTGCTTCAGATGGGCGATGCCGGCCGGAAGGACGCCCCGCAGATGCTGCCGAAGGAACTGGGCGAATTTTCGCGCGTGAGCATCGCGATATTGCTTATGGGCGCGTTTTGCCTTGGCGAGCTTGGTCGGCTGCTGGAAAAAAGGCGGTCGCTGTTCCGCCGCGGCCTGGCGGGGTGGCTGGCCGTGGCGTTCATCGCTATCAGCGCGGCCTCGGCCTGGCTGGCCGACGATCTGCGGTCGGCGTGGGACAGTTGGCTTGAGCAGGCCTCGCTGGTGATGATGTTCCTGCTGGCGGCGGGTCTGTGCGAGGATAAGAGGCGGTTCGCGATGGCGGCCGTCGTGCTTGCGGGGCTGGGCGCGGCCCTGGCGGCAAAGGGTCTGATCCAGATAGGCATCGAGGTTCCGGCCCGAATCGCGGCGTTCGAGGCTGACCCCGCCGGCACCTTGGCCCAGCTCGGATACAGGCCGGGCACGCCCGAGGCCCGACTGCTGGAATCGCGAATCCGCGACCGCACGGCGATAGGCTTTCTGCCGCTGGCCAATCTGTTCGCCTCGATGTTGATGATCGTGCTGGCCGCGGCGGCCGGGCTTGCCGCCGACAAACTCTCCGTCGGGCGGCAACAGGCCGTCGAGTTTCGTATGCCAAAGGGCAGGCTCAGCCCGATGTCGGCATACGGGGTCTTGGCCGTCGTGATAGCGATAATCGTGCTGGCCGTCCTGCTGATGACACGCAGCCGGGCGGGGCTGGTCTTCGCCGGCGCGGTCGCAGCGATAGCGGTTCTGGCGGGGATTTTCCGCGGATTTTTCACCCGGCATCGCTGGAAGATCGTCGCGGCCGGCCTGGCCGTGCTGCTTGCCGGCAGCGGATGGCTCGTTTGGTACGGCATTAAGAACGACCGCCTTCCGGCCAAGAGCCTGACGTTCCGCTGGTTCTACTGGACGGCCTCTGCCGAGATCGTCCGCGAGTCGGGCACGGCGACGATTTTGGGCGTCGGGCCGGGAAATTTCCCTGCCGCATACCTGCGCCACCGCCGGGCCGAGGCCGAGGAATCCATAAAAATGCCGCACAATACCGTCGCTCACGCGGCGGCGGAGTACGGCCTCGTCGGCGGAACGCTTTTTGTGGGACTGCTCGTGCTTGCCCTGCTGGGCGCGGCCAGGCGGGGCCGCGTGGCACGGGCATCCTGCCCGTGTGTTGCATGGGCGTCTCGCCCATGCCCACCGAAATCAGGACAAGAAAAAATTGTGCCTGCAGAAGGCTGGTCCGGTTGGGAAAAATTCCTGCTCGTGCTGGTCGCGCCGTGCGCCGCGGCGGCGAGGGTCCTGCTAGTCGGCTGGGGCGACAGCGCCTTTCTGGACGTCATCCTGCCGGGCGCAGCGCTGGCCGTCGGGCTGTGGCTGTTCGGCGGCTGGGCCTTGCAGGCCGTCGCCGAAGGCCCGGGCTTCACACGGATGGCCATCGGCTTCGGCGCACTGGCCCTGGCCCTGCACAGCCTGATGGAACCCAACCTCTGGACCCCCGCCCCGGCGACCCTGTTCTGGCTGGCCGCCGGCGCATGCCTCGGCCAGGCCGAATCAAAAAAACGCACGGCTTGCAAGCAAGCCGTGGCGCCCGACACAGAAACACACGATACGCAACCGGATTCTGTTGCCGACGAATTTGGTTCAGATCAAACTGAAATCGGATTTATGAGGTTAGTTTTCTGTATCCTTGTCATTTCTATTACAGGCGCCTCTATTTATTACATCTGGCAGCCGGTCGCCAAAAAATCCTCCCTCGACTGCAAGGTTCAGTCCGCCGCCCTGGCCGGCGACGCCGATGCCGCGATAGAGTATGCACTCCAGGCCGCAAGGGCAGATAACCTGGATGACCAATCTATCCTCGACGCGACTCGAATGATGCTTTTGAAGGCTGACAGAAAGAACATGGCGGTCTCTGATAGTTGTTTCAACTCCGCCTTGAGTCTTATGAAAGAAAGAGAAGATTATTTTCGTAATGATCGCAAATACGATAATTTGAAAGAGAGATTACGAGACGAGTTTAATAATTTGTTTAGGTATGAGAAATATCGCGAATACTTGTATGTACAGACTTTAAATGGTCTGTTGAAACAGGAAAGGGCCTGGTATTACTGCCGGGCGAATCTGAGAGTATTTATTGAGGCCCCAGATTATTTCAAGTATCCGTGGGACGCAAGAGCCATACCTGATGAAAAATCGGTTAAGAACCTGGAGCGTGCTGTTAATGAAAATCCGACCGATCCTCAATTAAAATGGACGCTTGGACAGATGGAATATGTTCGAGGAAATTATTCATCCGCTTATTTCCTTCTGAAGAAAGTCAGCGAACTCGATCCGCAATCCGTGATAGTCAAATATCGCCTTGGCGACGCGGCTTGGAACGCCGGCATGAAGGAACAGGCTCATCAGGCATGGATTCCTCCATCTGTTTTAATGATTGGCAACATGATTAAGGATTTAAGTAATACTTATTTTTGTGACCGAATGGATGCCAGGTTGGGTTTGGAATTCTGCAGGTATTTTTTGGATATCGGGCTTCTCAAGGAAGAAGTGTGTGTTATTGTGTTGAATGCTATAAAAGAAATTCGGAATATTGAAAATAAGATCAAGGCGTTCAATCCGGAGAGCGTCGAATTGTTCAGTCCGGTGGAGTGGCGAGAACTTGAGACGCTTGAGGCGCGGGCGAAGTTTCTGCTGGAATACGTAAAATCACAGTCGGCCTCGCAATCCGCCCCGGCCACACAACCCGCCCCGAACACCCAGACGAACGTATCCACCCAGCCCCAGCCCTGACAGCCCTTCAGGGCGAAAGAAAATAGCCCAGCGATTTATCGCTGGGTCGTGAGGCGTTAGAACCAATGAGTCCCATAGGGACGAAAGAATTTTTCCATCACAATATTTCATCGCAACTCTTCCATCCCTGACGGGACTGTTTTTTAAAAAACTCATTTTCCCAGTTCTAAATCGCTGGGCTATTTTCACTTGTCCCTTCCGGCTTCGCCAAGGCTACGCCGGACAAGGCGGGACGGACTATCAGAAAATTGTCTCATTGTCTTGCGATAAATTCGGATGATGCGAACCTTCTGCCTGTTCAAATTCCGGCGGCGGATTATTACGTCCCGGCTTTGGCTTTTTGGCATTTTACCGGAATTTCAGGGTCGCGAATGTCCAGTCGCTCATCGGCCGGGTAATCATGCTGTGCCGGAAACGCCTTTATCAACAGGCATTTGTACATTGTGCCTGCCGCACGCACTCCGGCGATCGCCTGCGGCCCGAAGATCAATTTATAAGGTAATCGCCCTATAAGCGGACTGCATCCGAAGGCTGCCGCAAAATGGTATCTCCTTATATTAGCAATAGATAAAAATGGTTTCCCAGCCTTGTTTTACAACATAACCGGCGCGTATAATTCAGGTGAAAACCATAAGAGAAGCGGAACCAAAAGAGACCGATTGTTTGCGGCCGGATTAAAGATGCAGGTCATGTCAGAGTTGAAGGAACCGATAATTACAATAGGGCGAACGAGGCGTACTCGAACGCCCGGGAATAGCGCCCGGCTGGACAGTCGGCCCGTGTGGCCCGCCGCCCGGCCGGCAAGTGCGAAGGCCTTTGCGAGGCAAGGCCATGGAACAGGCAAAAAAGGACATTCCGGCCGGCAGGAACCTGGCGAATCCGGGCATGGACGCCCCCGTCAGCAAGCCAGACGCGCACAAGCCGCATAATCTCAGGCCCAAGATCGAGATGATCCTGCTGGTCCTGATTGTAACGATCGGCGGAGGGGTTCTTGGGGTTACGGCCGGCGGCATGAACCGCCCCAAAGAACAGGCGGTCGAAAAATCCACATATTCAGCCGATTGGATAAGGGACTATGTGGAGCAGGATATCGTCGCCCAGCCCGAGTTCGGCCAGTACCAGATGCCTCCGGTCGCCGTCAGCGTCCAGGGCTCTGCGTGCAGGTTTACCATCGCCCTGATGGTCCGCAAGGAACGGCTGGCCGGGGCCAGGCCGATATTCACCCGCAACACCCCCAAGCTCAGGAACTGGCTGATAGGATATTTTTTCGGCCTGACGGTCGAGCAGACGCGAGGCGCGTCAAACTTCACCTACCTGCGGAACGACATCCGCGACAACTTCAACCGCATTCTGTGGCCCGACGAGAAGGGCCTTATTGAAAGAGTCGATTTCATCCAGAATCCGAGATTTGATTAGTACTACAACGCTACGAAGACCATTTTTTATCAGCTTGGTCAACTCCAATTGCTTTATTTCGCCCTTGCAGGGCTTGAATATTGGGGGCGGTTTCCTGGGGCGTTGCCCCAGGCTTTCATATTGCGCCCCTTTGGGGCTGCACGATCTCGCCGGCATTGGAGGATTGGCAATTCAAAGTATGATGAGCCGGTCGATGGATTATTTTTAAAGCCCCGCATGTAAATGCGGGGA
>JACRIL010000019.1 GCA_016235825.1 Planctomycetota bacterium
AGACCCAGATCCTGGCGTGCTTCTTTGCGTATCAGTTGCTGCTGCGGTATAATGAACGCTGTGGGAAAAAAAATGGACAGCTACAATGGATAGTCGATGGCCTGTAATTATCGGACAGCCTCAACGAGTTGCACGCCCTACAAAATCACAACAATTTACTTCAGATATTTATCCACGAGGACGCCGAGGGATTTGATTGTGGATTTGGGGATTTTTGTCTTTTCGGTCCATAAGGCCAGTTCGAGTGCCTTGTGTGCGGGCGAGGGCACGTCGGCGATGCGTGCGAAGCGGGCGATGGCCTCCTTGATCAGGCCGATGGCGTTGCTGGTTGCATCGTTGAGGTTGCCGATGATCTCCTTGAGCAGTTCCATCTTGTCCAGGTGCTCCGGGGCCTCGCGCCAGCAGTCGTAATCGCTGGGCAGGCAGACCAGCGCGTAGGCGATCTCGGCCTCGCGCGCGAGTTTGGCCTCTGGCATGCATGTCATGCCGATGAGGTCGCCGCCCCATGCCCGGTGCATGCGGCTTTCGGCCCGGGTCGAAAAGGCCGGGCCTTCCATGCAGACGTACGTCCCGCCGTCGTGCACTTTGGTATTGACGATCGACTTGCATTCCAGCAGATGCTTCCGCAGGACCGGGCAGAACGGCACGGCGAACTCTACATGCGCCGCCAGGCCGTCGAAGAACGTGCCGACCCGCCGATACGTCTTGTCGATCACCTGGTCGGGTATCACCAGGTCCTTGGGTGCTATCTCCTCGCGGAGCGAGCCGACCGCGCCGGATGCGATTATGTGCGTGCATCCGATTGCCTTGAGAGCGTAGATGTTGGCCCGGTAGTTGACCATGGAAGGCGGGATCGAGTGCCCGGGGCCGTGGCGGTTGAGAATCGCTATGTCGATGCCGTTCCAGTTGGTCTGGATTATCGCGTCGGAAGGCGGGCCGAACGGCGTGTCGGCCGAAACCTGTTTACCGCTGGTCTGCCCGCAAAGGGCCTGGCCCAGCCCGCTGCCGCCTATTATCCCTACTTTCGCCATTCGTCTTCCTTTCGTGCTCGCTCATTCGCCGGGCCGCGTCGGGTGCAAAAGCCTGTTTATCACCGAATCCACGTTCCGGAACGTTATGGTCCGCGTTTTGGTTTCCTTCATCGTGCCTGTTATCTCGATTTGCGCGATATCCGGCGCGATGGCGTCCAGAAACTCCTCGATAAGGTTCCTCATTCTCTTGGGCACCTTTCCGGGCGGGCCGGTAACAAAATACAGTTTGATCTTCTCGCTGTCCATGTCGATTGTGCCCGATCCGATCACCGATATCCCGGGTCCCGACAGCGATATCTCCGTCAGGACCAGGCTGCTGCCGGTGAGCTGGTATGTAACCTCCCCGGCGGTCAGCGGCGACTGGCCCGGCACGGGGATCGACAGATATATCACCTGAAGCAGGCCCAGCACGACCGGCAACTGCGAGAATTTGGCCTTGTAAATGCTCAGTGCGCCCTCGGCCTTGACCGACTGCGGCTTGCCGGGCGTTACCGACAGGGCGATCCTGCCCATCAGCAGGCCCTCGATCGTCGAAGGCTTTGCCGGATCGGCCGGACCGAAAAGCTCCTGGAGCTTGACGTTCTCCAGGTCCAGCCTGACCTCCAGGATCGCCGGTTCGGAGAGCCTGACGAACGCGTCGTTGGCGGCCACCTGCCCGCCGTGCGCGTTGGCCCGCAGGTCCTTTATCTGGATCAGATCGCTCTTGGGCGCCTTGACCAGCTTGCCCCGCATGTCGGTCAGTTTTTTCTCGCCGAACGACATCTTGTCGATCTCGATGTCGGCGTCTATTGAAAGCCCGGCGTCAGTGCGGGCAAGTTTGCCGATGAGCGACCCGTTGATTGTCTTGGGTCCGAATCCGATGTCGATGGTAACGTCGGCGGCGACGATGGAGCTGTTTTTGGGCGGCAGATCGGTGTTGCCGGCGCGGGCCGGCCCTGGGCCGATCGACCAGTTTGTCTTGCCCTCCGGCTGGCTGGCCGGGGCGGACTGCGCCGCCTGCGACGAGGCCGGCCGGCTCGACGGTTGCCCCCCGCCCGTCCGGACGAGCCTGAAATCGCCGAGATAGACGTCGCAGAGGCCGCCCGGCTTGATCCGTCCGACCACGTCGTTGAGTTCGCGCGGCAGGGCGGCCAGCAGTTCCTTGTCCACCGGCACGTTTCGGGCGTCGATGTTCAGCGCTGTCGATGTCTTCTCGTCGCTTGTGTCGATCCGCCCCGTCAAGGCCGTCCGCATCTTGCCGTGTTCGGACACGAAGCCGTCGAGCAGCACGAGTCCGGGCCTGGCCGTCATGGTCCCGCGGACGCCACGGAACGTGTACGGAAAATCCTCATAGCAGATTTCCATCTCGCGGGCCTTGAGGACTATGTCATAATCGACCTGATCTGCCTCCATGTCGGGCATGTCGTAGCGGACGTAAAGAGTCATGTCGGCGATGCCCGCCGGCGAAAGCTGGTCTATCACCTTTTTGACCCCGGCCGGGCACGCATCGTACAGTTCGCGATTGAACAGCAGATTTTTGCAGTCCGCCCGAAGATCGATCCCCGTTTTGTCGCCAATCGAAAATTGCCCCTTGAGCACGATGTCGGTTTTTTCGTGCCGTCCGGTCAGGCTGCCGTCTATGAGCACCCTTGAGGGCGTCAGATGGATGGGGCCGGAAACCCCGGATATTTTATACGGGAACGCCGTGGGGAAAAACTCCGCGTCTTCGAGTTCCACCGACGCGTCGTAGTCGATGTCGCCTTTCTTGTCCTGCGTAACCCGCACGGCGACGGTTTTGGCTTTTCCGGCGGGCCTGAGATTCTCCAGCGAGTCCCGGCCCTGCCTGCCTGCCGCCTCGGCAAGCGTCCGATCGAGAGGCAGGTCGCGAATCGCGACCCTGATGTCCGTCAGGGGATCGGGCGTGTCCAGATCGGTGATGGCGCCGTCGATCCGGCAGGTCATCGGCCCGCGGGAACCGGTCAGGCCGATCAGATCGACCCTCTTTCCCGTTATGTTCACTTTTCCGAAGACTTTTTCGACCAGATACGGAAAGCCCGCATATGACAGGCTCGTCTTGCCGTCCAGGATCAATTCCACGTCGGTCCGCTCCGGCTCCTTCGGCGCGGTCCTGACGACTCTCATGATCGCCCCGGCCGACCCGCCCGGGCTTATCCTGTCCCAGAAATTCTGGAAGTTCGGCTTGAGCGAGTCGCGAAGCTCTTTCTCCAGCGCCAGGTCTTTGGCGTTTATCAGGATGTCGTATATCTCGCCCTCGCTGGTGGCCTCGTATTTGCCGGTTATCGTCAGCCTGCCCTGGCCGTGGCGGGCGGTTATCCCCGTTACGTCGACGGTGTCGCCCTTGAAGCTCAGGCTGCCGCTAATGTCGTCCATCCGGTACTGGAAATATTTGTAAGTGCCGGTCATTCCGTCGGGCAGTGCCTGGCCGTGCATGTCGATCCGCCCGTCCTTGTCGCGCGAAACACTGGCCCTCAGGCCCGTCCTGCCCGTCAGGCTGTATATGTCGCGTATCTCCCTGATCTTGGCCATGACCCCTTCGCCGTCGAACTTCCCGGCGGCGATGTCGAGGTTGTGAATCTTGAGTTCCAGATTGAACGGGCTGTCTTCGGCATAGCCCTCGTATCTGCCGTCAAGCTCGAACTGGGCGTCGCCGAACTGCCTTGTCCGCCCGGAGATTTTTTTGAGGGTTATGCCCTCCGGCGCGAAGACGACCATCCCGCTGACGTCGGCCAGCTCGATCTGGCCGTATTCCTTCGGCAGCTTCAGGGCCACGCCGACAAGCTCGGCCTCGTAAGAACCCTGTGCGCCTTCCGAGCCGGACCGCCCGGCAACCCTCAGATCGCCGGCCGGGCTTATGGCGTCCCACCACTGCCTGTATTTCAGGGGCAGGACCGTCTTGATCGTGTCGATCGGCAGATCGCCGGAGACCTTGAACTCCCCGTGCAGCAGATCCAGCTCGATCATGCCGGATATCTTGCCGGAAAAAGGGTCGTCCATCAGCTTGGCCAGGTAAACGTGGTTGGCCCGCGGCACGACGAAGGCCGTCAGGGGCCGCCGGTCTATTTCCCTGCGGGCGTCGCCGTCCCGCTCGTATGTAACGACGATGCCGTCCAGGAGTTTTACCGGCGGCAGAGCGCCTTTCCACGCGTACTTGTCGGGCGAGGCATCCTGCCCGCCTTTTTTCAGCAGATCGCCCGTGGTCAGCCGCCCTTTGAGGTCGAACTCCAGCGAAATCATCGGCTTGTCGCAGATGACCTCGGTGAAATCGGGTTTGTAATCGACAAACAGCGAGAACGGGCGATGCTTGAGGACGACCTTGTCGGCCATGAAAAGCGGCAGCCTGGACGGGTCGCCCGGAATGCCTATGCTGACCTGGTTGAGTTCCACGCCCTTGAAGAACCGGAAGCGGGCGCTGCGGATGCTGACCTGCATGCCCGTGGATTCCTTCAGGAAGTTGATCGCCATCCTGCGGATCCTGCTGTCGCTGGTCATGTAAAAATAGGCGCTGAAGATCGTAACCAGCAGGACGAGCAGGACGATGCCAAGCCCGCGGCGCTGCGGCGAGACGTAGCGCCACTGCCGGTCGGAGCGGCCGGGCAAACGGGCACGAATTTTCCTGAGCAGTTCCTTCATCTGACAAGAGACCTGAATCGGCACTGTTTGTTGCATCGCAGCAAAAGCCATTACCGGTTTTACCGGCAAAATCGACCTTTGTATTATTTCGCCCCTTCAGGGCTTGACGAATTAATTGCGATCCGATTCCCAGGGCGTTGCCCTGGGCTGTCATATTTTGCCCTTTCAGGGCGAAAGATATATCGAGCTGCTCTTTGTTTCGTTCTATTGCCGATTTTACAAATGTCGGCCAAATCGTACAGCCCCAAGGGGGCGCAATATTAAAGCCTGGGGCAACGCCCCAGGAAACCATCCGCCACCAACATTCAAGCCCTGAAGGGGCGAAATAAATTTTCTTTGAACAATCTGCCAAAACCAAACGGGCCGTGAACCTCAAAGCTAATGACAAGGCTTTGTGGTATCGTAATTTTACATTATAACAGAATCGCCGTCTGATTTGGCTGTCTGTTGTTCGACTGCGGCAATAAATTCATCCGCGGCGGTTTCCAGACCGACGCGAACGAAAATTCCGCGGCTTTTGGCGCCCATGAAAAGATAGCGGCAGACGAGAGCCAGCTTGAGCAGGCCGATCTCGTCGGGCGGCCCGGCCGGCAGGTTCACGGCCCGAGCCTCGGCCAGCAATTGTTCCAATTGCATTTTTTGCGCCGGCCAGTCGAGCGGTCCGGCCCGGCGGACCGAGTATCCGGCGCAGATAAATGCCGTCCGCCGCGAAGGCCGGCCGGCCTTCTGGATCGAGATAAACCGGAAGTCCGAATAATCGCGGGCGTGTTGCCATTCCGGCTGGTCCAGCCGGCCGAGACATTCGAGCCGGGCCTTGACCTGAGCCGCCTGCTCGAACCGGCGATTGCCCGAATGGGCCTTCATCGCGGCCTTGAGTTCAACCGTCAGATTCTGCCGGTTGCCCGCGGCAAAATCGGCGGCCCGGGCGACTTCCCGCCCATAATCGCCGATTGAAATTCCGCCGTCGCACACGAGCAGGCACTTGCCCATCTGGCCGTAGGCGCATCGGCCGGAAGCCGCACCCGACAGGCACGACGCCCTGCGACACAGGCTGAATGCGTCATTGACTGACTGGACAAATCTGTCGGCCGATGCCCGGCCGATAAACGGGCCGATGTATCTGCCGGGCCGGTCGAAGGCCGACCGTTCCGCCGCGAACCGCGGCAATTCGCCGCGCGGATCGACGTGGACGAACCATGCCGGCTTCCATGCGACGTGCCGCGCGACTTGCCCGGGCCAGAGCCGGCCGGCGAGTTCCAGATATTCAAGGTCGGTCTCGAACGGGCTGTCCGCGAGTTTCCAGCGGATTTTGGCGGTAACGGCCGACAGGTCGGCGGAACGTTTGCTTTGGCCTTCCGGCTTTTGCCCGAGCCGCCCGCCAACGAGCGAACGGATGTCAGCCGCCGAGAGAAGAGCGACAGGCAGGCCGCCAGACGATTCCAGCAGGACCAGCCCCCTCTTTGCCGGTATCCCCGCCAAGGCCTGCCGATCCATCGGGCCTTTAACCTCCGCAACGCCGTCGAATTCGCAGGAGACCGCCGACATCGCCGAACCCCCGCGCCCCGGCCTACAGCCACATGCCGGTTATCAAACCCTCGAATACCATCTGGCCGTTCACGAAGCCCTGTGCGGCCCCGACGCACCGCCGCTGCCTCATCTCGAGCATCTTGCCTACCATCAAAAGCCTCTGCCCATATGTAACCGTGCCGCGAAACTTGACGTTGTCCACCGCCCCGAACCCAAGGAACCCCTTGCCCGGCGAAACGGTGTTGGCGTAATAGCTGACCAGTTGGGCCGCCGTCTCGATCATCAACACGCCCGGAAAGATCGGCCTGCCGGGAATGTGCCCGCGAACCCAGAACTCGTCTTCCTTGACGTCCCGAAAGCCGGCCATGGTCTCAGACTGCGGGTCCAGGTAGCAGATCGCGTCCAGCAGCATAAACTCAAAGCGATGCGGGTTGACCTTGTATATCCCCTCCTGGTCAACCAGTATCCTGTTCATGTCTATCTTGGCCAGGTCAAATAACGGCTGCGGAGGCATAATCGTTCGTCCAATCTTTGTGCCGCTCGTAAACGGAAGGCCAGTCCAGCCTGAACCATGTTCCCGTCGACAGATAGCAAAGTATCAACCTTGCTTTTCAAGGTCAACCCGCTTATTCGGTCTTTTTCGCCTGCTGGTCCAGAAGTTCCTGGAGTTTGTCGAGGCTCATGGCGTTGCGGCATTTTGGGAAGCCGCTGCACGCGAGGAATTCGCCGCGTTTGCCGATCCGGATGAGCATGGCCTTTCCGCACTTGGGGCAGTTTGCGCCGGCCTGTTTGGGCTGGGGCCTGGGCGGCGGCTCGACCCGCACGCCGTCGGGCATCGGCGCGGTGGTCTTGCAATCGGGATATTTTGAGCAGCCCAGGAAAGCCCGGCGGCCCTTGAACTTGACGGCCATCGGCGCTCCGCACTGCGGACATTCCTGTTTTATCTCTTCTGCCTTGACGGTCTTGAGCGGCTGGCCGTCCTTGTCGCAAGAGAGGATGCCCTTGCATTCGGGATACTTCGAGCAGCCCAGGAAAGCCCCGAACCGGCTGCGGCGGAGGATCATCTTGCCGCCGCACTGCGGGCAGGGAACGTCGACCTCGATCCGCACGACCTTCTTGCCTTCCTTGTCCACTGGGCAGGTGGTTTTGCATTCCGGATAACCGGTGCAGGCCAGGTATCGGTCGCCCTTGCTGGAAAGGCGGTAGACCATGGGCTTGCCGCACTGGTCGCAGACGTATTCGCTGGGCTGGGTCTCGGCCTTGGCGTGCACCATTTCCTGGGTGGCCTTTTCCAGCGTCCGGCTGAACGGCCCGTAAAATCTGTCCAGCACGCCGACCCAGTCCAGTTTGGACTCCTCGATCTTGTCCAGTTCGTCCTCCATTTTGGCGGTGAACTGCACGTCGAAGAATTCCGGGAAGTGATTGACCAGTTTGTCGGTAACGACCAGGCCCAGGTTCGTCGGCCTGAACGCCCGGTCGGGCAGTTCGACGTAATTGCGGTCCTGGATCGTCTGGATGATCGAAGCGTAGGTGCTTGGCCGGCCGATGCCCTGGGCCTCGAGCGTCTTGACCAGCGAGGCCTCGGTGTATCGCGGCGGCGGCTGCGTGAAGTGCTGGGTCGGGTTTATCTCGACGGGGGCGACCTGGCGGCCTTCAGAAAGTTCCGGCAGGGTCGGCTCGCCGCCTGAAGGCACGCCGGTAACCTTGAAGAATCCGTCGAAGGCCAGCGTTCGGCCCATGGCGCGGAAGACGGCCTTGCCGGCCGGGGTGTCGGCGGCAATGTCGGCCTCGGTTACGCTCCAGACGGCAGGCGTCATCTGGCAGGCGACGAATCGCTTCCAGATAAGGTCATACAGTTTGTATTGCTCGTCGCTCAGGGCGCCCATCAGCGACTGCGGCGTGCGGGCAACCTCGGTCGGGCGGATGGACTCGTGCGCTTCCTGCGCCCGCTGGGCAGAGGCGTAGAAGTTGGGTTTTTCGGGCAGGTAGGCGTTGCCGAACTTTTCGCCGATGAGTTTGCGGACGGCCGTCAGAGCCTCGCCGGAGATGTTCACGCTGTCGGTTCGCATGTAGGTAATCAGGCCGACGGTCTCCTCGCCGGGCACGTCGATGCCCTCGTAGAGCTGCTGGGCGATCCGCATGGTCCGCGAGGCCGAGAAACGTATCTGCACGCTTGCGGCCTGCTGCAAGGCGGCGGTGTTCAGAGGCCGGGGCGGATTGACGCGGCTCTGCCGGCGATTGACCGAACTGACGGCAAAGGCCGGCGGCTTGTCGAGCGAGCCGATAACCGTAACCAGATTTTTCGCCGATCCCTTGCCGGAAGGGTCCTCGGTCTTGCGGACATCAGAAACTGCCAAGCCAAGTGCCTTGGCGATTTTCACGGCCTGGTCGGCGTCGCTGGCCTTGAATTTTTCGCCGTTGAAGCTGGTCAGCTCGGCCGCGAACGCGCCGCAGGCGGCCAGAAATTCCGTCTGGCTGTCGCGGGTCGGACCGTTGCCTTTTTCGTCGCGCTGCTGGAGGAACTGACGCCATTTTTGGGCCGTCTGGGCGGCGCCGGCGATGTCCGGCGTGAAGATGGCCGATACCTTCCAGTATTCCTCGGGCATGAACGCCTCTATCTCGCGCTCGCGCTCGACGATCAGCCGCACGGCCACCGACTGCACCCGGCCGGCCGAAAGCCCGCGGGCAACCTTGCGCCAAAGCAGCGGGCTGACCTTGTAGCCGACAATGCGGTCCAGGATTCGCCGGGCCTGCTGGGCGTTGACCTTGTTCATGTCGATCTGGCGGGGATGTTCAAACGCGGCCCGGATCGCCGTGGCGGTTATCTCGTTGAAGACGACCCGCCGCAGCCGCTGCGGAGAAATGTGCAGGCTCTCGGCGAGGTGCCATGCAATCGCCTCGCCCTCGCGGTCAAGGTCGGTCGCCAGGAAAATTTCCGGACTGGACTCGGCCGTTTTTTTCAGCTCGGAAAGAACCTTTTTTCTGCCCGAAAGCGGCTCGTAGGTCGGAATGAAACCATTTTCGAGATCGACGCCGAAGCCTTTTTCCGGCAGGTCGCGGACGTGGCCCATCGAGGCCTTGACGATAAAATCCCTGCCGAGGTAGCGATTGATCGTCTTGGCCTTGGCGGGCGATTCGACGATGACGAGCTTTTTGCCCGAACCGGGAGCCTTGGCCTCGCCCTCGGTTTTGGCGGCCTTTTTCTTTTTGACGGCAGGCTCGACGGCGGCGCCGGCGCTGACATTCTCGTCAGTGTCCGCCGCGGCCTGTTCGCCGGATTTTAAATTTTTTCGCGATTTTCCCATGATTTATGATTATCGGCCCGCTAACCCCGCGGACGTAATAGTCTATTAATAGTAGCACGGGCGTCTCGCCCGTGAGTATCAGGGGCTCACCTGCCCCTGTAATGCTAAGAAAAAACAACAAAACTCCACGGCCGAGACGGCCGTGATACTCATGGGCAAGATGCCCATGCTACTGCATAACGACTTAAAACGGGCAACATGATTGGCCCGGCCCGGCGGATTTGTCAAGTGTTGATGAAAAATTGACGGTTGATAAAAAGTGTTTTTTAGCGCGAGGCCGGCGCCGTGGCGGAGCAGCCCGCCCTGGCGGCCAGGTCCATCATATGGCGGGAGACGATAACTGTTTTGACGTAAACGAGGTCTTTCAGTTCGGTGTCAACCTCGCCCTTGGAGCGTTCCTGGATGATCATCGGCTCGGACTTGCGGCCGTCAAATTCGACCCAGAGCGGCTGGCCCTTCACATCGCCGGTTACGTAGCTGCCGTCGATGAGGTGGAATTTCCACTGGAGTCGTCTGGTCGGATACTTCTGGCCGGTGTAGACGCGCTCCGGCTCGCCCATGCCCTTCCACCGCCAGAACAGTTCCATCTTTTCCTCGACCACGACGGCGGAGATGGCCGACACGGCCAGGAACGGCACGTGAACCCATCGCTGATTCGCCTCGACCCAGACTTCCCAATCCTTTTCGGCGGTGGTGAACAGCCAGCCGGCCAGCAGTCTGCCGTCGGACAGCTCGACGACTCCCGGCAGCGCGTCCGGACGGGATGATCCCTGGCGCGGGCCGAACGGATTGCCCGGGTCATCGCCCGGTTTGCCTGTCGAACTGGCGGCGGGCTGCGTTTGCGGGGGTTTGGCCTGGCCGAGCCAGTATTCCAGGTCGCTCGCGGGCGCCGAGGCGGGCTTGTTGCCGCCAGCCGTTCCGGCGGGCCGCGACGTGGCCGGTTGCCCGATGCACAGACCGGCTGAAATGACAATCAGAATTGTTCCGATTATTTTTCTGATGGCCGATATCTCCTGCAATCAATAATTGCAGGAAGAGTCGTGAAGATCAATAGAAAATAGCATACCCACAGCGGTTGAGCCAGTGCATCAGGCCGATTTGCGGGAAGTCTACTTCGATGAATTTCCGCTCTGGCGCTGGGCCGTGCCGCCGAAGATTCCGCCTCCGGCGGCGGACCTCGCGATCCGGAAGGCCTGCGAGATCAGGGCCACGGCCGCCGAGGCCGGCACCAGGACGATGGACATCATGGCCAGCGACGCCTCGATCATCACGTCGTATTGCTGGATATGGATCCAACTCAGGACCAACGGCGTCAGGACCTGCGGGTTGCGCGGATACAGCAGAACGGTGGCCTGAACCTCGTTGAGCGACAGTGCGCCGACGAGCAGGCCGGCGGCCGCAATCGCAGGCCAGGCCAGCGGCCAGACCACGTGCCGGGCCGTCGCAAATGGGCCGGCGCCGTCCGCGGCGGTCATCTCGCGCAACTGCCGCCACGGCTGGGTCCATGTCCCCCGCGCCGCCACCAGCGGCAGCCAGATAAACCGCCCCAGATAGGCCATCACGGGGACCGCAGCGCCGTCGTAAGCCCACGTCAGGCTCGGCCGGTTGCAGACGCGAATCAGCGCTATCGCCAGCAATTGCCCGCCGATCAAGAAACAGACAATGGCCAGCCCCATCAGCCCGCGGCGCCATTGTCCGGAGGCGGACATCGCCGCCAGTACGGCCAGCGCCGCGGCTATCGAACCCAGCAGCACGCTGCCGCCGATTTCGGGGCCGAATTGTGTCCAGATTCGTCCGGGCGAGAAGGGAATCCGCAAGGACGCTATCAGCGAAAGCACCGGCACGACGAGCGTCAGGACGACCAGCAGGGCTGCGCACAGGCAGGTCCATTTCGGCGCGGCAAGGCTCCTGGGCCAGTCGCCCGCCGAAATGTCGTCGGATGCGGACGCCCGCGAGGCGCCCCAGACCGCCAGGGCCGCAAGAATTATGGTGATAAGCAGGAGCGGCATCGCGGTGGCTACAGCCGCCGCGGACCGAGCCGCCTGGTCGGGCAGGGCCGAGCCGCCCGCAGCCAGACTCGTATCGCCGATCGCGCTAAATGCCCCGGTGTCGAAGACCAGCCGGACCTCTGTGGCGACCACGCTGATGCCCGTGGTTTCGTAGACGGCGAATTCCTGCGTCGCCATGATGGTAACAACCGCCAGCGACGCGACGATCGGCCCCAGCAACTGCCGCAGCGTGATTCGCCAGAGCACGCCGTCGAGCAGGGCCTGCTGCTGGACGGAGGTATCCATTCGCCGCAGCGCCAGGCCGATCAGCCCGGCCGGGACGGGCCACAGCCACGCCGCCAGAGTCCAGATGCACCGCATCACGTCGGCGGGCCCGGCCGGCGAAAATGTGATCCCAAGAGCCTCGAACGCCCCGCTGTTGAGGACCACGAACTGCGACCACGCATAGCTGTACGCCAGCGACGGCATCAGCAGCGCCGCCGGCAGGATCATCCAAAGAATTTTCGATAATATTCCCCGGCCTCGCCCCAGGACGATGGCCGCCGGCAGAGCCATCCCCGTCGCCAACACCGCCACAGCGAAGTTGTAGCCCAGCGTCCGAGCCAACAGCCAGAACCGGAACGACGACGGCTGAAGGTCCCGCCAGACTACCGGGTTCCGCAGTCCCTGCATGCACAGCCACGCCAGAGGCAACCCGCAGCACAGAACAACCAGAATCACCGCCGGCGCCGAGACCGCCAGCGCCCTCAAACTGCCCGACGATCGTCGTGTAATTTCCGGGTTCACGGGTTGCCGCTGCGTCCCTGCAGGATGTTCAAGGCCGACTCAACAGCGGTACGCATCTGATGGGCCGCCTCGACGTAATTCACGTCCATCGCCTTGACCTGCTTTTCTGCATCGCGGACGGAGTAAGCCAGGTACCGCCCGTCGATCAGTTCCTTTTCAACGTCGGGCGCAAGCAGAAAATTGATGAGCCTTTTGCCGTTTTCAGAGTTCGGGCCGCCTTTTACCAGCGCGATCGTCGTGGGGATCAGCAGTGTGCCGAACGAATCCTGATCCGGCAGTACTCCGTCGACCTGCTGGTTCTCCGCCTTCGCGTTTGCCACGTCGTCCGTGTCGGTCGGACCGGCTACCAGCGTGCCGGCGGCAATCTGGTCCACAACAACGGAATTGCCCCCCAGCAGCCTGATGTCGTTGGCCCGCAGGCCTCGCATCAGTTCCCCGAATTTCTCGCGTCCCAAAACCAGATACAGCGCCGCGACATGCCCCGACGCGGTGCCGAACGCCGGATTGCATATTCCCACCTTGCCCTTGAGCGCCGGGTCCGCCAGGTCGCGCAGGCCTTTTATCTTCCCGACAAGCTGCCTGTTCTCCGGCCTGGCCGAGACAACCAAAACGCGGACCCGCAGTCCGATGGAGACGTACAGGTCGTTCCTGTCTCGCCAGCGGGCGGGAATATCCTTGGTCAGTTCGGACCGGTACGGGGTGAAGATTCCCTTCTCGGCCAGATTGATGGTGTGGAAAATCTCGTTGCCCCAATAGACGTCGGCACGTGGATTATCCTTCTCGCCCTCTATCCTCGTTGCCAGACCGGCGGTCTTGGATGCCTCGGCATCGGTCTGGAGCATTACTTTGATGCCCGTTTCCCGCTCAAAACGCTGGACAAGCGGCCGGACATATTGGTCGTCGACGCTTGTGTATATGATTACCTGCCCCGGCGGCGCCTGGCCGGCCGTCTGGTTATTGCCCTTGCACCCGAAACACGCGACTGCCATTGCCGCAACCACCATACATGCCAGATACCCGATACGCATGTTTGCTCTCCTTTTGACAAACATTTACTCTGTTGAAGAGCCACGCCGATCTGCCTGTGTCGTGTAACAGGCCCCCGCTTCAGGGCTTGTCGATTTAGTCGTCCACAACCTTGATTCGTCGCGAGGCCGTTGTTGTTTTCCGCAAGTTTCATATTTTTGCGTTAAAAATCTGTCCTTATCGGCCCTGCTGCCT
>JACRIL010000130.1 GCA_016235825.1 Planctomycetota bacterium
ATCTGCGGCGGGAAGTGAAGGCTTGGGAAGCTGCACGCGACAAGGCTGAGAACAAGGTCGACTGGCAGTTCACCACAGAAGATGCACGGATTAAACTGAAAAGATTATATCCATCAATTTACGGCTGACAGAGCACTAGTAGGTACTGCACAAGATGAGGATTTCAAATACATCGACAGGCCGCTTGTTGCCGAGAAAGACATCCCAAAGCTCAAAAAGGTGTGGGACGAGTACGACAAAGAAACAAGCGAATGGGATTGGGATGATTTCCAACGGGAATTAAACCAAGCCAACGCGGCGGGATGGCCATCATGAGTTATCTGTTATTCATTGACGAAAGCGGTCATGACCATAGGTCTGCTCCATATGAAGTCCATGGAGGCATCGCGTTGCATGCCTCAAAACTCTGGCCTTTTATAAAGGCCATGCAGGAGTTGGAGCAGGCAGCATTTGGCGGACTATTGCATCAATATGGTACTGAAATCAAGGGGGCAAAGCTTCTGAACAAGGAGCGGTTTCGATGGGCCAGCCAAGACCATATGCTTGACGACGAGGCCCGAAGGAAACATTCGTTGGCTTTTTTAAACAGGACCGTTCAGGGAAGAATTCCTTCCAGAATAGAGTTTACGGCTTACGGACAGGCTTCGCTATTAATGGCCCGAGGTATTTTTGACCTATTGAATAGCCACGGAGCCGTACTTTTTGCATCTGTCATTCCCGGCGTGATCAAACCTTCGACATTTGAAGCAAATGAGTTCCTGCGAAAAGATCAGGTCTTCCTGATGGAGCGTTACTTTTATTTCCTGGAAGCAAAACGGGAACCGGGTCTGCTCGTCATGGACGAAACCGACAAAGTGCAGGATCGTAATTTCGTGCGGCGAATGGAGATGTATTTCAAGCAGACGCAAACCGGCAGATATCGGACTTCATGGATCGTTCCAGTGCCTTTTTTCGTGTCCTCGGACATGACGTGTGCGGTTCAGGCGGCGGACGTATGCATCTATTGCGTTAATTGGGGATTCAGGCTACCCCCTTTAGGGATGGATGCCCCTGTTCGTCCAGAGATTCAACAGGAGTTTGGGCGTCTCCTCGGCAATCTGCAATTTGAAGGCGATGGATACAAAGACGGCAAAGTGTATCATACGCGGGGAATTATTTATGTTCCCGATCCCTACACAGCCAGATGAGCGCAATAAAAAAGGAGGCAATGCTGTCGGGACCACCGAAGCAGCCCCTAGGCTGAGCCTCCATCATTGATTATGGCAACACCTTTAAAAAAATCAAGGCAATTTGGATAACTTTCAGGTAATTATGTCGGTCTCAGCAGAGACAATGAAACGATAAATTCGCGTGGACGGGCAGGAAAATCAGGAATACCGGCGGCAGATAAGGCAGGCCCGCGGGCGGTTCGCGGCGATGGCCGTGGCGTATTCGCTGGGCGTGTTCAACGATAATTTCTACAAGCAGGCGGCGATGCTGATCGCCCTGGTGCTGAACCGGAATTCATATCAGGGGCTTGTGATCGTGCTTTTCACGCTGCCTTTCATATTTGTCGCGGCCCCGGCCGGCTGGCTGGCCGACAGGTTCCCGAAACGCAACGTGGTTATCGCGGCAAAGGCCCTCGAGGTCGTCGCCGCCGTCTGCGGCGCGGTCGGCGTTCTGTTTTACAACTGGCCGCTCATCCTGGCGATGGTCTTCCTGATGGGCCTCCAGGCGACTATTTTCAGCCCGTCGCTCAACGGCTCGATCCCGGAACTGTATCCGCCCCGGTACGTCATGCGTGCCAACGCCATCCTGAAGATGTGCACCACCGCGTCGATCCTGCTGGGCGTGGCGCTGGCGGGGATGTTCCTGAGCCAAAAGACGATGTGGTGGCTTTCCGCGAACGCCGGGCAGTGGCTTGTGGCGGCGGCCGTGGTGGGCACGGCCGCGCTGGGCCTGATAATAAGCCTCGGCGTGCCGCACAAGCCGGCGGCAAATCCGCGGCTGGCCTTCCCGTGGACCGGCCCGGCGGACACCTTCCGCCAACTGCGGCAGATACGCAAGGACCGGCTGCTTGCAACCGTGGTGCTGGCCGACGTGTTCGTCTGGATGTTCGGATCGCTCCAGATCATGATTACCAACTATATGGGCATCCACCAGTTCGGATATGGCGAGCAGACCACCGGCCTGCTGATAGCGGCCGAACTCGTCGGCATCGCCGCCGGCGGACTTGTCGTAAGCGCAGCGTCCAAATCCGGCCGCTGGCGGCAGATGCTTGGCCCGGCCGCATATATCATGGGCGCGGCGATGCTCATGGTCTCGCTGGCGATATACGTGGACGCCAGCTCGCGGTTCGCCTGGTTGGCCGGCTGGCTGGCGCTGGGCGGGGCCGCCGGCGGCGTAATGCTCATACCGCTGGAGAGTTTCATACAGGTCCGGCCGGCGCCAGAAAAAAAGGCGCGATCATCGCGGCCGCAAACTGCGCGATCTTCATCGGAATTCTGATCTCCGGGCCGCTGGCGAACCTAATGAACGAATATCTGGCTCAGACCAGCAGTTTCATCCTTATCGGCGGGGCGGCAATGGCCGTGGGTGTCGCACTGTGCGGCGAAATGCGCCGATGGCGGCAGACGGACTGATTCACGCCGGCTACTTCGACGGTTGTGTTTCGGCGGCCGGCCGGGAAGAAAGGTTCAACGGCTGGAATACCCCGGACAGCTCATAAAATATCTTGAGTATGTCGGGCATGGCAGCCCGGGCCTTTTCCATCTCGGCCTTGTAGTCGAACTGGGGCTTGAGTTGCCCGCCGGCGACAGCCTTGAAAGGCATTTTGGCGCCGAACATCTCCTGAAAAAATAATTCCTTGTAAATCTTTTCGCCACCTCTGATTGCCTCGGCCATCCTCTTGTCGTCAGCCAGTATTTTTTCGCCGGCCTCCAGGAACTTTTTCCCCTCGAAAAGAAATTTCACTTCGCTATCCGACGCTTTTATCAGTCCCTTGGCCTCGCCAACTTTGCCCGGCAGCCTGAACGTAAGGTCGATTTTCATCATTTCACAGGGGTTCCGCCCTTTGTTGGCGTCCTGCATCTCTGCCTTGATCTGCTGTTTATCCCGGTTTTCTTTAATCTCCGCCGCGACCTCTTCATCTGTCATCTGCCGGGGGGCGTCTTGCGTCTCCGCTTTTCCCCCGTCCGATGAATCGTACTGGCTGCCCAGATACTCGAATTCCAGAACCATTTCGCCCTTATCGGTCCTTATTGTCTTTATTCTGTGCCTGGACTGCGAATCCAGTTCCAGTTTGCTGATGTCGCTGAAGTAAGCGACCCCGCTAATGCTGATCCTCTTGTCTTCAAGTTTTTTGAAAGTGAAGTCCGCCCATGCGTCGACGCCCTTGGACTCATGGACGAACTTTATTATATCCTGCGCGGCCTCTTTTTCCGGAGGCAGCAGGTTGGCTTTTACGGCAGGGGCCAATAATTCGGATTTGCTCGGTAATACCTCCGTAAAGGCCACCTTTCCAGAGCCGTCGGGATTGATGGTATAAACTTGTGTGGTCTCGAAGCAGCCCGCAATGGCAATAACGGCCGACACGCAAATCGTTAACCTCGCGAAGTTCCTCATGGCTTCTCCCTTCCGAAAATACCTGCCCGCGGGCCGGTCCGTCCGGCCTTGCGGCATGATAATAATAAGAACCGCCTGATCTTGTTTAGTCAAGCTCCAAGGGGACGGCAATATTACAGCCCAGGGTGGAGCGGAGGACGGCGAAGCCGGCCGAAGCGGAACCTTGGGATAAGTTTAAAAAGGGATTTTTATTTCGCCCTTTCAGGGCTTGAATGAGTGGTTGGCCAGGTCCCAGGGCGTTGCCCTGGGCTTTAATATTGCGCCCCCTTGGGGCTGCACGATTTCGCCGACATTGCACATTCAGCAAATCAGAGCAAAGGGACAGGCCGGTGGTTTTAAAGCCCTGTAAGGGCAAAATATGACAGCCCGGGGCGAAGCCCCGGGAATCGGCTCGATAAAACCGATAAGCCCTGAAGGGGCGCAATAAGACGTTTAAATTCTGCAACTTTAAGGACTGGTCAGCGCCGGACTGAACGCAACTATTTTTACGAGGTCCCCGTCATTATAAGACGCCGATTTTGCATCTTGCATGTGCGGCCGAAGGCATTAAGATGGAAGCGACCTTCAGAAAGAGATAATCGCCCATGTCGCCAGAGCTGGTTTGCATAGCGGGAGAAGAGGTTCACCGTCAGTTGAACGCCGGCAGGCTCCAGGGCCGCAGGTTGCCGCCGCACCAGACGCCGTTCGGTCCAAGCGGCGAGATAATCCAGGCCGACCTGGACGGCATGGCGATTCACATCATAACGCGGCACGGCGAGGGGATCGAAAAGGTCAGCCAGGGCAGGGTCAACTACCGGGCCAACATCTACGCGGCCAAGAGCCTCAAGGCCGACTGCATCCTGGCATGGGGCGCCGGCGGGACTATCTCGCACAGCATCGGCGTCGGCGACCTGGTCCTGCTGGAGGACCTGATAGACATGACCAGCCAGCGGCCCAAGACCTTCTTCGAGGACCGGCCGCTGGGCTTTCTGCGGCAGTTCCCGCTTTTTTGCCCGACCTTGAGGGCTGTTACGGGGCAGGTGCTTCAGGCCATGAACATCCATTTTCACGACTCGGCGGTGGCGGCGGTATTCGACGGCCCGCGGATGGAGACGGCCGCGGAGGTCAGGATGATGTCGGCCGCGGGGGCAAACGTCGTAACGCACACGTTCGCGCCCGAGGCGTTTCTGGCCAAGGAACTCCAGATGTGCTACGCCGCCGTCTGCTACGTCGTCAGCTACGCCGAGACCGGCAGCCGCTACAAGCCGATAATGGCCGGCGACCTCTTCGGCGGACAGGCCCAGCAATCGACCGCCGAGCGGCTCACGTCGGCAGTCTCGTCCATCGGGCCAATACTGGCCCGAGTCGCCAAGGCCGTCAAGGACGCCCCAAAGTCCTGCGAGTGCGACCAGCCGATGGCCGCGAACATCTACCGCTACGGAATCGGCGAAGATTGGCGGAAGTGGTTCGTCTGATCGGAGCAGCTTGCGAGAGAGGCATTCGTGACGGCTATGTTCGGCTGAAAAGCCGCTGTTGAGCCCGATTTATCGGGCTTGAGTTGTTTGTGCAGTTTAGCCATTTTTGGCTTATACAGCGTCGGAAACTCGTGGTTTTCGACGGTATTTCATGCAACTCGACCTTTCTGGACAGAGTTGCATTAAACCTTAACCCTTTGTACGCAAAGGGTTAAGGTTACGAAAAATGGCTAAACCCCACTTGTTTGACAGGCCCCCGCTTTAGGGCTTGTCGATTTAGTTGGCACGCGAATTGCCATCTTGACAGGCATGGTATAATCGTGCCCGTCAAGGAGAACAGCATGAGACGATGGGCTACGACATCGATGGATCGAACTCAAAT
>JACRIL010000126.1 GCA_016235825.1 Planctomycetota bacterium
ATCTGCGGCGGGAAGTGAAGGCTTGGGAAGCTGCACGCGACAAGGCTGAGAACAAGGTCGACTGGCAGTTCACCACAGAAGATGCACGGATTAAACTGAAAAGATTATATCCATCAATTTACGGCTGACAGAGCACTAGGCGGGCAGGTAAGCTTACGCCGGCAATAACTCCGGCTGAATGAACCCCCCGTTGCTCCGGCAAATCGCCTCTTAACAGCCCGTTGAAAAAGTGGCACGGGCATCTTGCCCGTGAGTATCACGGCCGTCCCGGCCGTGGCTTTTGCTGTTTTTCCGGCATTCAGGGGCAAGATGCCCCTGATACTCATGGGCGAGACGCCCATGCTACGCTAGATAGGTCTTTTTCAACGGGCTGTTAAACCGCGGCCTCTTCTATCAGCGCAAGCACGTTCTCCTGCGGGACGTCGCGCTGGACCGCATGAGCCGCCGAGAGGATGAATCCGCCGCTTGAGCGGAACAGATCCTTGAGCCTGCGCACTTCCGCCCTCACGTCGGCAGGCGTGCCGAAAGGAAGCGTCTTCTGTGTGGAAAGCCCGCCGTAAAAGGCCAGGCGGCCCGCAAAGGTCCTGGCGATTGCATCGACATTCATTACCTCAGGCTGGAGCGGGTTGAACACCTGGGCGCCGGCGGCAAGAATGTCCTCCAGAACGAGCGTAACGTCGCCGCAGGAATGAAAGAAAACGTCCAGCCCGCGCCCGCGGGCCTGGCTGAAAATGCGGGCCATGCGGGGCGAAAAAAACTCCCTGAACATCGCGGGCGAGAAGAAAAGCCCCCGCTGCTGCGCGTAATCGTCGTAGAAAAATATGCCGTCCGCGCCCCGTCTGGCCGCCTCGTCGACGATGGCGACGCTGAAATCGGCAAGCGAGTCCAGAAGGGCGTGAGCGAACGGCTCGTTTATGGCCAGGTCCACCAGAAAATTTTCCATCCCGCGCAGGAACCATGCCCGCTGGAACAGCGGCGAACTGAAACAGGCAAGGACGTATCTGTCGCCAGCCTTCGAGCGTATCTCGTCGAAACCCTTCCATCGCCGCGGATCGCGGCAGTCGGGCAGATTGATCAGCGCGGCGTCAGGCTCGGCGATTGCGCAGTTGGTTGGAATTCCGATGTCGTCGCCCGCCCCCTTGTTCCAGATCACGCCGAATTCGTCTTTGAACACGTCGTTGCCTTGAGGTTCCATGAGCCCGGCGGCGACGCGGTTGACCTCGGCGCCGGCATTTGAGCCGACATTAATCTGGAGAATATAATTGCCGACCGCCTCGTCCACGTCCTGGCAGCCGAAATGCTTCGCCAGCCGCTGCCGCACCGGCGTTGTGAAGTCAAAATTGTACGGCACAGGCGAAACCGCCTCAAACGCAAGCGCCTTCCTGATCGCCTCGCGCCTGGCCATCTTCCCAGCCCTGGTCATAATCTGATCCTTAAATCAGGGATCGCCTGAACGCGCCGAGCCGGATATCCCGTTATTGCCTTCAAGCAACAGTAGCATATGACGGCGCGGGCGTCCACGATTTCCTACGCCCGCTCAAACCGGCCGGGCATCTGATTTTTCCTGTCAAATCGGCCCGGAAAAGCCCCGCCGACAGCCGTTATGACAGGGGAAAATCCCATCCGCCGGCACGCAACTTCATGCCGGACAGCCAATTACGATCTTGGCATAATTGTTGCTTGTTACATTGTTGTTGTCCGCTGCGGGCATAGTATGTAAAGAGGCCGTAAGCCGGCGGCAATGGAAGGATACAATCTATGGCTACTAAAAAAGTTATCGGAATCGACCTGGGCACGACCAACAGCGTCGTGGCCGTCATGGAAGGCGCCGAGCCCAAGGTGCTCATCAATCAGCAGGGCAGCCGGCTGACGCCGTCGGTCGTCGGCTTCACGGAAAAGGGCGAGCGGCTGGTCGGCCAGCAGGCCAAGCACCAGCAGGTTACCAACCCCAGGAACACGGTCTTTTCGATCAAGCGGTTCATGGGCCGGCGGCACAACGAGGTCGCCGCCGAGGAAAAGATGGTCGCCTACGAGGTTACCGGCGGGGCGGAAGAGCCGGTCAAGGTCCGCGCCCGCGGCAAGGAGTATACGCCCCAGGAAGTCAGCGCGATGGTCCTGGCCGATCTGAAGAAGACGGCTGAGGACTACCTTGGCGAAAAGGTCGAGCGGGCGGTCATCACCGTGCCGGCCTATTTCAACGACTCGCAGCGGCAGGCCACCAAGGAGGCCGGCGAAATAGCGGGCTTCAAGGTAGAACGCATCCTGCCCGAGCCGACGGCCGCAGCCCTGGCCTACGGCCTCAACAAGAACAAGAACGAAAAGGTCGCCGTCTTCGACTTCGGCGGCGGCACGTTTGACATCTCGGTCCTCGACATCGGCGACAACGTCTTTGAGGTCCTGTCCATCAACGGCGACACCCACCTGGGCGGCGACGACCTGGACGAGATACTCATCAATTACATCGCCGACGAGTTCAAGCGGCAGGAGGGGATCGACCTGCGGAAGGACGCGATGGCCCTTCAGCGGCTCAAGGAGGCCGCCGAGAAGGCCAAGTGCGAGCTTTCCACCGCGATGGAGGCCAACATCAATCTGCCGTTCATCACCGCCACGGCCGAGGGGCCAAAGCACCTGACCCTGACGCTCACGCGGGCCAAGTTCGAGCAACTCTGCGAGCCGATCTTCCAGAAGCTCGTCGGCCCCTGCAAGCAGGCGATGGCCGACGCAAAGATTACGCCCCCGGAAATAAAGGAGTGCATCCTGGTCGGCGGCTCGACGCGGATTCCGCGGGTCAGGCAGCTCGTCAAGGACCTCTTTGCCAAAGAGCCTAACAAGTCCGTCAACCCCGACGAGGCCGTCGCGATCGGCGCGGCCGTGCAGGCCGGCATCATCAGCGGCGACGTGGAGCAGCAGATGGTCCTGCTGGACGTAACGCCGCTGAGCCTGGGCGTGGAGACCCTCGGCGGCGTCATGACGAAACTCATCGAACGCAACACGACCATCCCCTGCGAAAAGAAGGAGAAATTCTCGACCGCCGCCGACAACCAGCCGGAAGTTACCATCCACGTCCTCCAGGGCGAGCGCGAGTTCGCCCGCGACAACCGCACGCTGGGCCAGTTCAACCTGACGGGCATACCGCAGGCCCCGCGAGGCATCCCGGAGATCGAGGTTACGTTCAATATCGACGCAAACGGCATACTGAACGTCTCGGCCAAGGATATGGCGACCGGCAAGAAGCAGTCCATCGAGATCAAAGGCTCGACCGGCCTGGAAAAGGGCGAGGTCGAGCGGATGAAGAAGGACGCCGAATCGCACGCCGGCGAGGACAAGAAACGCCGCGAGGCCATCGACCTGAAGAACCAGGCCGATTCAATGGCCTATCAGGCCGAAAAGTCCCTCAAGGACCTCGGAGACAAGGTCCCCGCCTCCGACAGAAGCAACATCGAGTCGGCCGTCTCCCAACTTAAAGAGGCCAATAAGGGCGATGACGTTACGGTCATCAAACGCGCGATGGAGAACCTCGAAAAGGCCTCGCACAAGATGGCCGAGGCCATGTACAAGGACAAAGGCGGCCCAGGTGGACCGGGCGGTCCCGATGGCGGCCAGGGCGGACCAAGTGGTCCCGGTGGCCCAGGCCCAAGCGGACCCGGCGGCCCCGGCGGCCAACCCCCCAAAGGCGGAGACGATGTCATCGACGCCGAATATGAAGTAAAATAATTGTGGTGTGGGCGTCTCGCCCGCGAATGAAATTGAAAAAGGGCCGGTTTTCCCCGGCCCTTATTTTTTTTCATCCCGCGTGCAACAAGTTGAGGCTGTCCGATAATTCCTCATCTATAAATACAAGGACCTCCGACGGTTATGTATGTGAATGCATAACTGAAAGGAGGTCCAAGCTATGCCTGCACGTGCCACGGACGGCACGTGCCTGGCC
>JACRIL010000127.1 GCA_016235825.1 Planctomycetota bacterium
CATAACAAGGGCGGCGGCTCGTCGTCCCATTCATCCGGCTCGTCTCGCTCGGGTTCCTCCGGCCCCGAAACCTGGTTTGACAAACTCATAGAGATCATCGGCGGCATATTTATGATAATTGTTGGAGCCGTTTCAGCGCTCGGCATGATCTCCCTGATTATCAGCGCGATCGGTAACCGATCCGGCTGCGGCTGGACGATCACGATCTCCATGCTGCTTGGAACGATCGTCGGTTTCTGGGGAAACCTGTGGGTCGGATTCTCATTGCTGGCGGGCTTCGGCCTGATGATTATGCTGGGCCTCAAATACGGCAGGAGAATCAACAAGACCGGCGAAAACCTGGATTATTGTCACTCTCGGCCTGAAATCGAAGCCAAGTCCGTCAAGACCGCCAAACTGTTGGAGTTCATCTCGCGGACAGACCTCGCATGGACGCCGCAGAAACTCGCTGATCTCGCGAAAAAAGTGTTCCTGAAACTCCAGGAATGCTGGCAGAACCGCGACTACGGCCCGATGACAAACCTGATGATGGCCCATCTCCATGCCGAGCACTGCAAGCAGATCGAGGGCATGAGGCGCAATCACGAGATAAACAAAATGGAGAACCTCGCCGTCAAGGCCGTGGACATCGTCCACGTGCGCTACACCAGCAAGGCCAACGACAGGCAGTTCGCCGCACTCATCACCGCCAGCGCACGCGATTACTACGTGGACGACCGGACCGGCAAGGAAATCCGCGGCGACGATTCGTCCGCAACCTTCCAGGAATTCTGGACCTTCCACTGGCAGGACGGGGCGTTTCTGCTGGGCCTGATCGAGCAGACCCGCGAGTCCGACGCGCTGAAGGATGAGGACTTCTTCGAGCAGTTCACAGACCGGCAGGTGGAAAGCGTAACCGGCCAGGCGGTGGACAAGACCGGGCCGGCCGGACCCTGGCTGGAAAAGGAAACCATCTCCAAGGCCACACGCATCGAACGCATGCTCAACTTCCTGGCCGAGACGGATAAACTCTGGCTCCGCCAGGCGATGCTCGACCGGGCCAGAGACGTTTTCACGCGGTTCTACATGGCCAGGGAGGCCGGCGCCTTCGGGCCGGAACTGCTGGCCGACTGCTTCCCGGAAATCGCCCAATACCTTCAACAAGAATCTCAGGATTGGAAACAGAAAGGTTTGGGGTTCGAGTACCGAAACTTCTGCGTCCGCAAGGTCGAACTTGTACTGGTCAGGAACTTTCGCGACAATCGCATGGACGAGTATGTCGCCCGCATCAGCGCACACGCCCAGAGGGTGTTCAAGGAAGGCGGCGACATTCAGAAACAGGATGAGTATGTAACGCCGTTCGACGAGTTCTGGACCTTCGGCCGGCTGGACAACGCATGGAAACTCAAGGAGATCGTCCCTGAGGGCCGCGGACAAAAGATGATCGCCAGGGAAAACATCGACGAAGACACCACCAAACACCAGCTCAAATGGTACTACTCCAAAAAGCGGACGGTGTAATAACAGGCCGGAATTCGCTTGGATAAATCCGCCTGACGAGGTTACAATCCGCGGCAGACATGGGAATTCCAATTCATATCTTCGGACTCAAATATATGGAGCTCAAACATGGCAAAAACTATATGGATCGTGGACGGGGCGTATCTTTACAAATCCCCGCTGGGGCACTTTGACTACCTGAAGCTCAAGGCCGAACTGGAGAAACTCAACGACGGCCCGCTGTTCGAGAGCTACTACCTCAACTCGACGATGGAACTCCAGACCGACGCCCAGAGCCAGTTCCACAACTGGCTCAAGAAGGCCCCGCCCATCGGCCCCAAGCTGCGGGTGCAGCTCTACAAGCTCAAGGACGTTTACGTCCAATGCCCGGGATGCGGCAAATCGTTCGAGCGGCAGATACAGAAAGGCGTGGACGTCGGCATCGCGACGCTCATCCTGAAGCTGGCGACCCAGAACAAGTGCGACCGGCTGATCCTGTCGGCCGGCGACGGGGACTTCGAGGACGCCATCGACTACGCAAAAAGCGAACTCCACAAGGAAGTCTGGATCTGCGGCTTCAAAAACAACATCTCATCCGACCTGCAATGCTACGCCGACCGCGTGATCTGGATGGACGACTTATGGAACTCCATCCTGAAACAGGATTGATGCCGCAACTCCGCGAAGCTATACGGCCCGCCAATTATATTTGCTTGCCAGTCCGGCAATTGCTTTAATATATATGAATCGCCTGGCGAGCTTGTCCGGCGGAAAGGGCATCTATGCCAAACAGACTGTTTTTCCAAGTGGCCCTGATCGGATTTGCGTGCCTCTTTTACGCCTCGACCGCATGGTGCCAGCCCAAGCCGGCGAACAAGGTCGATTCTTTCACGCAGCAGGACATCGAAAAGGCAATCCAGGCCCGCATTGATTTTCTGATGTCGGCACAGTTGCCTGACGGCAGTTGGCCGCCGTCTCCAAACGATAGGTATCCGCCCGGATACACTACTGCGCCCACGGCGATGGCTGTCTATTCTCTGATAGAAGCCGGCATCAGCGCCAAGGACCCCAGGATAGTCAAGGCCTTGGACTGGCTGGCCAAAAATCAGGACCAGGAAGTAATGGTCTACTCGATGGGATTTCGCTGCAACGCCTGGCTGGCCGCCAACAAGCAGACCAGGAACCAGTATATGAAAAACCTCCAGAAGGACGTCGATCTGCTGGTGGCCAACGGGATTTATTATCTGGGCAGTTCGCCTCATTATCTTTGCGAGAGCAAGGCGACGCTGGCCGCAAAAAAACAGGGGCCCTGCGGCGCTTACGGCGACAACTCCAACAGTCAATATGTGCTGTTTGGCGTCTGGGCGGGCCACAGGGGCGGAATGGAAATTCCAAAAGAATATTGGGATATCTGCCTGAAGAACTGGATCCGCAAACAGACTACCGAAGGCGGCTGGAACTACGGCACGGCGGAGAGTCTTTCCGAGCCGCCCTGGGGAGCCATGACCACGGCCGGTCTGGCCAGCCTGTTCGTCTGCATCGACGCGACCATGGGCGACAAGTTCGTCAAATGCAATGTCGCTACCGAATATGCCCCCGTCAAGAAAGGGTTGGACTGGTTCGACGCCAACTTTGAAAAAATCCTCGCCGCCCCCTGGAGGTATTACGACGCTTCAGGAGGTTTCTTCCAGTATTTCATGTACGGCATCGAACGGGTCGGGCTGGCCAGCGGATATAAATATTTCGGCAAATACGACTGGTTCAAGGAAGGGACAAAAAGGCTGCTGGCGGTACGTATGCCGGAGAAAGGCGCGGGGGTGGATTCCGTCGTCGAGTCGGCGTATATCGTGCTGTTTCTCGCCCGGGGCAGCCGGCCGGTGCTGTTCAACAGGCTCGAATACGACGGCGACTGGAACAACCGGCCCCGCGCCCTGGCCAACTTCTGCCGATGGGCCGAAAACGCCTACGAGCACGAGGTCAACTGGCAGATCATCACGCTAAAGAGCGAGGTCGGCGAATGGCACGACGCCCCCGTCGTGCTCATCACCGGCTCCAGGCCCCCGAAATTCTCCGATGAGGACATGGCCAAACTGCGGACCTACGTCGAGCAGGGCGGCACGCTGCTGAGCATAACCGAATGCAACGGCGCCCCGTTCGGCATGGGGATGAAAAATCTCTACAAAAAACTCTTCCCGAAATACGAACTGGCCAGCCTGGGCAGGGACCACCCGCTTTACACGGCCCACTACAAGCTCGCCGGCGCACCGGCCGTCTCGGCCGTATCCAACGGCATCCGTCCGCTGGCGATCCACATCGACGCCGACCTGCCGCAGTCGTGGCATACCTACGCCGTGGCGACGGCAAAGGCCCATTTCGAGGCCGGCGCAAATGTGCTTTCATATGTTACTGAAAAGGAACTTTACAATCGCGGGGCGAAGGTCTGGCCGGACGCGGCTGCCGCCGCAAACAAGATCAAGGCCGCCCGAATCCGGTACGCCGGCAATTACGACCCCGAACCGCTGGCCCTCGAGCGGCTGAGCCGCCTGATGGCCCAGTCGCATAAAATTCAGATCGATTATTATTCGGCGATATCCGCAAGCGCCCCGGCCTCGCAGGGCGCAACTCCGCCCGCCTCGGCCATTCCGATCACTGGCATCCTGGCGACCCAACTGACAGGCGACATAAAGCTGGCCTTCATGACCGGCACGGGCGCGTTCAAGCTGACAGCCGAAGAAAAAGACGCTCTCAAGAAGTGGATCGACGCCGGCGGGCTGCTCATCCTCGACGCCGCGGGCGGAAGCAAGACCTTCAGCGAATCGGCAAAAGACCTGGCCGGCGAGCTGTACGGCCCAGACGCCCTGCTGCCGATGCCGCTGTCCAGCCCGGTTTACCAGATCAAGGACATGACCATCGACAAGGTCAAATATCGCAAGACCACAAAAGTCCGCATCGGCGGGATGACCGAGCCGCGTCTGCTGAGCGTGCTGGCCGGCGACAAACCAAAAGTCATCCTCAGTGCCGAGGACCTCACCGCCGGAATGGTCGGATACAGCAGTTGGGGCCTCGACGGATACGACGCGCCATCCGCCTTCAACATCCTCCGGAACATTGTCCTCTACGCCGCAGCCGCGTCAAAATAAGTTCATATGTTTGCCCTTTTCCGGCGATGGATGCGATTGACTTTCCGGGCCGGAGTGATAAACTGGTTTGTGTTGCACGCGGCCGTGGCGGAATTGGCAGACGCGCAAGGTTCAGGTCCTTGTGCCCGTTCAGGGCGTGAAGGTTCAACTCCTTTCGGCCGCATCAATCCGCTCCCGTCAGCGAATCGAAAACCCTTCGCCCCGCACGATTGCGAAGCTCGCCGTCTTTTTCCCATATTCCATGCCGTTCTTTTTCTTGGCGCGGGGCATAAGAAAAGCTTAAAATACACACAAATTTCATTCAGGACGATTATGCCGCCCCGGAGATACGCATGAATATTGAAGTCATGAAGACCTTCTGCGACCTGATCGAGACGGGGAGCTTTTCCAAGGCCGCCGAGATCAACTACGTCTCGCAATCGGCCGTGTCGCAGCAGCTTGCCAAGATCGAGCGGGACCTTTCGACCCAACTGGTCAGCCGCGGCGGCGGGATAGTCATACCCACCGAGGCGGGCAAGGTCTTTCTGAAAGGCGCCAGGGACATCATCCGCCGGCACGAGGAACTGCTCAGCGAGATCAAGTCGGCCTCAAGCACCATACGCGGCGTGCTGCGCGTGGGCACGATCTATTCGGTCGGGTTTTACCTGCTGGAACCCTACGTCCGGAAATTTCTCCAGGCCCATCCCGATGTCAGCCTGCACGTGGAATACGCCCGCGCAAACCGGATATACGCCTCGATAATAGGCGGGGAGATGAACATCGGCGTGGTGGCCTGCCCCGAAAAACACCGTTCCATAGAGGTCATCCCCCTGGCCGGGGAGGAACTGGTCGTGGCCTTCGACCCCAGGCATGAGTTCGCATCGCGGCAGGTCATACACCCGCAGGACCTCAACGGCCAGAAGTTCGTGGCCTTCGAGCCAAGCCTTCCGACGCGAAGGCACATCGACAAACTGCTCAAAAAATCGCACGTCAACGTCAACGTGGTCCTGGAATTCGACAACATAGAACTCGTCAAGCGGGCGGTGGAGATCAGGGCCGGGCTAAGCATCCTGCCGCTTGAAAACGTCAAACACGAGGCCTCGCTGGGCGATATATTGTATCGCCGGATCGAGTCGCCTCGCAAGTGGCTGCGGCCGCTGGGGATCGTGCGCAGGCGAGGCACCGCTCCCGGCCCGGCCGAGCGGATGTTTCTGTCCATCCTCCGCGGAAAGACGGAATCCGCCAGCCCGCTCGGATAGGTCTTGGCTGAATTGTTCCGGGTAAATTCCCCGGAAAGTGACGGCTGTATACTTTTAATGCACCCTTCTCAAGGATATGCGCAACAATGAAACGAAGCCATAAGCCCAGTGGAGAACGAGGCCTTGGATAGCAAATCCTTAGCAAGCCTCGTAACCCTGTATCAGGCCGGTATTTACAGATATATCCGGTTCTTGGGCGCGTCCGAGGCGGTGGCCGAAGACGTGGTTCAGGAGACTTTTTTGGCCACTTTGAAGTCGCAGAGCCATCCGGACGCGGCCAATGGCAAATTGATGGCCGGCTGGCTGCGAGGCGTGGCAAGGAACCTGTTCCTGGCATATTGCAGGAGAAACCGAATAAGCCCGGTGAATGTCAATACCGAATACGTCGAGCAGGCGGAAGACTTCTGGACGAGCGAGTTTCTCCGGGAAGACGACGGCGACGAATATATCGCGGCCCTGCGGGCGAGCTTGGCGGACCTGAGCAACGAAGAGCGAAAAATGCTAGATGCACAATACAACCGGAAGCTGTCACGAACGCAGATCGCCCGGGAATTCGGATTTACGGAAGACGGCGTCAAGTCGAAAATGAGGCGCATAAGGCTGCGGTTGGGGGAACTCATCCACAGGCGGCTTAGTGCCGGAGAGCATAAATAATGCAGTTGACGGACAACAATGATCGCCTGATTCACATACTGCTCCGCCAGGAAGTGGGATGCGAGCGGCCGCCCGACCTGTCCGCGAAAATCCTGAACAAGGCATTTCCGAAATACAGGATGATTTTTCGCTGGTCGATCAGGGCGGCGGCCGCGGCTGTAATCGTCCTGTCAATCGGCTGGCTGGCGTATGGCATACTCAACCTCGGCGGGCCGTCATCCGATTATCCCGATCCGGTCGCCAGCGGGGCGGTCCGGATCGAAGACGGCTCAAAGGTGGGCCGGGGCGCTACGCTGGTCGCATCGGGCCCGGACGCCCGGATAGTCCTGGGCGGATATTGCGACATATCGCTCGGGCAAGGCGCCAGGCTTAAAATACAGGGACAGCAAAAGGCCGAGGAAATTTTCCTCCTTGACGGCCAGGTCGCATGCAAAGTTGACAAGAAAATCGGCGCGTTTGCGGTAAAGACCGGCGTCGGCATGGTCGAGGTTACCGGAACAGTTTTCACTGTAGCCATTGACAAAACGGGCCCGCGTGATCCGGACGATCAAAGGATAAAAGTCAGCGTCAAAGAAGGGTCGGTCAGGGTTTCATGCGACTGGGGAATCAACCTTGTAACCGCGGGGCAGGAACAGTTTTTCTCCCGCAGACCGGCTGAAACGGTTGCGGTGAAACCCGACGTTCAGGCCAGGCCCGAACATAATTCCCTGATCGGCGTCATAACAGCCAAGGGCAACTCATACATCATGGTTGCACCCGATGGCATGAAGGAATCCATGAAGTTTGTCCCCCGCTGGATTGGCGGACAGCCGAAGGACGGCGGCGGACCTGACAGGGACATGCTCAAGGTATTTTCAACCTTGGGGGTAGGCGACAAAGTCCAGATACTCTGGAAGCAGCAGGATGAACAGCCCAGGGTGCTGCTCATCAAGGTCCTTTACAATGCCGAGGAGGACGATGCCAGCGGACCTGGCGGAGAACCGGCGCCCAAAACGCCGGAGAAGCCGCACGCCGAGCCGGAGCAGCCCAAGCCGCCGGTGGAAACCCCCGTCCGACCGGCCGACGAGCCTTCCGTCCCTGAGGTAAACAAACCGGATAATCCGCCGCCGCTGCCGCCGGCAGATCCGCCGCAACCGCCGGTCGTGCCAACCACGCCCGCTTCGCCAAAGCCTGACGAACACGGCCAAAATGAGCACGGCCAGCCGAACATGAAGCCGGCCATCGAAGAACCGCTCAAGGATCCTCCTGAACGTTTCGCGCCCACCAAACCGGGCGAGGAAAACGCCACCGCCCGAGGAAGGCTGATCGGCGTCGTCCATGCCAAAGGCGACGGCTTTATTGACATAACATCCACTCTTTCCAACAGGACGGCCAGGTATCTGCCGGACATTGCAGCCGGCGGCCCGGACAGGGAAATTCTCAAGGCGATGGCCTCCGTCAAAGTCGGAGAACGGGTCGGGGTGCATTGGCACGTCAACGACAAGCTCAGGCTGGACGCGCTTGTGAAGTTGCCTGGCGGGACAACTCCGGCCGACCCCAACGGCTCGCAGAAGCAGCCGGGCAAAGACCCCAATAAACAGCCGACCCAGCCGACCGGCCAACCCAATCAGCCGGATAACAATCGCCCGTCTCAAACGCCAGTACCGACCCCCGCCAACCCACAGCCCAAGGACCCGCCCAACGGCGGGGCAAAACCCGGTTCCGATTCGTCGGGCGAGAAACCAGTACCATCCGGGCAAAAACCGGGCACTACCGGCGGGCAAAGATAATAATTACACCTTCTACATCTCCATTTTTTGCCAATTCATCCACATTGAACCGGAGGCCGGGGCAGGATATGAACGCGGCACCGCATCGACTTGCCAGTACCTGCTGGTTTGCATTTCTGAAAGGAAGTCGTATGAAGAACGTCGCATTGATGCTGGCAGTCGTGGCTGCACTGGGTCTGGTGGTCGGGACGATTAAGGCACAACAAAGGAACGCCCCGGGCAGTACCGATCAACCAACTACTCTGGAAGGCAAAATCACCAAGGTTGCCAACGATAGGGGTGTCCTGCAAGTCACACAGAAGGACGCGAAAGAATCCAGGAGGATCGGCACAACCGATAAAACAGCCGTGACGATTGACGGCAAAGAGGCCAAGGTTGCCGATCTGAAGGAAGGCATGGCAGTAACAGTTACTTACGCTTTCGACGGTAATTCAAACCACATGGTTGCCACCAAGATCGAAGCCAAGAAGACCGAGGACAAGAAGATCACGGAAACCCCCACAAAGTGATCCACTCTGATTGAACCTTGCCATCGCGGATTTAGGATGGCGGCCAACATGCACCCGCTGAGTCGGCACGGTCAAGTCAGCAGATGTTGAAGCAGGACAGGATAATAGCTTTAGGCTTGCCGTAAAATTAACGCTACTAACCAGGGTAAGAGCGGCATAAGAACGCGGTATCGCGTCAGCTTGCGAAGACCTGCTGGTTTGTATTTCCGAAAGGGAGCTTTATGAAGAACGTCGCATTGATGCTGGCAGTCGTGGCTGTACTGGGACTGGTCGTCGGGACGGTTATGGCACAGCAAAGGAACGCCCCGGGCGGTGTCAATCAACCAACCACTCTTGAAGGCAAGGTCGCCAAGGCTGTCGATGACAAGGGCGTGCTGGTAGTTACGCCAAAACAGGGAAGAGAAGGGGAAACAAGGAAGTTTGTCACGAACGACAAAACAGCCGTGACCATTGACGAAAAAGAGGCCAAGGTCGCCGATCTGAAGGAAGGTATGGCTGTAACTGTAACTTACTCTGTAAACCAGCAAACCCTGGTTGCCGCCAAGATCGAGGCCAAGAAGGCCGAGGACAAGAAAGTAACAGACGCCCCCCCGAAGTGATCGACTCTGACTGAACTTCGCCGACTGCGAGTTTCGGTTGGCGGACAACATGCACCCGCTGATTCGACAAAGTCGAGTCAGCGGGTGTTGGAGTTAAACAGGTTGAAAGATTCGGGTTTTCCATAAACCCGGCTCCGCACTGCAAAAGGGAGAAGGAAATGGCGACAATACTCAGGATAGTGACAGGAGTTTTGGCTGCCGCGGGGATGTTGGCGGTTGTTGGGCAAGTGCCCGCAGACGAGCCGGCAAGCACTATAATCCGTCCCGCGTCCCAGCCCGCCTCCAAACCTTTCGACTTTCAGGAGGCCAGGAATGTGGTCGCCAACTACGCCAAGAAGGCGGGAATAAAGGATATTCAGCCCGTACTGAATCTGGGCAACAATGTTGCGCTGAAACTGACCCTCATCCCGCCCGGAGAGTTTGTCATGGGCAGTCCCAAGGAAGAACAGCCTGGACGCTACGACTGGGAAGGCCCCCAACATGAGGTGGTAATCGGCAAACCGTTTTATATGGGCGTCTATGAGGTAACGCAGGAGCAGTACCAGGCGATCATGGGAAGGAATCCCAGCAATTTCAGGAATCCCAAGTACCCGGTTGAACAGGTCGGCTGGGAGGACATCGAGGAGTTCTGCAAGAAGCTCTCCCAGAAGACGGAAAAGACGTTCCGGCTGCCCACCGAGGCGGAGTGGGAATACGCCTGCCGCGCCGGCAGCAAAACCCGCTACTTCTTCGGAGACAGCGCCGAAACGCTGGGCGATTACGCATGGCACTGCAAGAACAGCAAAATAACGACATATGTGGTGGGGCAAAAAAATCCCAATCCGTGGGGCCTGTATGACATCCTGGGGAACGTGTGGGAATGGTGTTCAGATTATTTCGCCAGCTATGAAGACGCAAAACAAACCTACCCAATCGGAAAGGCGGATAAATTCCGGGTTATGCGAGGCGGATGCCGCGCCTCCCTCGTAACTTATCTCAGGTCGGCCTTTCGCGAAGGCGCCGCCAAGGACTACAGCGTCGGATTCCGCATCGTAATGGAGATCAAAAAGCCATGAAAGTGCATATCAACGCCCGGTACATCAGGATCGGAATGATAGCGTTTGGATGTGTCTGGTTGATTCCAGGCGCCGGAGGGATCCCACAAACGACTCAGCCTGCAACACGGCCGTCGCCGGCCACGGGACCGGCTGCCTCACCCAGTCCACAAGAACTGGAAGAAGCCAGGATGGTGTTTCGGCCGCTCATGGTCGCCCAATTGACTGACGCCGACAGGCAACGCGTTGAAAAACTTATAACTCAATTGGGAAGTGGTGATTTTCAAAAACGCGATGATGCAGTGAAACTTCTGAAAAAAGAGCCTGCCGACATCCTGCCGATGGCCCTAAAGGCATGTGAAAGCGCTGATCTGGAAATTGCAGGTCGGGCCAAAGAAGTCGTCGAAGTCCTCAAGGCCCGTAAATCCGATAGCCAAATGAAGAACCAGGTTAAGCTGAGATGGGCCATCGCCACCCGGCAGTCCGCCAGGGATGCCGCGATGCTCGGCGACCTGATCGCACTGCTGGAAAATGACGACATTGTCGTGCGCCAACTGGCCGGGCTGGCCCTGTTCCGCCTGACAGGTCAGGACTTCGGATACGAGGCCTGCGCCGGTCCCAACCAGCGATCTCAGGCCGCGCGCAAGGCCCGGGATTGGTGGGAAAAGAATAAAACGGGATTTGAAATCAAGGCCTTCCATGGCCCGCAGGATGAGCTGGCCCTCGACCTTGGAAACAATGTGACAATGAAACTGATCCTCATCCCGCCCGGCAGATTCACGATGGGCAACCCGGAAAATGAACCAATACGCGACAACGAAGATGCCCGCAACAATGACAAAGGGCCACGGCGAGAAGTTACCATCTCCAAACCGTTCTACATGGGCATATATGAGGTTACGCAGGCGCAGTATGAGGCCGTAATGGGCGAGAAGAATCCCAACCACTACTTCGAGAATCCCGCCAAACCGGAAAATTGCGTTACGTGGAACGAAGCCGTGAAATTCTGCGAAAAACTTTCTCAAAAGACGGGCAAGGCAGTTCGCCTGCCTACCGAGGCCGAGTGGGAATACGCCTGCCGGGCCGGCAGCAACACCCGCTTCTGTTACGGCGACGGCTACGAGGAACTGGGCGATTATGCATGGTACAGAAAGAACAGCGAGGCCGAGTTGCACCCGGTCGGCCGAAAGAAGGCCAATGCGTGGGGCCTGCACGACATGCATGGCAACGTGCGGGAGTGGTGCGCGGACTGGTATGCGATATCCTATGCTGACGAGAAGACCGAAAACCCCCAGGGACCGGACGATGGCGCTGAACGTGTTGTGCGAGGCGGCAGTTGGGGCGGAAATGAGATCGTCTGCCGGTCCGCCACCCGCCATAAAATGCAACCGCAAGTCCGGAACTCTGTCATCGGTTTCCGGGTCGTCGTGGATTTGAAGTAAAATCGACCGTCGCAACAACGATCCGCCGGTTTGGTTGCGGCCAGGCCGTCGGTTTTATTTGCGCCGCATCTTCTTTTTAGGCAATCAGTTACAAACGCCGTCGCCCTTCTGATTAAACGGATTTTGCCCGGCATCGCGATTTTTTATTCCGATTTGCGATTTTTTACGGAACTTTTTTCGCGCTCGAGCGTCCAATCTTGCGAAGGACAAAAGACAACTTTAAGGAGAAACAAACATGAAGAGCAAGTTCCTGATTCTGGCGATGGGCGTTCTGATGGCGGCCGGGCTGCTTCTGAACGTGATCGACAAACTGAAAGCGGATGAACCTGTCCCGATCGGCAAAAACAAGCCGCAGGACCAGTCCAGGACCCAGCCGATAGACTTGGCCATCTGCCTGGACACCTCAAACTCGATGGACGGTCTGATCGAATCGGCCAAGCAGAAGCTCTGGGCCATCGTCAACGACCTGGCGACCGCCAAACCGAGGCCCAAACTGCGGGTGGCCCTCTATCAGTATGGCAATGACTCGCTTAAGGCAGATACCGGCTGGATACAGCAGGTCTCTCCATTCACCGACGACCTGGACGGCATTTACGAAAAGCTTTTCAAGCTCAGGACGCAGGGCGGCACGGAGTATGTCGCCGGCGTAACCAGGGCAGCCTCGGAAGACCTTGAGTGGAGCCAGGAAAAGAACGCCCTCAAGATGATCGTGGTCGCAGGCAACGAGCCGGCCACGCAAGACCCGAAAAATAAGCTCGAGGACACCTGCAAGGCCATCGTTTCCAAAGGCATCATCATCAACACGATCTTCTGCGGCAACATGGAGGAAGGCAGAGGCTCCGGCTGGGCCGACGCGGCACGCTGGGCCGACGGCCAGTACGCCTCGATCGACCAGAACAGCGGAACCATCGCCGTCGCCACGCCGATGGACCAGAAACTCGTCGACCTCAGCGGCGAACTGAACAAGACATACATCGCTTACGGCAGAGACAAGGCGGAGTTGGAACAGGCCGGTAAAGCTCAGGAGAACCAGGCCATGCAGGACTCCAACGCGAAATCTGCCGGCGCCCCCGCCGCGGCTCAACGGGCAGCAGCCAAATCAACGGTACTTTATGACAACGCGAAATGGGATCTGGTTGATGCAAGCAAAAAGAATAAGGATGCCGCTGCGGACGTACCAGCAGACGCCCTGCCGGAAAACATGAAAAAGATGACTGTCGAGGAGCGCAAAGCATATGTCGCGGAACAGGGCAAGAAGCGGGAAGAAATCCAGAAGCAGATCAAGGATCTCTCCACTCAGCGCGAGGCATATGTGAAGGCCGAGATGGAAAAGAAGGGGCTGGACGAGTCCAAAGGCTTCGACGCGGCACTGCGGAAGATGATCCGCCAGCAGGCCAAGGCCAAGGGCTTCGAGTTCGAGCAGCCGACGACCAGGCCAGCCGTGGAAAAATAAGGTTTTCTGAAACGGGCGTAAAGGGCAAAAAGCCCGATGTGGTGCCACTGACCTGCCGCTGTTGCAGGTCAGTGTGTTGTTATCTGTCAAAAGTATCTGAATAAATTATCGTTGGCATAACAAACGAAAATCTGACGAAAACCGGGAGGAACAAAGATGCAAAAACAATTCATTATTCTGTTAGGTTTTATGGGCACCTGCGGTTGCGATGGGCAATCCGTCCCGACCAAAGACGATTCGCCCTGGCCGACAAGGTTGGAATCTTTCAGTTACTGCTACCAACCGAAACTTTTGGGCAGCGCCACCTCGTTAGGAATGAACAGTAATGGGGATATATACTACTCTTTTTCGTCGAAACCATATACAGACAGCGGAGGACATACGGTTGTTAAAGAATGGCATATCCCAAAGGAAGAAGCGGAAAAATTCCTCGATTCACTGGTAAATGACGGGCTTCTTGATCTTGGAATGGATGGATTCACCAAATTTCCGGTACACCAATTCACTGTATCATCCAAAGGATGGCAGAAAGTGATTCGTCCTATTCGCCTTCCGGATGTAATCTGGAAACGTCTGCTTTCTCTCCTGATTCACGCACACCCGGAAATGTGGCATGAAAACACCCCATCAAGTGAACCAGCGGGTGCGGAAAAGCCCGATCATTGAATATGATTTGGTTCCTATCCCAATAACGCGGTTAGATATCATTCATTTGCTATATCTGAGAAGCCTATCCATTTAGCCCGAAGGGCGTCTGATAGTAGCCCAGGGTGAAGCGTAGTCCTCCGAAGCCATCTCCGTAGCTTTAGCGAAGGAGGGGCGAAGGAGGACGAAGCGGAACCCTGGGATATGGCGTGATTCAAAAGTTTCCGATGTTCGCTCGCGCCACGGCTGACGTGCCGAAATCCCGGATCGCCCCGGCCGATGGTTTTCACGAAACATTTATCTGTCGTGAAGTAAAACTCACCGCATTTCGCTGGAATGTTGCACCATGTAAGTTCGTCCTCGCACGGCCCTATCAAAAGCAGTTAAATGATTCACCCCGAATTCTTGGCCGGGACATTCCTGTATTTTGTCAATTCTGCCTGTGGCTGGATCGAGAATGGAAAACTATGAATAACGATCCTACCCAAGGTTTCGCTCATCCGCCTGCGGCGGATTTCGCTTCACCCTGGGCTACTATCAGACGCCTTTGACGGGCTGAAAAGTTCTGTACAATAAATTTTTATAAGAGTCAGCGCCGGTGTTTGCCGGCTTCGTCATACTTTCACGACGAATCGCTCGGCCTTTTTGAGGTCCGCGGCGAAGGCGGCGATAAGTTCGGCTGCCCGCTGGATGTCCCGCAGGTCGATCATCTCGACCGTCGAGTGCATATATCGGTTCGGCACGCTCACCAGCAGCGACGGAATTCCGCCGCGCTTGGTGTAGATGGCCAGTGCGTCGGTCCCGCCGGCCACGCCAAACGCCTCCATCTGCACGGCGATCTTCTTTTTCTGGGCGACCTTCCGGATCCTTTCGACCATCAGCGGATGGTTTTCTCTGCCCATGGACACGGTCGGCCCCTTGCCCAGTGCGCACTGGCCGAACTGCTTGACGTCGATGCCCGGGGTATCCGTGGCGAAGGTTACATCCACCGCGATCGCGACGTCGGGCTTTACGTTCTCGACCTGCATTGTCGCCCCGATCAGGCCGACCTCTTCTTGCACGCTGCTGCACGCGTACAGGCAGCAGTTGAGCTTCCCCTCTGATGCGATCCGAAGAGCCTCCACCGCCACCCACGCCCCCACTCGGTCGTCCATCGCGCGAGCGACCGCCACGTTGGCGTTGAGCATCTCGAATTCGTCAGTGAACGTGATGGGATCGCCGACGCTGACCTGCTTCTTTACGGCCTTGCCGTCGGCGGCGCCTATGTCGATATAAACCTCGTGCAGCTTGGGAACCTTGGCATCTTTCTCGCGGTCCTGGAGGTGGATCGGAGTCGAGCCGACCACGCCGCGGACGACGCCCTTTGCGGTATGGATGTTGATCCGCTTGTTTCTGACCAAGGCCGGGTCCACCCCCCCTATCCGCTGGGCGTAGATGAATCCCTTGTCGTCGATGTATTTCACGATCATGCCGATTTCATCTATGTGGCCGTCGACCATGATCTTGGGATCGCCCGATGGATTCAGCACGGCCACCGCGTTGCCGTAGGAGTCGGTGCGGACCTCGTCGGCGAACTGCCGGGCGTAGTCGCACCATATCCTCTGGCCGGCCGATTCGTATCCACTCGGCGTTGGAGTGTTCAACAGAGTTTTGAGAAATTCCAGGGATTCCTTGCGCATTTTCGTTTCCTTTTTCCAGAAAGTATCGTTTGGAAGACCCGGGTAGTGTACCGGCAGAACGTCGCCATTTCACGGATAAAACTTCCTGCGGACTGGAACATTGGAAAACGTTTTGTCGCACATCAAGACCTGATCTATCCGCCAGGTTTTGTTGCGGAAGACGTCGGGGGCATTCGTCCCGCCTTCAGTTTCTCGGCAAGATCGGCCAGCGTTGTCTGCAACCTGGTATTCATGGCGTCCGATTCCCATATTTCAAAGTAGCGGGCGTTCCATTCCATAGCCTGCTCCACGGCGACTTTCAGTCCGCCTTCCGCGAATTGGGTCGGCGTGGAGGTTTCGCTGGCAATCATCTGAAAGGCAGCAAAACCTTTCGGCCCGTATTTGGCCGCAATTGTCCGCATGCCAGCATGGTTGCGATCCTGCCCACCCCCCTTGCCGCTCAGCCACCCACCGAAAATGCCGAATCTTGCACCGAGCTTTTCGCTGGCATAGGCGGCCACCTTTTGGGCCACCTGGTCCGAACCCAGAACGGGGTGTACATCGATATCTAGGGGTTTATCGGGGAATGATTCCGCAAAAGCATCTATGATCTTGCCCCAGGAAGCGATTAATTTCTCCGGAGTGTATCCAGCCTTTTCCCATTGGGCAGTCTCGTCAGGCCTGAACGGAAGTTGCATTTCCAGACCATTGCCTGTCGATCCGGTAATATGAACGAGCGTTACAGTCTCGTCTTTGTTATACCGCTTGCCAAACTCCCGGACCAACGCAGTCCATTTCTCAAGATACGTTTCGTCCCATGGGATAGGGATTTTCGCTTCCCTGACGCGAGCCATCCGAAGCGTATATGCATACTGCTTTACGCCAGCCTGATAGGTCCAGGCTGGCGTTTGCGGCCCGCCCAGAATAGCCAACGATATTTTTTTCTTCAGCTTCTTGGCTAGTGCTATTTCGTCGTCGATATAGTTCCAGTCATACTTGCCTTTTTCGGGTTCGACCATATCCCAGCCCGGCCGGACCAGCCACCCGTCAATGAACGGGAAATTCACTTCTTTTTCTGGCGTTGGGCCCGGGCCGCGACACACGTATAAACCGCGCGGAACTGTGGGCAAAACCACGCCCGATTCCCGCTCGCCAGCCAATGAGTCTTTGCCCGCGGTTGCCGGGGTTTTGCTGGAATCTGCGGGGCTGCCCGTCTCGATTGTACGGGGTTGTTGTTGCCTGGAACCCGACTTTTCGCCGAAGTCTTTTTTTGTTTTATCGACGGGCCTGGATTGCGGCGGAGAAGCATCCAGCGTCGGAAGATCCGAAAACATGGCAACAGCCTGGATTAAACTCATTGCCAGCACCGGCACAGCCAATTTTGTTCCAGCCATTTCAAACTCCTTTTCCAGTTTACGAGTCCATGACAGCATGAATCTTTCCCGGGCGACAGGTCGCCGTCGCCGTTGCTGTTACTAATGAGAGCAGGATTCTTTTGACATTTACGACATTCTCGATGGTCGAAAATGTCCATCTTTGAGCGATTTATATGTCAAACAAATACTGCTCCCGGTAGTAATTGGCCCTGTCTGCCATTTCGTTTAGTGAAATTTTCATTTTATTTTTTCATGGTCTGTCACGGATTCGACGGGCATGAAATATTGCCGGTATCCGTATTTTCCTTGATCTGAAAATATCCCATACTATAATGCAAAGTGCTGGCGGAGAGCGTCTCCGCGCGAGGCCGCCGAAGGGGCAAGCCCGCAAGGGCCTAAACTCTCAGGCAAAAGGACGCCGGCGGGCAACCTCTGGAGAGTCTTTACGACACCGAAGGGGCAAGGCGAAAGCCGATCTCTCAGGTCCCAGGACAGAGGCCGATAAATCGGGCATTTGCGGTTCATTGAGGTTGCCGGAAGCCGCCTTGTCGGGCCTTTGCCTTCCCCCAACCCCCCTGCACCGCCGATATTGATAGATAAATTGCATCGCGCATCGGCTGCGTGTGCGGAAAACCTGGAAACAGCGGGAGAAATCATGAAGATTGTTGTGCTCGACGGCTACACGCTCAACCCCGGCGATAACCTGTGGACCGAGGTCGAAAAACTCGGCCAACTGACCGTTTACGACCGCACGAGCGACTCGCAGATAATCCAGCGGGCCGGAGATGCCGAAATCGTCGTGGTCAACAAGGCAAAGCTGCCGGCCTCCGTGCTGCAAAAGCTGCCCAAGCTCAAGTTCGTTGCCGTCCTGGCCACCGGCTACAACGTGGTCGATGTTGCCGCCTCGCGAAAACTGAATGTCCCGGTCTCCAACGTTCCGATCTACGGCACCGATTCGGTGGCTCAGTTCACCTTCGCCCTGCTGCTGGAGATGTGCCACAATGTCGGCCTGCACAGCCGGCTGGTTCACGAGGGGCAGTGGGCGGCCCAGAGCGACTTCTGCTTCTGGAAGACGCCGCTGGTGGAACTTGCCGGGCTGAAAATGGGGATCGTGGGCTTCGGGCGGATCGGCCGGCGGGTCGGCGAACTGGCGCACGCGTTCGGCATGGATGTCCTGGCTTACGACGCCATCGGCGGCAAGGAACCGCCCTACAAACCGTTCGCGTTCCGCACGCTTGAGCAGCTTTTCGCCGAGGCTGACGCGATCTCGATGCACTGCCCGCAGACGGCCGACAACGCCGGCATGGTAAATAAAAAACTGCTGGGCCTGATGAAGCCGGCGGCATATTTCATCAACACCGCCCGCGGCGGGCTGGTGAACGAGGCCGACCTGGCCGCGGCGCTGAACGCCGGCAAGCTCGCCGGCGCCGCCGTGGACGTCGTCAGCGAAGAGCCGATCAAGGCCGCAAACCCCCTGCTGTCGGCCAAGAACTGCATCATTACGCCGCACATCGCATGGGCGACACTGGCGGCAAGGCGGCGGCTGATGCGAGTCACGGCCGAGAATATCGCGGCTTTTCTAAAAGGTTCGCCGATTAACGTGGTCAATTAATCGTCCGACACATTGTTTGGTCTATTTTGACGCCCCGAGCGGCGAGTTTGGAAAGAATAAGAAGAATGATTTATTACGCCCCTTCAAGGCTTGAGAGTTGTGGTGCTCCATTCTCCCAGGGCTTCGCCTTGGGCTGTAATATTGCGCCCCCTTTGGGGCTTTACGATGTTGGCGGCATTTGAAAAGAGATTCAATACATCCGATTGTTGTTTAGCAGCCCTGAAAGGGCAAAATAAGATAGCCCAGGGCAACGCCCTGGGAAAAAGCAATTTTTAAATCGTTAAGCCATGAAGGGGCAAAATATGGAAGTTGGATTTGTAATCTGATGGATAAAGCAGTTTTTCAACATTGCAAAATCAATCGTCCGGCAATGCAGTTTTTTATAGGAAGAGATTTATGAAACTTGCAGATCGACTCGAAAGGTTAGGCACTGAGACGGCCTTCGCGGTCTCGGCCGAGGCAGCGGCCCACGCAGCAAAGGGGCACAAGGTCTACCCGTTCCACCTGGGCGACATGAACATAAAGACGCCCGATAACATCATCGAGGCGACGCTGAAGGCCATGCGGGACGGCAAGACCGGCTACTGCCCCAATTACGGCATTCCGAAGCTGCGCGATCTGCTGGCGGCGGACATCAACGCCTCGCATAACGCGCACTTCACCATGGCCAACGTGGCCATCCAGCCGGGCGGCAAGCCGACCATCGGAAAGTTCCTGCTGGCGATGATGAATCCCGGCGACGAGGTTCTGTATCCCAATCCGGGCTACCCGATCTACGAATCGCAGGTCGAGTTCCACGGCGGCAAAGGCCTGCCGTACTCATATCACGAGGGCAAGACGAACTTCGAGATCAACGTCGATCAGATCGAGCGGCTGATCACGCCACGGACGCGGCTGCTGATCCTCAACGACCTCCAGAACCCCACCGGCGCCGAGGCCGGCCCCGACGAACTGAAGCGGATCGCCGAACTGGTCCTCAGGCACGATCTGTTCGTCCTTTGCGACGAGGCGTATTTCGACATGCGATATTCCGGCAAGTCGAAATCGTTCGCGTCGCTGCCGTGGATGGAGGAACACTGCCTGATCCTTTACACGTTCTCCAAGAAATATGCGATGACCGGCTGGCGGCTCGGCGCGGCAGTCGGGCCCAAAGAGCTGATTGACGTGATCGCAAAGTTAAACGTCAACGACGAGTCTTGCTCCAATCATTTCATCCAGTACGGCGCGATCGAGGCCCTCACTGGCGACCAGAGCGGGCACGATAAAATCATCCGCACGCTCAAGGAGCGGCGCGACAAGGCCGTCGATCTTCTCAACGGCATCGAGGGCGTTCGCTGCTTCCGGCCCGAGGCCACATTCTACCTGTTCCCCAACGTGACGAAGGCCATGGTCCGCAAGGGCATCAGCGATTACAACGAATTCCGCGTCGCGGCGCTGAACGCGACCGGCGTGTCGTTCTGCACCCGCCGGCATTTCGGCCGGCCGCTGCCGGGCGAAAAAGAACTTTACATCCGCCTGGCGTATTCTGGCATTGACGCCGACCAGATCGAGGAAGGTCTGGCCAAATTGAAGGTGTGGCTGGAAGGCTGAAATAATGGGCGAACTGAATCGGACGCTTTTCTACGACAGACATGTGGCGCTGGGCGCAAAGATGGTCGAATTCGGCGGCTGGGAGATGCCGGTGCAATATGCCGGCGGAATCATCCAGGAGCACACCGCCACACGCAAGCACGCCGGCCTGTTCGACGTGTCGCACATGGGCAGGTTCATACTTGGCGGGGCCGGGGCGACCGCTTTTCTGCAGCACGTGCTGACAAACAACGCCGCCGCCCTCGAACCCGGTCAGGCGCAATACACCATAATCCCCGATGAGCAAGGCGGGGCGATTGACGACGCCTATCTCTACCGCTTCATCGAGGATGAATATCTGCTGGTGGTCAACGCGTCGAATCGCCGGAAGGATTGGGACCATTTTCAGCAGCAGATTAAAAATTTCAGGGATGTCCAACTCACCGATCGGACGCGCGAGAGTATGATGCTCTCACTCCAGGGGCCGGATTCCAAAAAATTGCTGGCGCCGCTGATTCAATCCGGTTCGCTCGGCCAGCCCAGACGCAATGCCCTGAGCGTTGTAACGATCGCCGGCGCCAAAGTTCTGCTTGCCCGCACTGGTTACACGGGCGAGCCGCTGTGCTTTGAGTTGTTTATAGAGGCGGCCGATGCGTTAAAAATCTTCGATCTGCTCATCGCCGCCGGGGCCGTGCCCGTCGGACTGGGCGCACGCGACACGTTGAGGCTGGAGGCCGGCCTGCCTCTCTACGGCCACGAACTGGGGACAGACCCGGACGGCAAAGAGATTCCCATCTTTGCCTGCCCGCTGGCCAAATTCGCCGTCAGCTTCTCGCCGATCAAGGATGAGTTTATCGGCAAAGTCCCCCTCAAAAAGCAGCATGAGGCGTTCAGGCGGTTCATGCTCGGCGATTACTCACACATCGCGGACCTGCCGCGAGTGGTCATGCCGCTGGCGTTGGTCGGCAAGAGCGTCGCCCGCGCAAGCGCAAAGGTCTTCGCCGGCGACAAACATGTCGGCTACGTAACAAGCGGCACGATGGTCCCGTACTGGCAGAGCCGGGGCCAGGGCCTTGGACAACAATTCACGGACGCTACTGCCCTCCGCGCGATCTGCCTCGCCCTGCTGAATAGCGACACCCTGCCCGGTAAGCCTCTGGTGGTCGAGGTCCGCGGCAACAGGGTCGAGGCCCAGGTCGTCCAATATCACCTTCGCAGCGAGGCGCCGCCTTACGCCCACCCGGTTCTGTTGGAACAGCAGCGGCAGGCCGTTTTGGTCGGCGCGACGCCCGGTGTTCAGCAGGTGCACGATCTGCTGGCCGGGGCAATCGAAAACACGATCTGGCGGCAGCAGGAGTGCATGAATCTGATACCGTCGGAGATGACGATCTCGCCGATGGCCCGGCTGCTTTCGATCATGGACCCGTCCTTCCGCTACGCCGAGCACAAGGCCGTCAAGGCCTTCGGCGACGCCGAGGTCTTCTATTACCAGGGCACGGATTTCATCTGCCGCGTCGAGCAGTTGCTAACCGAGCAGTTGCGGCTTTATTTCGGCTGCGCCGACGTGGAGACCCGCGCGATCAGCGGCCAGATGGCCAATACCGTCGTGTTCAGCGCAATAGTGGATTATCTCAACCGCGGCAATCGCAAGGCCGAGCCTCGCCGCATAGCGGGCGTGATGAACAACGACATTTTCAAGGGCGGCCACCTGAGCGCCCAGCCGATGGGCGCCCTGAAGGATTTTCTCGCCCGCGACAGCCGGACCGAGGCCCCCGCCGCGGTAAATTTCCCGGTCCTGCCGGAAAACCCCTACAAGATCGACGTCGTGGCGTGTAAAAAACTGATCGACCAGCACAAGCCCGAACTGATAATCTTCGGCCGCTCGGCTGTTCTGCACACCGAGCCGGTGGCCGAGATTCGCCGCTTCGTCGAGCAGATCGGCCTGCGGACATTTATTATGTACGATATGGCCCACGTGCTTGGGCTGGTCGGGCCGCATTTCCAGGAACCGTTCCGCGAAGGCGCCGACGTGGTAACCGGCTCGACGCATAAGACTTTTTTCGGCACACAGCGGGGCGTGGTGGCCGGCAACTGCTCGAACAACGACCGTCTGCGGGAATTCTGGGAGGCCATCCAGCGCCGCACCTTCCCCGGGGCCGTGAGCAATCATCATCTCGGCACGCTGCTGGGACTGCTGATGGCGGCCTACGAGATGAATCATTTCAAGGACGCATATCAGAAGGCCGTCATCGCCAACGCCAAGGCCTTCGCCCGGGCCATGCGCGACGCCGGCCTGAACGTCGCCGGCGATTCGTCTGTGGATTTCACACAGACACACCAGGTCATCGTGGAGGTCGGCTACGCAGCCGGGCCGGAAATCGCCGCCCGTCTGGAACGCAACAACATCATCGTGAATTACCAGGCCGGCCCGCACGAGGAAGGCTTCTCCGCCGCCGGGGCGATTCGCATGGGCGTCGCCGAAATGACCCGCTTCGGCATGAAGCAGGCCAACTTCCAGACACTGGCGGGCCTGATGGCCGAGACAATTCTGAAAAACAAAAAGACCGGCGACGAGGTGAAGGCTTTTCGCCAAAAATTCCAGCAACTGCAGTTCTGCTTCGCCGGCAAGGAATTTGAGGATGAAATCAGCAATCTGCATTCGCTGATCTGACGATCAAACCGGATAATTAGGAGATTGTGAAAAATGATTCCGCAGGATTACAAGTATCTGAAGTCGCACGAGTGGGCCAAAATCGACGGCGACGTGGCGACAGTCGGCATCACCGACTTCGCCGTCGGGCAACTGGGTGACATCGTGTTCCTGGAACTGCCCAAGGTGGGCGCGAAGGTCAACAAAGACTCGGCCATGTGCGTCATCGAGTCGGTCAAGGCGGCGGTGGACATCAACGCGCCGGTAAGCGGCGAGGTTATGGAGGTCAACACCCCACTGACGCAGGATTTCGAGACCCTCGGCAAAGACCCATACGGGCAAGGCTGGATGGTCAAAATAAAGATCCGCGACGCCAAGGAACTTTCGAGCCTGCTCGGCGCGGCTGAGTATAAGAAAGTCACGGAAGAGGAACCCAAACATTAACCGGCTCGTTAAGAGTGGCACGGGCATCTTGCCCGTGTGTTGCATGGGCGTCTCGCCCATGCCAGTCGGGCAATCCCCCACGGCCGGGACGGCCGTGGAACACACGGACGAGACGTCCGTGCCACATTGACTTCCCTCGCCCCTCATAAAGGAAACTCATGCCATACATCGCCAACACCGCTGAACAACAGGAGCAGATGCTCCGGCAGATAGGCCGGTCGATGTCGGAACTGTTCGCCGACATCCCCGAGAACCTGCGGTGCAAAGACCTCGATATCCCGCCGGGCCTGACGGAGCAGGAAGTCTGCTCGCGTCTGGCCGGCTTGGCCGCCAGGAACAAACCCGACATGATCAGCTTTCTGGGCGGCGGGTTCTACGACCATTTCATCCCCGCCGCGGTGGACGCGATCATCTCGCGCAGCGAGTTTTACACCGCCTACACGCCCTACCAGCCGGAGATGTCGCAGGGCGTGTTGCAGGCGATTTACGAATACCAGTCCGCCATCTGCCGCCTGACCGAAATGGAGGCCGCCAACGCCAGTCTTTACGACGGCGGCACGGCACTCTACGAGGCGATCAGCATGGCCCTGCGGATTACGGGTCGGCGAAGGGTTATCGTAGACGACAGCGTCAGCCCCATCTATCGCACTATGATACGCTCGTACACCGGCAACCTGGGGATCGAACTGGTGGAGACCCAGTCGCGTGCCGGCCTGAGCGATCGCGATGAGATTCGCAAGCACCTCAACGACCAAACTGCCGCCGTCGCCGTGCAGAACCCCAGTTTCTTCGGCTGCCTCGACGACGCGAGCGACATCGCCGAAATGGCGCACAAACTGGGGGCGCTGATGATCGTATCGAGCTATCCAATCTCGCTGGGCCTGGCAAAAACGCCCGGCGCGATGGGCGCTGACATCGTCGTGGGCGAAGGCCAAAGCCTCGGCATGCCGGTGAATTTCGGCGGGCCATATCTTGGATTCATGGCCACGCGGATGCAGCACGTCCGCAAGATGCCCGGTCGGGTCGCCGGCCGAACGGTTGACGGCCATGGCAGGCAGGGATTCGTGCTCACGCTCCAGGCCCGCGAACAGCACATTCGCCGCGAAAAGGCCACGTCAAACATCTGCACAAACGAAGGGCTTTGCGCCCTAACTTCACTGGTCTATTTGAGCCTGCTGGGCAAACAGGGTCTTATGGACCTTGCCCGTAACTGCGCCGAAAAGGCGTCTTATGCCGGCCGGCGGCTGCTGAAAATCCGCGATGTCAGAATGCGGTTTCCGAAACAATACTTCTTCAACGAGTTTGTGTTGGAACTGCCCGTCAGCGCCGACCGCGTCATCCGCCGCCTGCTGGAAAAAGGTTTCGCCGCCGGCTTCCCGCTGGTGCGATATTACCCGCAAATGGAAAAGAGCCTGCTGGTCGCCGTAACCGAAAAGCGGACCAAGCAGGAGATTGACCTGTTCGCGCACGTTCTGGAGGTGTCGATATGAAAATCATATTCGAGAAATCCGTCGCGGGCCGTCGCGGCGTCCGGCCGCCTCGGCAGGAAGGCTGCCCTGACCCGAACCTGCCGGTGAGGCTTCTGCGCGAAAATCCGGCTGAACTGCCGGAACTGTCGGAACTCGACGTGGTGCGGCATTTCACCGAGCTATCACGCCGCAATTTCGGCGTGGACAACGGATTTTATCCGCTCGGCTCGTGCACGATGAAGTACAACCCCAAGATGGCCGAGCGAGTGGCCAATCTCCACGGATTCTCCGGCCTGCACCCCCTGCTGCCGCAATTGCCGACCGGTGAGACGCTCGTCCAGGGCGCCCTGGCGGTGCTCTACCACATGGATCATCTGCTCCGCGAGATTTGCGGCATGGCGGCGTTCACGCTCCAGCCGCTGGCCGGGGCGCACGGCGAACTGACGGGCGTCATGATTATCGCCGCGTATCACAAGCACAAGGGCAACCGCAAGACGACCCTTCTCATCCCCGACAGCGCCCACGGGACCAACCCGGCCTCGGCCGCGATCGCCGGCTACCAGGTGCGCGTGATTCCGTCCGACTCAAACGGCTACATGGACGTGGCCGCGCTGGAGGCCGCCCTCGATGGCAGCATTGCCGGCCTGATGCTGACGAATCCTAATACTGTCGGCCTGTTCGACCCTAACATAAAACGAATCAGCGAACTGGTGCACGGCGTCGACGGCCTGATGTATTACGACGGGGCAAACCTCAATCCGCTGCTGGGCAAATGCAGGCCCGGCGACATGGGCTTCGACATCGTCCACCTGAACCTGCACAAGACGTTCGCCACGCCTCACGGCGGCGGCGGGCCGGGCGCCGGGCCGGTAGGTGTTTGCGAACGCTTAACGGAATTTCTGCCTGTCTCGCTGGTTGAAGAGCGGCCGGACGGCACGTTCTATCTCAACTACGACAGGCCGAAATCCATCGGCTATATCGCGCCGTTTTACGGCAACTTCGGCATCATTCTGCGGGCCTACGCTTATATCCTGGCCCTCGGCAAGGAAGGCCTGATCCGCGTGGCCGAGAACGCAACGCTCAACGCCAACTACATCATGGAAAAGCTCAAGCCCTACTTCGATCTGCCTTTCGACCGGGTCTGCAAGCACGAGTGCGTCTTTTCCGCCAAACGCCAGACCGAGCACGGCGTGCACGCCATAGATATCGCCAAGGCGCTCATAGACCGCGGGTTCCACCCGCCGACCATGTATTTTCCAATGACTGTTCCTGAGGCCCTGATGATCGAACCGACAGAAACCGAATCGAAGGAGACGCTTGATGCCTTCTGCGATGCGATGATCGAGATCGCAAAACTGGCGAAGGATGATCCGCAAAAGATAACGTCCTGCCCGACGACCACGCTCGTCGGCCGGCTGGACGAGGTCCGGGCCGCGCGGCAGTTGGACCTGGCAAGTTTGAAATAGAAGTGGCTTTTGCAAAGTAGCATGGCATCTTGCCCATGAGTATCACGGCCGTCTCGGCCGTGGTTTTTGCTGTTTTTCTGGTATTTACAGGGGCAAGATGCCCCTGATACTCACGGGCGAGACGCCCGTGCTACTGCAAACAGCATGGAAACAATTTATGCCGGATGAAAATATCTATGACGTTGCGGTAATCGGCGGGGGGCCGGGCGGGTACGTCGCCGCGCTGCGGGCGGCACTGCGGGGCGCCAAGGTCGCGCTCGTCGAGAAGAACCTTCTCGGCGGGACGTGCCTGAACGTCGGCTGCATTCCCAGCAAGGCCATGCTCCGAGCGAGCGAACTGTGCTGGTCGGCTCGTAAGGCCGGCGAGTTCGGGCTTACCGGTTCGCTCGGCGTGGACGGCCCGGCCTTCATGGCCCGCGTGGGCAAGACCGTCGGCATCCTGCGCAAGGGCATCGAAGGACTGCTCAAGGCCCGCAATGTGGATGTCGTCGCGGGCAGGGGAAAACTCGCCGGCCCGAATTCTATCGAGGTGGAGAGCGGCACGACCAAACAGCAAATTCGCGCCAAGTCGATCATTCTTGCCGCCGGTTCGCGCCCGGCCCGGTCGGCGATATTCCCGTGGGATGACGCCCGCGTGCAGACCACCGACGAGGCCCTGACAGCGACTGACCTGCCGCAAAGCGTGCTGATCGTCGGCGGCGGCGTCATCGGCTGCGAACTGGCAACAGTGTTCTCGGAACTCGGCATTACGACCACCGTCATTGAGATGCTCGACCGTCTGGTCAGCGTGCTGGATGAAGATGTGTCGCGTGTCATCACCCGCAGCCTCCAAAAGCGGTCGGCAACGGTGCTGACAGGCGCCCGAATCGTCGCGTGCGAAGCAAAAGACGACGCGATAACCTGCCGCCTGGAAGACAGCCAGGTTCTTGCGGCCCAGCGGGTCATCGTGGCGGTCGGGCGAAAGCCCAACATCGATGACCTCGGCCTGGAGGCCGCCGGCGTGAAGACCGATGGCGGCATCATTCCGGTGGACGACCGCTGCCGCACGAATGTCGAAAATATTTACGCCGTCGGCGACATCGCCGAGCGATTGCAGTACGCCCACCTTGCCCACCGAATGGGTATCGTCGCCGCCGACAACGCGACCGGCCAGCCCGCCCGCGACGACCGCAGCGTGGTTCCCGCCGGCATGTACACGCATCCGGAAGTAGCGACTGTCGGCTTGACCCAGTCGCAGGCTACACAAAAGGGAATTCAGGCGAAGGCGGCCGCCTTCCCCTACCAGGCCAGCGGCATGGCCCGGGCGCACGGCGAGACTGACGGCTCGATAAAATTGCTCGCCGCACCCGACGGCCTGCTGCTGGGCGCGACTGTAATCGGCCCGCATGCCACTGACGTGATCCAGGAAATCGCACTTGCGATCCGGCACAAAATGAAAGTCGCCGATGTCGCCGAGACGATCCACGCCCACCCGACCTTCTGCGAAGGGCTGCTCGAGGCCGCAGACGCATGGCTGGGTCTGCCGATTCACACGCTCAAATGATGCAATCCATAAAAACACAAATGTCCCCCTGCTGGCGGGCTTGTCGATTTAGTTGGCACGCGAATTGCCATCTTGACAGGCATGGTATAATCGTGCCCGTCAAGGAGAACAGCATGAGACGATGGGCTACGACATCGATGGATCGAACTCAAATACTTCTGTTC
>JACRIL010000128.1 GCA_016235825.1 Planctomycetota bacterium
AGCCCGTTGAAAAAGTAGCATGGGCATCTTGCCCATGAGTATCACGGCCATCTTGGCCGTGGATTTTGCTGTTTTCTGGGCATTTCAGGGGCGAGACGCCCCTGATACTCATGGACGAGACGTCCATGCTACTGTAAAGAGAATTTTTCAACGGGCTGCTAGTTCTTCTTTTTCTTGCCGTTCTTTTTGGGCGTGGGTTCGGACGTGGAAGAAGATGACGACGGCTGGGATTCCTGGTCGGCCTGGGGCTTCGTCCTGCTGACAAGGGTCTTCTTGATCGTCTCGACGGACCACTTTTCCAGGCGGATCAGCGGCGCGATGCAGTCCTCGACGAAAAGCGATGCGCTGCTGGAAAAATGTCCGCCTCCGTAGCCCGTCCTTGACATCGAGGGATCCCATGGTTTCTGGAAGAGTTTGCGGTAGGATTCCGGCTGCATCAGGGTATCGGGCAGTTTGAAGCCCTCCTTGCCGGCCGAGGCCGTGTGCTCGCGGTCCATCGTGCCGGCGAAGGTGGTGCCAACGCCGAGTATCATCCAGTCCCGCTGCGAATAGAAATTCAGCACGCCCCGCCTGGAGTTGGAAAGCGCCAGGTCGAGGTTGTAATTTGGCGACAGCGACGCGGCCAGCAGTATGACGGCCTCGACCTGGATGCCCTGGGGCAGTTCCTCGGCGGCCCAGACGGCCATCGCCCCTCCGCCGCTCTGGCCGATCAGAAAAATCGGCCGGCCGGGGTACGTGTTGTGATACGAGATTATCTCATTGGCGATAGCCTCGGCCTTGCGGCGGTTGGCCTCGTAGGCCTGGAGGTTGAGCAGCGGGCCGATAAGATGGTTCGTCCAGTCGTACAGCTCGACGGCGTACTCTATCCCGGCGGTGTTGAGCCCTTTGCAGATGTCCTCGTTCAGGTTGCTCCTGCCTTCGATCCCCGTCAGCACGAGGACGAGCCCCTTGCCCAGCCGGTCGGTGGTTACATATGGCTGGCGGGGCCCGCATCCGCAGGCCAGCGCCGCCGCAACAAGCAGAATGTTCATCGCAAATTTCATAAACGGGTAATTATACCACCATCGGCCAGCGGTGTCTGCTATCAGCATAAAATAATGAAGCCGATATGTGCTGCACCGGCTGAAAGTATCCTCATCATTCCGGCGATTTTGACGTCGGGATGGAATTTTTCCCAGGGACAACGGGTGGGTTGAAAAGGGATTTTGCCGGAGCAGCTGTTGCAATACAACTGTTGCAATACGGCATATCAGCTGATATGATAGGCGGCTAATGCTCCGGATTGTAATTTTGAAAACCACCCGAGGAGAAAATTTATGTTGGGCAGCACAAGGATTGCGGTATTTGCGGCAATTGGCATATCAATATCGTTTACTTTCGCCGATAATCCCGGCGACAAGCTGCCGGGCCGCGCCGCTCCCGCCGCTTCACAGGCGGCGAAAGTTCGCACGACAAGCCGGCCGGCCGCATCGACCCCGGCGGTTGATCCCGATTCGCCTCTCGGCAAAGCGGCGACCATGCACAAAGCCCACATCGACAAATTATACGAGGCCGCCCGGGCGCTCGCCGACGCCCACGCCAGGCTCGATCAGGGCAGCTACGACCAGGCGATTTTGCTGCACAAGGCAGCCAGGGCGCTCGAAGACGAGGCCGCGAAGCTCAAGCGAGAATTCGACCGCCAGATGGAGGCGCTCGTTTCCGGGCACCTGAAGGCCCTGGACAGCGACGACTATTCGATCCGCGAGACGGCCACGGCCGAGCTTATAAAAATGGGCATTTACGCCATTCCCAAGCTGAAGAAGGCGATGGAGAAGGCCAGCCCCGAGGCCCGCTCGCGGATGGAAATGGCAATCGCCCGCATGGCCGGCGTGGTTATCGACGAAAAAGGCCGGCTGCACCAGTGGGCCGCCGACGCCGCCGCTTCGTCGGAATACGGCGTAGATGAATGGAGCGCGTTTCAGGCCACAGGCGAGCCGGACACGTTCAAGGATGGCGACAGTCAGACCGCATGGGCGAGCAAAGAAGCCGACGGCGGCGAAGAGTGGCTGGAACTGACCTACGATCAGCCGGTCAGGCCCGTGAGGATACGCATCCACGAGACGTTCAATCCCGGAGCGGTAACGAGGGTCGAGGGCAAGGACGACCGGGGCAAGTGGCACACGATATGGGAAGGCAAGGATACGGTCAAACAGGCGCCCGGATACCTGGAGGTGGAACCCAAGGCACCAGCGACCTGGCCCTGCAAGATCATCAAGATCACGCTGGACAGCGCTGCGGTGGCCGGATGGAACGAGATCGACGCCGTGGAACTCATCGGCGAACCGGCCGGGATTATCACCACGACCCAGCCCAAGCCGCCGCAAAACAGGCAGTCCGGCACGAAGGGCGGATAGCAGATATCTCAAAACACGCGGCACGCCCGCCCTCGGGCGCGTAAAACTTCATGGAAACGCACAGCCGAGGGCGGCTGTGCCACATATCAAGTGTGTTTCGGGATAGTTGCCTGGTGGCCGCCTACTTCACTTCCACGCGGATCATCTGCCTGTCCCAGATTTTGTTGCCGTCCCGCTCGCCGTTGACGGTAACGTACATGATATATTGGCCGGGCGCAAGTTCGCTGACGGGCAGTTCCTGTTTGCCGCTGACGATGCGGTAGAAATTTTTGAAATTCCTCGACTCGCCAGGCTTGAGATCGACAGCCTCGCATTGCCAGACGTTGTTTGTGTCGGCCTGGCCGTCCCTGACCGGGTTGAAGTTCATCTCGACGCTTCTGATCGAGCCGAAATAGCTTTTGTCCACTTCATATTTCACGGTCGGGGTGGGCGAAATCACCCTGCCGTTCCAGAACTGCCTGCCGCCATCGATCTTGTCGGACACCGTCTGGCTGGAATCGATCAGGACGGTGATGCAGAAGCCCTGGTGTTCGGATTTGGCGTCCGGCGCGGCGGCCGGGCCGGTGTTTTCGGGTTTTGTCGCAGGTTCGCCCGCCTGGCTGGCGGGGGCGGGCTGCTTCTTCTCCCACCATCTCATTTTGGCCAACTGCTCTTCCGTGCAGCCGAGGCTCCCGGCGACCATCAATAACAAACTGCAAGCCGTTATCCTGTGCATTGGCAAATCTCCTTTCAGTTTGCGGTTGAAGATTTTCTTTCTGTGCGGCCGGTTTGCTCATGCAGACGCGATAAAAGCGTCTAACCTGATGGCAAAGGGCAACTTATACGAATATCGGCACCAAGGCCGCCGCTTGTTTAGGGACTTTTCCCATTATTGCGAAAACTATCTGAAAGTCTTGGCCATTATTTCTTGACAAGGCCTGTTGTTTTTTGGAAGATCGTCGCTGCACTGGCTTGTTGATTTTTCGTGCTGTCTTGTGGAAGTTCCGTCAAGGAAGACACTTCCGAGGGTTAGTGGTTTCGCCGAACAGAAGGAACAGGCTGTCGGCTGCCGCATCGCCAAGGCGACGAAAATTTGAAACAGATTTTTTCATCAGGTCTTTTTTTTATGGCCGTGGATGTTTCTCGACTGTCGGGCTGTCGATGCGCCGTCAGTCTCTTGGCTGGTTCAGGTGGAACCTTTGGATCAGACTTTTTTAAAAGTCTTTTGAAAAAGTGAGCGAGAGGTTGAAAATGAAGGTCTTCATGCTAGGTTGGGAATTTCCGCCGCACATCAGCGGCGGACTTGGCACGGCCTGCTACGGCATGACGAAAGGTCTCAGCGAGATCGGCGTCAAGGTTACGTTCGTGCTGCCCACGTCCGTGCCCAGGGATTCCGGCGGGCATGTTACGCTCAGATCAGCCACCGATCTTCCTCTTGGCGTCCGCAAGATCGTCCATCAGACCGGCCAGCCGTTTTCAGGCCTGGAGTTATACCAGCTTGACGCCCTGCTGATCCCCTACAGCACGCCCGAGACATATGATGAGGAGGCCCGCAAGCTCGCCGAGGAGCAGATGGCGCTGGATGCAGAGACGCTGGCGGCCATCAAGGCGATTTCCGGACCGACCTCGCTGGGGCTTTTCGGACACGGCGCCGGGCCTCAATACGCCGGCGACCTGATGGCGCAGATATACAAATACGAGCGTCTGGCCGTCGCACTGGCCCGGATCAGCGACTTCGACGTCATACACGCGCACGACTGGATGACCTTCCCGGCGGCCCTTCACGTCAAGGCCCGCACCGGAAAGCCCATGGTCGTGCACGTCCACTCCACCGAGTTCGACCGCTCGGGCGACAACATCAACCAGGTAATATACGACATCGAGCGGGCGGGCATGCACGGGGCCGACAAGGTCGTCTGCGTCAGCCACCTTACCCGCAACATCGCGTTCACCCGCTACGGCGTGCCGGCCGAAAAACTTGAGGTGGTTTACAACGCCGTGGAACTGCCCGAAGACGGCGGGGCCGCCACCAGGCCCATCAGACGAAACGAAAAAATCGTCCTGTTCCTGGGCCGCGTTACCATGCAGAAGGGCCCGGAATACTTCCTGATGGCAGCCAAAAAGGTCGTCGAGAAGTTCAAGAACGTCCGGTTCATCATGGCAGGCAGCGGCGACATGATTACCCGAATGATCCGCCTGGCCGCCGACCTGGGCATCGGCAGATATGTAACCTTCACCGGCTTCCTCCGCGGCAAGGACGTGCACAAAATTTTCCAGATCGCCGACCTGTACGTCATGCCGTCGGTCAGCGAACCGTTCGGCATCGCACCGCTGGAGGCCCTCAGCCACGACGTGCCCGTGCTGATCTCAAGGCAGTCGGGCGTCTCGGAAGTAATCACGCACGCCCTGAAGGTGGATTTCTGGGACATCGATCAGATGGCCGACAAGATACTGGCCGTCCTGCGCCACGCCCCGCTGGGCAGCACGCTCAAACAGCACGGCAGGTTCGAGCTTTCCAAACTGTCGTGGCGGGACAGCGCCGAGAGCCTCTGCGAAATCTACAGGGGCATGACAGGCGGGACATGACGGCCCGCCGGGCGGTTTTTCTCCGTCCGGACGGGGATTTTTCTTGACCCGAAAGGGGCTTTTCAGCTCTTTTATCACATTATGGCTTCAGTGGTCTTCTACTTTCAGGTGCATCAGCCCTTCCGGCTGCGAAGATATACCATCTTCGACAGCGACACCAACTACTTTGACGACTTTCGCAACGAACAGGTGCTCCGCAAGGTGGCCGGCAAATGCTATCTGCCAGCCAACAAGATTATCCTGGAACTCTGCAAGGCCCATAAGGGCCTGTTCCGATGCAGCTACTCGATAACCGGCGTGATCCTCGAGCAATTCCAGAAGTGGACGCCGGAGGTGCTCGACAGCTTCAAACAGCTTGCCGACACCGGCTGCGTCGAGTTCATCGCCGAGACCTACTATCACAGCCTGGCGTTCCTCTATAACCGCAACGAGTTTATCGCCCAGACGATGAAGCACTGCCAGTTCATGGAGGATATGTTCGGCCAGCGGCCCCGGATATTCCGCAACACCGAACTGACCTACAACAACGACGTGGCCAAGGTGGTCGAGGACATGGGGTTCGACGCGATTTTGACCGAGGGGGCCGACCACATCCTGGGCTATCGCAGCCCGAACTTCATCTACAACCCGCCCAACTGCGCCCGTCTGAAACTGCTGATGAAAAACTATCGGCTCAGCGACGACATCGCCTTCCGGTTCGGCAACCGCGGCTGGGCGGAATGGCCCCTGACGGCCGAAAAGTTCACGAACTGGGTCGATCAGATCAACGGCAACGGGTACGTCTGCGACCTGTTCATGGACTACGAAACCTTCGGCGAGCACCAGTGGGAAGACACCGGCATTTTCAACTTCATGCGGGCGTTCCCGGGCATGCTGCTGGCCACCAAGAAGAACGAATTTCTCACCGTCTCGCAGGCCGTCGGGCGGTATCCGCCGGTCGGCGAGGTGGACGTGCCGCATATGATCTCCTGGGCCGACACCGAACGCGACCTTTCAGCCTGGCTGGGCAACAGCATGCAGTCCAACGCCCTGCACGACGTATACAGCCTGGCCGACGACGTGCTGGCGACCGGCGACCAGATACTCATCGCCGACTGGCGAAAGCTGCTCACCAGCGACCATTTCTACTACATGTGCACCAAGTGGTTTGCCGACGGCGACGTGCACAAGTATTTCAACCCCTACGAGTCGCCCTACGACGCCTACATCAACTACATGAACATCCTGGACAACGTCCGCGCACGCGCCGCCGCCATCAAAGGCAGGTAGCAATCCTGGTTATTTCCACGGCGCCGGGCGGGACGCGGAATTTGCGGCAAATTTTCTTAAGGAGAAACATGAAACGTCCACCTCTGAAATCAAAAATGAAAACCCGCGTCATCGATCTGGCTAGTGCTCTGTCAGCCGTAAATTGATGGATATAATCTTTTCAGTTTAATCCGTGCATCTTCTGTGGTGAACTGCCAGTCGACCTTGTTCTCAGCCTTGTCGCGTGCAGCTTCCCAAGCCTTCACTTCCCGCCGCAGAT
>JACRIL010000132.1 GCA_016235825.1 Planctomycetota bacterium
AGGCCTATCTTTCGTGGCACGGACGTCTCGTCCGTGTGTCCCAAGGGCGTCTCGCCCCTGGAATGGCCGAAAAAATAACAAATGCCACGGCCGAGACGGCCGTGGAACACACGGGCAAGATGCCCGTGCCACTTTCTCAACGGGCTGCTAGGCAGGTGGCATGGTCTGATTGTGTGTAAAGAGGTAAAAATGGGTGCCATCGCTCACATCTGTTTGTGAGCGTGTGCTTTTTTAAGCCGCTCTATAGCTCTTGCGAACCCGATTTAATTGTAAATCTGTCGATTGGGAAAAAAGAACATGGCCGCAAACAGATGCGGCCAGTGGCGCCCGTTTGTACCATTCAGCGCGAAATCCAAGCTGCCGTCTTTTGGAAGTGGAAAATGTTCGTTTAAGTACCTTGAAAGTTATCTGGCAAATTATGTGTGAAAAGGCTTAAATAGGGGGTTGTACGATTCGAGTATAACTAGAAGGAGCCTGGCAGCGGGCTTGCCGGCAAGCCGTGTTGCCGGGCCTTTTATGGTTCACAGCTTGCAAGCGAGCTGTGCCATCCAGTATCAACATATTCTATAATTATCCGCGGGCAAGATGCCCGCGATACAAAAAGGCGAGTAAGCAGATGGCGGAGACAGGCGGACAGCCGGTACAGACAGGGCAGTCGGCAGGCGGCGGCAGGTCGGCGGGGCCGAACACCCCGACGATAGACGCCCGGTCCGCGCCGCCGGTGCGGTCCGTCCAGGCGGCGACGATAACCACCGACCACATCCAGCACATCTGGGGCCAGTCGCTGAGCATGGACGCCACCGACGGCATGACGCTCCGCTCGGAGTATGACGGCAGCGTAACCATCGTGCAGAGCGGGTCGTGGACGCACCTGCCGATCAAGGAGCACAGTTTCAGCCAGACCGGCGAGGCGGCGGCTCAGGCCCCGTCGGATTATGAGATTCTCAAGCGCCTTGGCGAGGGCGGGATGGCCGTGGTATACGAGGCCAAGCAGTCGTCGCTCGACCGCACGATAGCCCTGAAATTCCTGAAATCGCAGCACGCCGAGAACCAGGCGCAGCGGGCCAAGCTGCTGGCCGAGGCGGTCGTGATCGGCGACCTGGACCATCCGAACGTAGTGCCCATTCACGAGCTTGGCATGGACGCCCAGGGGATGCTGTTCTACGCGATGAAGCGGGTGCAGGGCACGCCGTGGTCGAAGGTTCTGGCCGAAAAGAGCGAGGCTGAAAACATTGAAATTCTCATGGACGTGGCCAACGCCGTGGCCTTCGCGCATTCCAGGGGCGTGATCCACCGCGACATCAAGCCCGAAAACGTCATGCTCGGCGAGTTCGGCGAGGTGCTGGTGATGGACTGGGGTCTTGCCGCGTCGGTCCGGCAGGGGTCGAAGGCCGAGCGGCTGGAGGCCCGCGCGGTCGGCGGGACGCCGGCCTACATGGCGCCCGAAATGGCCCGCGGCGTGGCCGAGGAACTCGGCGTTCACTCCGACGTCTATCTGCTGGGGGCCATCCTATATGAGATCGCCGCCGGCAAGAGGCCCCACACGGGCAAGAACGCGCTGGACTGCCTTGCGAACGCGGCCAACAACATCATTCAGCCGACCGACATGACGGGCGAACTTGTGGACATCGCCCTCAAGGCTATTTCCACCGACCCGGCCGACCGATACGCCGGAGTCAAGGATTTTCAGGCGGCCATCCGCGGGTATGAGGCGCATCTGCAGAGCATCCGGACGGCCCAGCAGGCCAGGGAAGACCTGGAGCTTGCCTGCCAGTCCGACAGCTACGACCTGTTCGCCAAGTCGGTCTTCGGGTTCCAGGAGGCCGTGCGGTTCTGGTCGGAAAACAGGAAGGCCCGCATGGGTCTGACAGAGGCCGGCCTGAGATACGCCCGATGCGCGCTGGAAAAAGGCGATCTGGACCTGGCTGCGTCGCAATTGCAGATGGACGAACCCTCGCACAAGCAGCTTGGCGCGAAGATCGCCATTGCCCGCGCCGAGCGCAGCGCCCGCCACCGGCGGCTGAAAATCCTGACGTACGGCTCGGCCGGGCTGGTGGCGGCGACGCTCATCACCGTTACGATCTTCCTGCTGTTCATCCGGTCGCAGCAGTCGAGGTTGATCGGAGAACAGCGGGACAGAATCAAATCGCAGGAGGCGGCGATGCTGGCCGAAGAAAGCCGCCGGAATCTCCAGCAGGGCATCGAGTCCAGCGCGAGATGGCAGGAGAAGGTCGCTCTGCCTTCCCGCAAGCCCGGCGAGGCGTCGAGCTGGGAACCGGCGTTCCAGGACGATTTCACGGACAAGGACCTTGCCCGCAACTGGTCAAGCTGGTCCGGTTCGTGGTCAGCCGGCGACGGCGAGCTTGTTCTGGCGGCGGGGCAGGGCGGGTTCATCTGCCGCCGAGGCAGCCTGGAGGGCGACGTGCGGATCGAGTTCGAGTTCCGCCAGACGCCCGGGCCGCCCGACAAAGAATGTTCCGTCGGGGCGTTTTTTTCGGCGATTCCCAAGGCCCCCGATCAGTGGCATCTGAGCGGATATGCCTTCGAGCACGATCAGACCCGGCTTGCGATCCGCAAGGAAGGCAAGAAATTCGCCAGCCAGTCTTCCTCGCCGCTGAGCGACGGCAAATGGCATCGGCTTCGCGCCGAGCGGATAGGAAGGAATTTGCGCGTCTTCGCCGACGAGCAGGCCGTGCCGGCCGAGGACGCCCAGCCGTTCGAGGTCGCCGGCCGCTCGGCGATAGGACTTTACGCCGGGCCGGCCGAAACGCGGTTCCGCAACCTTCGCATCTTTGCGCTTAGCGTCAGGCCCAGGACGGACATCCTCCAGATCGCCCAGTGGAACATGGACAAGGGCAAATACGCCCTGGCCTGCGTGCTGTTCCAGGAGATAGCCGACTCCGACACGTCTTTCGAGCGGGTGGCGGCGGCGGCGAAGGGGCTGGAGCGGGCACGGCGGGCGTTGTCGGCCGAGCAGAGAAAACGCAAATACGTCCAGGAAATCAGGAAGATATGGCCTGACCTGCCGGCCAGGCTCGAGATCGACAGCCGGCTGCGGCTCGTGCTGGACCTTTCGGGCCTGACGGCGGTCTCGGACCTGGCGCCGATTGCCGGGATGGAACTCGACGGCCTGATCCTCGACGGCACGGGCGTCAAGGCGCTTAATGACATAAAAGGCATGAAGCTGGCCATGCTCTCCTGCCGGCGGCTGCCGGTCTTCAGCCTCGACCCGCTTAAAGGGATGCGGCTGGAGGAACTCGACTGCTCATGGACGAACGTGTCCGATCTTGCTCCGCTGGCCGGCATGCCCCTGGAAAAACTCGATTGCACCGGAACGAAGATCGACAGCCTGGAACCGCTGGCCGGAATGCCGCTCAAGCAGCTCCGCTGCTGCCGGACGAAGGTCGCCTCGCTCGATCCGCTGGCCGGGCTTGCCCCAAAGGCCGTCTGGTGCCGCGACACGCAGATCGCCAGCCTCTCGCCGTTCGAGCAGAACCCGCCGGCGACCTTTATTTTCGAGTCGCCCAGGCTCGCCCGGCCGTATATCGAGCAGGTCCGCAAGACGTGGTCCGGCAGGACGGGCATGGCAAGGCACGTCGATTACATCGACGTCAGCCTGGCCCTGCGGGACAACGACCGCGAGGCGCTCAAGAGGCTTGCGGCCCTGGCAGGAAACAAACGCATGCTTCTGCTGTGCAACGACCTGACGTGGCAGGAGGCAAAGGACTTCTGCCAGAACATGGGCGGCCGGCTCGCCTGCCCCCAGGACAAACAGCAGGAAGTGATACTCAAGCAGGAATCGCAGTACGTCGCCATGCCAATCTGGGTGGGCGGCAGCGTCAAGGGCGGCAAGGCCGAGTGGCTCTCCGGCTCGCCCGTCGAGGACCTGCTCGTGATCGACCAGCAGGGGTTTTTGGCCTGGCAGGCCGACCAGCCGATTGTCATAACCGACCCCGACCGCCGCCTGCCACTCATCATCGAATGGCCGAGATGAAAAGACTGCTATTACTACAACGCTACGAAGGCCGTTTTGTCCATAATGATAGGGGAGTCCAACAGCCTTATTTCGCCCCTACAGGGCTTTGCGGTCAGATTTTCGGTTTTCCCAGGGCGTTGCCCTGGGCTGTCATATTGTTGCCCCTTCAGGGTGTAACATCCATCGGCGAACCATTCCTGAAGCCCCCTGCGCGAGCAGGGGGATATTTGTTGTTTTTTTTCCAACCACAAAGACAACAGCGTCCCCGCATTTACATGCGGGGCTTTAAAAATAATCCATCGACCGGCTCATCATACTTTGAATTGCCAATCCTCCAATGCCGGCGAGATCGTGCAGCCCCAAAGGGGCGCAATATGAAAGCCTGGGGCAACGCCCCAGGAAA